>NZ_JBEXXQ010000003.1:42449-361020 GCF_040630525.1 Streptomyces sp. NPDC005799
GGCGCGTGGCGGGCCCGGGGCTTTCCCGGCCGGGGTTGGGCCCCACGGCTTCCCCGCCCGGTACGGGCGGCCGGCCGGGCCCCCCCCCCCCGCCCCCGCCGGCGCTCAGCCGTCCCGGTACAGCTCCGTGAGCAGTTCGACGGCCGCCGGAGTCGCCGGGTGGGCGTCGTCGTGCCACCAGGCCAGGCGTACGGCGATGGGCTCGGCGTCACGGACGGGCCGGTAGACCACGCCGGGGCGGGGGTACTGGTGGGCGGTGGACTCGGCCGTCATGCCGATGCGCCGGCCCCCGGCGATGACGTTGAGCCAGTCGTCGACGTCGTGGGTCTCCTCGGTGGCCGGACGGGCGTCGGGCGGCCACAGGTCTGCGGTGGTCGTGCCGGTACGCCGGTCGACGAGCAGCGTGCGATCGCTGAGGTCGGCGAGCCGCACTGAACGGCGCCGGGCGAGCGGGTCGTCCGCGGCCAGGGCGCACAGCCGTCGCTCCAGGCCCACGATGGCGGTGTCGAAGCGCCGGTCGTCGCCCAACGGCCTGCGTACGACGGCGAGTTCGCAGCTGCCCTCGGCCAGTCCGGCCGTCGCGGTGTTGACCCGGACCAGGTGCAGGTCGGTCTCGGGGTGGGCCGCGGCCCAGCGGCGTTGGAAGGCCGCGGTGTGCCGGCCGACCGCCGACCAGGCGTAACCGATCCGCAGGCTGGTGTGGTCCGAGGTGGCGGCGCGGACGAGTTCGCAGACCTCGCCGAGCACCCGCCGGGCGTGCGCCAGCACCCTCAACCCGGCTGCGGTGGGCGTCACTTCGCGCGAGGTGCGCCGGAGCAGCCGTACCCCCAGGGCCCGTTCCAGCGAGGCCAGCGTGCGGGACACGGCCGCCTGGGAGACGTCCAGGGCGATGGCCGCGTCGGTGAAGGTGCCCTCGTCGACGATCGCGACGAGGCACCGCAACTGCCTCAGCTCCACATCCATGACTCCAGCGTATGGATCGGGCACCGCACGCATTTTGCGCATGCACCGGCTCGTCCCATCATCGGCCCATGCGACCCGTACGCACGCTCCCACCGGCCCGCACGGCCTCCGCCCCGGCCCGCCCTTCCGCGCGGCGGTTCGCGGGCGTCGTCACCATGGCCGGCAGCGGTCTGTCCAACCAGACCGGTGCGGCGATCGGCTCCCTCGCCTTCCCGGTGCTCGGTCCGCTCGGGGTGGTGGCCGTCCGGCAGTACGTCGCCGCGCTCGTCCTCCTGGCCGTCGGCCGGCCCCGCCCGCGGACCTTCACCTGGCGGCAGTGGCAGCCGGTACTGCTGCTGGCCGTGGTGTTCGGTACGATGAACCTGTCGCTGTACACCGCCATCGACCGGGTCGGCCTCGGGCTCGCGGTGACGCTGGAGTTCCTCGGCCCGCTCACCGTCGCGCTGGCCGCCGCGCGGCGCCGGGTGGACGCCTGCTGCGCGGTGATCGCGGCGGCCGGGGCCGTCACGCTGATGCGCCCGCGGCCCTCGACGGACTACGTCGGCCTCGGGCTCGGTCTCCTCGCCGCCGTCTGCTGGGCCTCGTACATCCTGCTCAACCGCACCGTCGGCCGACGTCTCCCCGGCGCCCAGGGGTCCGCTGCGGCGGCCGGCGTGTCCGCCGTGCTGTTCCTGCCGGTCGGTGTGGTGCTGGTGCTGCGGCAGCCGCCGACGGCCTCGGCGGTGGGGTGCGCCGTGGCGGCCGGGGTGCTGTCCTCGGCGGTGCCCTATCTGGCGGACCTGTTCACCCTCCGCCGGGTCCCGGCGCAGGCGTTCGGCCTGTTCATGAGCGTCAACCCGGTCCTGGCCGCCGTCGTCGGCCTGGTCGGTCTCGGGCAGCGTCCGGGGTGGGCGGAGTGGGCGGGCATCGGCGCGGTCGTCGCCGCGAACGCGCTGAGCATCCTCTCCAGAAGCCGGTGAGCCGCCTCAGCGGAGACCCAGTTCGCGGCTGACCCGGTCTACGGACCGGTTCTGCTGCTGTTCGTAGAGGCTGAAGGGGTCCAGGACCTCGCGGCCGACGGCACCGGACAACCAGGCGGCGTCGTAGGCGATGCCCTCCCGCGCGTTGTCCCGGGAGCCCTCGCCGCTGAGGTTGGACTGGAAGATCCCGGCGGCGGAGCGGGGCAGGAAGTCCTCGTAGACGATGGGTGTGGCGCGCAGCCAGCCGCCGGAGACCAGGGCCGCGAGGTCGGCGGGCGGGCGGCGGCCGTCGCGGGGCCGTTCGTCCACGACTTCGTAGGTGAAGTACGCCAACTTCCGCTCGGCCAGCTCCTGTTCGGTGGCAGGCAGGTGTTTCTCCCAGACGGCGCGGGCCACTTCGGAGCGCTGTGCCCCGGGGTCCCGGGCGAGCCGCTCGTCGATGCGGCCGAGCAGGCTGTCGTAGAGGGAGCGGCCCTCGCGGGTCAGGGCGATGCCGCGCGCCTCGACCTCGCCGAAGCGGACCCGCAGGGCTCCTTGGGTGACGGTGCCGTCCGGGAGGCGCAGGGCGCGGTGTTCGGCCAGGGCCCGGAAGGAGGTCTGGCGCAGCAGGACGTCGGGGCCCCGCCAGGCGGGCGGGCCCTGGACGGTGTCGATCATCTCGATGCCGTGCTCGGTCATCCGGCGGTACAGCTCGTCGATGTCCAGGACCCGCGGGGTGAGGTGGTTGATGTGGGTGCTGCGCACACCGCCGATGTCGGCGGCGACGGCGGAGACCCGCTCCAGCGTCTCGTACCACGCCCTGTCGATCGGGTCGGCCGACAACTCGAAAGCGGATACGGCGAGTTGGAGAAAGCGTTCGGCGGCCTCGTCGGGCAGTCCGTGCTCCGCCTCCGCGCGGTCGGCCAGGGTGAGCAGCTCCGGCGGGAACAGTTCGCGGCCGGCGAGGAAGGTCTCCAGGCGGGCGCGCAGACCGGTGTCGAAGAAGCGCGGGTCGGCCGGGGTGAGCAGGGAGGTGAAGACGCGGAAGGGGTTGCGGGCCAACTCCTCGCCGTCGACGGGCCGGAACGCGGTCGACACGACGGGCACCGCGCTGGCGGCCGCATCGCGCAGGTCGTAGAAGCCGACCGGGTGCATGCCGAGAGCGCCGAAGATCCGGGCGACCTGGGCGAGTTCGGCGGGGGTGCCGACGCGGATGGCGCCGTGGCGTTCCGCGGTGACGCGGCCGATGGAGCCGAGGCGTTCGGCGTCGGCGCCCCGGGCGCGCAGGACGTCCTCGTTCACCTCGCGGGAGACGTCCACCAGCGTGGTGTAGGCGGGCACCTCACGGCCGTACATCTCGGAGAGCCGGGCGGCGAAGGCGGCGCGCAGCCGCCACTGGCTGATCATCGGCGGGCTCCTCTCACAGGTCCCAGGCCCGCGGTCGCTCCAGTGCCTCCCACTCGGGCCGGAGCAGGGACAGCACGGCGACGTCGTGGCGCCGTCCTCGATGGACGAGGAAGTCGTCGCGGCCCACGTCGTCGATGTCCCGCTCGACGCGTTCGCGCTTCCCGCCCCGGCGGCAGGGCACGCGCGCGCCGGTCTTGGTGTCGTCCGGTCCGTCGTCGTTCACGAACGCCGAGGTTAGGGCCCCGCGCGGGGGGACGGCCACCGCATTCGGCGGCAGCCCAGGGAGCTGCGTCACCAAGCGGCGGGCGGGCACCCCCTGGCGGAAGCCTCAGCGCACCGCCGCCGTCACGGCCTCCTCGAACGTCGGGTGTTCGAAGGTGAACCCGGATTCCAGGAGGCGTGCCGGCAGCACCCGCTGGCTCATCAGGATGCCGTCGGCGAACTCGCCCAGGGCCAGGCGGAGGGCGAAGGCGGGGACGGGCAGGATCGTGGGGCGGTGCAGCGCCCTGCCGATGGCGGCGGTGATCTCGCGGTTGGTCGCGGGGTGCGGGGTGGTCATGTTGACCGGGCCGGCGACCGTCTCGCTGTCGATGAGGTGCCGCAGGGCACGGACCGTGTCGGGCAGCGAGATATGGCTCCAGTACTGGTGTCCGTCGCCCAGCCGGCCGCCGAGTCCCGCCCGGGCCAGGGGCAGCAGCCGTCCCATCGCACCGCCCTTCGCCGACACGACGATCCCGAACCGGGTCGTCACCACCCGCGTCCCGGCCGCCCGTGCACCGCCGGCCGCCGCCTCCCACTCCTGGCACACACCGGCCAGGAAGTCCTGCCCCGGCAGCGCGGACTCGTCCACGACGTCCTGGCCGGTCTCGCCGTAGTAACCGACCGCGGAGCCCGACACGAACACCGCCGGGGGCTTCGCGCAGTCGCCGATCGCCGTGGCGAGGGCGCCGGCGCCGCGTACCCGGCTCTCCCGGATCCGTGCCTTGTACGCGGCCGTCCAGCGCCGGTCGCCGACCCCCGCTCCGGCCAGTCCGACGACGGCGTCGGCCCCGTCCAGCACCGCCGGATCCACGCCACCGGCCCGCGGCTCCCAGCGCGCCTCCTCGCTCCCGTCGGCCCGGATCTGCGGCTCCCGGCGGACCAGCCGGGTCACCCGGTGACCGTCGGCGATCAGCGACGCGGCGAGGGCACCGCCGATCAACCCCGATGAACCGCTGATGACGACATGCATGGAACCGACCTCGATCCGGGCGCGCGGCACCCATCTGTTTGATATTTCAAGCAATAAGATCAGCCTAACGCACACACACGGAAAAGCGTTGGCGGGTCACGACGGCCGGAGGCTACGCTCCCGGCGATGACTCCTTCTGCTGACAGATTGGGGGTCCCGTCCGCGTCAGGTGAGTGCTGATGGCCACTCACCCCCACTTCGCGAACGGGGATTCCCGCCTCTCCCTGTGGCTGCGCGTGCGCGAGTTCGCCGTGCCGCCCGCCATGATCGAGACCGCGACCGCCCGCCGCCTCGCCGGGGACTGGGCCGGCGCGTGCGCCGCCGCGCGCGTCGACGTCGACCTCGACCTGCGTTCCGTGGCCCGTGCCCACGGCCGTGACCTCGCGGCCCGACTCCGCGCGGATCTACGGCATCTGGCACCCGACCTGCTGCGCTGGCACATGCCGAGGATCGCCCCGGACGGACTGCTGCGCCCGGCGCTGACGATCGCGCTGGCCCGCTACGAGGTCTCGGGCCGCCCCCGTCCCCTGCATCTCGTGGTCCGGACCCCGCCCGCCTGGGCGGACGCCGGACAGCGGATCAGCCTCGGCCTGTGGGACGGTTCCCGGCCGGACGCCGACGCCTGCCGTCATCCACATCCTCACCCCAGCCCGCGGTTCCGTCTGGACCTGCATCGCCATCTGTGGGATGCGCGCAGTGCGGGCGAGTTGCGGGCGCGGTGCGGTGCGGATCGCCACCATGACGGGCGGCCATGTCCGGATGCCCTGCGGGCGGTGGCGCTCGAGCACCCGTGCGCCGTCGACCGGTGGGCGGCGGAAGCGGGGGCGCTGCTCCTGGCCGACGGCCGGGGCGGGGCCCCGGGGGCCGGGGCCGTCCTGGTGCGGATCGCGCGTCGGTGCCGGCTGGTGCTGCGCGTCGTCGCGGACGCGGACGGTGCCGGGCCTTCCGGTTGGCGTGTCGCGGCGGTGACCGAAGGCGGTGGTTCGGGGCTGCCGGTCCTGCCCGACGCCGCGACCTGGGTGCTGCCCGACCTCGAACTGGTCCGAGCCGGTGCGATCGACGCCGATCGCCTGCATCCGCTCGTCGCCCGGACGCTCGTACCGGAGCGGGCACCCGTCACCCCGGCCGCTGACGATGAGCGGACCGGCCGGGCGCACGTCGTGGAGTGCCGGGGAGCCCGGCATCGTATCGGCCTCGTCGACGGCGTGCTGGCGCCGCTGGACCACGACCCGGCCGAGATCCGCCGCGAGGAGCTGCTGGCCGCGCTGACCGGCACGCCCCTGCCCTGCCTCCAGGCCATCGACCGGGCCCACCGCCGCCCCGACTGTCTCGCCGGCGTCCGCGAACGCCTCGACCACGGTGACACCGCCGGCGCGCTGGCCGTCGTGGAGGGCCTGTTGGGCCCGGACGCGGTGCTGCGCGAGGGCGCCCTGCGGGACGCGCTGGAGGACGCGGCGCGGCGGCGGATCACGTACGGCCTCTACCGGGCGGGGCTCATCGGCCCGCCACCCGGACGGGTGCGCCCGCGTGTGCGCCGCCCGGGCGCCTATCGCTCGCACCCGCGCGACTGCCTGCTCCGCTGACGGGACACCGTCCCGGTCTTCGCCGAGCCCTTCCACGATGCCGACCCGACTTGAAAAGGTGATCATCCATGCCGTCTTCCACCACCGGTCAACTCGACGTCGCCGACGAGCTGTTGACGCTCCTGCGCGCGAACACCACCGAACCCCGGCCCGACATCCAGCTGGAGGCCCTGACCCTGGCCGTCGCCGCCGATCTGCCGGTCCTGCTGTGGGGTGAGCCGGGGATCGGCAAGACCGCCGCCCTGACCCAGCTCGCCGCCGCCCTGGACCTCCCGCTCACCACGGTGATCGCCAGCGTGCACGAGCCCTCCGACTTCTCCGGACTGCCCATCGTCGGCGACGATCCCGCCGAGCAGGGCGTGCCGATGGCTCCGCCGGACTGGGCCGTGCGGCTGGTACGGGCCGGGCGCGGACTGCTGTTCCTGGACGAGCTGTCCACCGCGCCGCCCGCCGTGCAGGCCGCGCTGCTCCGGCTGGTGCTGGAGCGGCGCATCGGGGCGCTCCAACTGCCGCCCGGCGTACGGATCGTGGCCGCCGCCAACCCACGTTCCTCGGCCGCCGACGGCTGGGAGCTGAGCCCGCCGCTGGCCAACCGGTTCGTGCATCTGCAGTGGACCCACGACCACGAGGTCGTCGTGCGCGGCCTGGGCGGCACCTGGCCCGTGGCGACGCTGCCGCGGCTCGATCCCGAACTGCTGGCCGACGCCGTGGACTTCGCCCGGCGCGCGGTGTGCGGGCTGCTGGCCGCCCGGCCCAAGCTGGTACACCAGTTGCCGGGCAGCGAGACCCGGCGGGGCGGTGCCTGGCCGTCGCCGCGCAGCTGGGAGATGACGCTGCGGCTGATCGCGTTCGCGACCGCCGCCGGTTCCTCGCGGGACGTGCTGTCCCTTCTGGTCCGCGGAACCGTGGGTGACGGGCCGGGGCTGGAGCTGCTGGCGAGCGTGGACCGTATGGACCTCCCCGATCCGGAGATGCTGCTCGCGGACCCGGCGGGGGCCGTCCTGCCCGAGCGGGGCGACCTGCGTCAGGCCGCACTGGACGGAGTGGTGGCCGCGGTGCGCGCCCGGCCGAACCGGTCCCGCTGGGACGCCGCGTGGGCGCTGCTCGTACGGGCCATGGAGACCGGCGCGCCCGACCTGGTCGTCGTCCCCGCGACCACGCTCGCCTCGCTGCGGCAGCAGGACTGGGAAGTGCCCGAGTCGATCGAGCAGTTGGCCGGGGTGGTGGCCCTCTCCCGGCGGGCGGACCGGGCGGCGGCGCGGACGGCGGCGGCGAAGCCGGGGCGGCGATGACCACCGAGGCGCCGGGGCCGCCGGGTCCTGAGTCGGGGGCGCTGGATGTCGACAAGCTCTACGCGGCCCGGCTGCAGGCCGCCCGCGCCCGCCCCTATCTGGCGACGGCCCTGTTCGCGCTGCACACCGTGGAGTCTCCGCAGGTGCCGACGATGTCGGTGGACCGGTACTGGCGGTGCTATGTCTCACCGGCGTTCGTGGACCGGATGCCGGTGGAGGAGCTGGCCGGGGTGTGGGTGCACGAGGTGTCGCACCTGCTGCGCGACCATCACGGACGCAGCGACCGGGTCGCGAAGCAGCTCGGGCTGTCCGGACCGGGCGAGCGACTGCGCATGAACATCGCCGCGGACTTCGAGATCAACGACGACATCTACGGCGACGGGCTGGCCTGGCCCCGGGGCGCCGCCCACCCGGGGCTGTTGCAGCTGCCCGCCGGACAGCTCATGGAGGACTACCTGCGCCTGTTCCGGCTCGGTCCGCGGTTGCAGGAGATGGCCTGGCTGGACTGCGGCAGCGGCGCCGACGGGCTGGAGCGGGAGTGGGAGCTGGGCCCCGACGGGGCGCACGCGCTGAGCCGGCAGGAACAGGACGGGGTGCGCTATCGGGTGGCGCAGGGGATCAAGGGCCGCCCTGGCCACGCGCCGGAGGGCTGGCGGCGGTGGGCCGAGGAGGCGTTCCATCCGCCGCAGCCGTGGCGGGAGTTGCTGGGTGCCGCGGTGCGGTCGGCGGCGTCCGGGGCCGGTGCCGGCGAGGACTACTCCTACGGCCGACCGGCGCGGCGCTCGGCGGGGGTGCCCGGGGTGGTGCTGCCGAGTCTCCGGCGCCGGCCGCCCCGGGTGTCGGTGATCATCGACACGTCCGGTTCGGTCAGCGACGCCGAACTGGGCAGCGCCCTGCTGGAGGTGGCCGCGATCTCCCGTGCCGTGGGCGGCCGGCGCGACCTGGTCACGGTGGTGCCGTGCGACGCGGCGGCCCGGATCGCGCACCCCCTGTGCCGCGGCGAGGGCATCCCGCTGCTCGGCGGCGGGGGCACGGATCTGCGCACCGGCTTCGCCACGGCGCTGCGGACGCGTCCGCGCCCCGATGTCGTCGTGGCCCTGACCGACGGGCAGACACCGTGGCCCGAGGCCCGGCCGGCCTGCCGGACCGTGGTGGGGCTGTTCTCCCGGTCGGGTGGCTCGTGGGACGAGGAGGACCCGGACTACGTACCTCTCGCGCCGCCCGCCTGGGCCCGGGTGGTGGAGATCGGGCACTGAGCGGGAGGGGTCACTCCCAGACGACTACGTTGCGGCGCACCGGGACGGTCGGGGTGCCGGTGGCGAAGAGTTCGGGTGAATGCGCGCGGATGCGCTCGATGTCGTCGAAGACGGCCCGCAGATGGGCGCGCATGGCGGTGCGGGCGAGGGCGATGTCACCGACGACGACGGCGGCGAGGATCTCGTGGTGCTGGTCGGCGAAGACGGCCGGCGACTCGTTCTCGTGCAGGCCGAGCCGCCGGGCCCGGTCGAGGTGGCCCTTGGCGGCGGCGACCGTGGTCCACACGTTGCCGTGCCCGCTCAGCCGCATCAGGCCCTGGTGGAAGGCCTCGTCCAGGGCGAAGAACTCCTCCAGGTCCAGGCCCGTGCCGCGCTGCCGCCGGAGGTTGTCCCACAGCTCCTCCGCGACCTCGGCGTCGAGCCGCTCGGGCAGGTCCTCCAGAGAGGCGAGTTCCACGGCCTCCCGCAGGAACTGCGCGTCGGCGACCTGTCCCGGGTCCACCCGGGACACGAACGACCCGATCTTCGGGAAGACCTGCACCAGTCCCTCCTGGGCCAGCAGGATCAGGCTCTCCCGCACCGGGGTGCGGCTGACGCCGAGGGACGCGGCGAGCTCGTTCTCCGAGAGGGCGGCGCCCGGGGCGAGGTCAAGGGTCAGGACCATCTGACGCAGCCTGAGATAGATGTCGCGCCGACTCGTCCGCCGCCCGTTCGATTGGGCCATGTGCACATCCTACGTAGCGCTCCGGACCCTGAAGCGCGGCGGAAGCGGTATTGCCCGCCTGCGCGACAGATGCTTGTATACAAGCACTGTACGACAAGACGGGAGCCGCAAGTGAGCACGATCGAGCGGGCCGCGGTGCTCGTCGCGTCCCCCGGGCGCGCCTTCGTCACGTTGCGCGTCACCACCAGCGACGGGGTGACCGGACTCGGCGACGCGACCCTCAACGGACGCGAGCTGGCCGTCGCGAGCTATCTGAGCGACCACGTGGTCCCGCTGCTGATCGGCCGGGACCCGGCCCGCATCGAGGACATGTGGCAGTACCTCTACAAGGGCGCCTACTGGCGGCGCGGCCCGGTGACCATGACCGCGATCTCCGCCGTGGACACCGCCCTGTGGGACATCAAGGGCAAGGTGGCCGGGCTGCCCGTCTACCAGCTGCTCGGCGGTCGCTCCCGCGACGGCGTCCTCGTCTACTCCCACGCCAGCGGCACCGACGTGCCCTCCCTGCTGGACGACGTCCAGCGCTATCTGGAGCTGGGCTACCGGGCCGTCCGCGCACAGGCCGCCGTGCCGGGGGTCGGGGGGACGTACGGCGTGCGCAAGGGCGCGGTGTACGAGCCCGCCGCCACCGACCTGCCCGAGGAGCAGCCCTGGGACACCGAGGCCTACCTCGGTTTCGCGCCCTCCTATCTGGAGGCCGTGCGCGAACGGTTCGGCTTCGGCTTCCACCTCCTGCACGACGTGCACCACCGGCTGACCCCGATCGAGGCGGCACGCTTCGGCAGGAGTGTCGAGGCGTGCCGGCTGTTCTGGATGGAGGACCCGACCCCGGCCGAGAACCAGGAGTCCTTCCGCCTCATCCGCGAGCACACCACCACACCGATCGCGGTGGGCGAGGTGATGAACTCGATCTGGGACGTCCAGCACCTCATCACCCAGCAGCTCATCGACTACGTCCGCACGACCGTCGTGCACGCGGGCGGCATCACGCACCTGCGCCGCATCTTCGACCTCGCCGCCCTCCACCAGGTGCGCACCGGCTCCCACGGGGCGACCGACCTCTCCCCGGTCAGCATCGCCGCCGCCGTCCATCTGGACCTCGCCGTACCGAACTTCGGCATCCAGGAACACATGGGGCACCCCGCCGAGACCGCCGAGGTGTTCCACACGGGCGTCGCCTTCGCCGACGGCATGCTGCATCCCTCCGAGGAGCCGGGTCTGGGCGTCGAGTACGACGACGAGGCCGCCGGGCGCTTCCCCTACCAGCGGCGCTGTCTCCCGGTCGCGCGCCGCCTCGACGGCTCGGTGCACGACTGGTGAGCGCCCCACTGAACCGTACGACGGTCTCCCGCCTCCCCGCCGAGCTGCGCCCCTCGGTCGACCCGGCGCATCTGCGCACCCGCCTCGTCCACTTCGGCCTCGGCGCCTTCCATCGCGCACACCAGGCCGTCTACACCGAGCATGCCGGCGAACCCTGGGGCATCACCGCCGTGGCACCCCACTCGACGGACGTGGCAGCCGCCCTGCGGGAGCAGGACTGCCTGTACTCCCTCACCGAACGGCGGCCGGAGGGCAACCACACGCGGATCGTCGGCTCGATCGTCGGCGCGCTGGCCATGGGCCCGGACGCCAAGGCCGTCGACGCCCTGTTCACCGACCCCGAGGTGACGGTCGTGACGCTGACGGTGACCGAGAAGGGCTATTACCGGTCGCCGCTGACCGGCGGGCTGGACACGGACGCCGTCGCCGCCGACCTCGCGGCGGACCCCGCGGGGCCGCTCACCACGGTGGTGGGACGGCTGGCCGCCGGACTGGCGGCGCGGATGCGGGCAGGCGCCGCGCCGATCAGTGTCGTGTCCTGCGACAACATGGCGGACAACGGGGCCGCGTCGGCGCGGGTCGTGCACGACTTCGTGCGGGCGTCGAGCTGGCCCGACCGCGCGGCGATCCTGGACCGGATGGCCGAGGCCGTCGCCTTCCCCGCGACGGTCGTGGACCGGATCGTGCCCGCGACCGGGGAGGCCGATCTGGCGGCGGCCCGGGAAGCGCTCGGGATGACCGACGCCCTGGCCGTCACCGCGGAGCCGTACCGGCAGTGGGTCCTGGAGGATTCCTTCGCCGCGCCCCGGCCGCCCTGGGAGCGGGACGGCGCCCTGTTCGTTCCCGACGTGACGCCGTATCAACTCACCAAACTGCGCATGCTGAACGGCTCCCACTCGGCTCTGGCCTACCTGGGTGCCGCCGCCGGGCTGACCACCGTCGCCGAGACCATGGCCACCGACTGGGGCGAGCGTCTGGTGCGGGCCCTGTGCGCCGAAATCGCCCCGACGCTCCCCGCCGGCGGTCCGGATCCGCTCGCCTACGCCGACGATCTCGTCCTGCGGTTCCGCAACCCCGCCATGCGACACCTGCTGCGGCAGATCGCCACCGACGGCCCGCTGAAGGTCAGGGAGCGCTGGCTGCCCGCACTGCGCGAGCTGCGCGCCCGCGGCGCCCGGACACCGGTCCTCGAACTCGCCCTCGCCGCCTGGGCGTCGCATGCCGCACCGGCACCGCTGCCGGCCCTGTTGCGGGCCGCCGGAGCCGGGGACCTGGCGGACGACGACACCCTCACCACCGCGATCACCGACCGGCTCCCCGCCCTGCGTGCCGGCCGCGTCGAGCTCTGATCCCCCGCTCCACCCCAGTCCCCGAACAACGGAGTTCACGGTGAAGGGCACCGTGCACCCGCCTGATTCGTCGGCGACGGCGGCCTTCCCCAGGACGGCGTGGACCCCCAGCAGGGGCGCTGGCCGTGTCCTCGGCCGTCGCGCTGCACGCCGTGGGCCGCGTGCGCGACCTGCGGGGACGTACCGTGCTGGTCAACGGCTGCGGTCCGATGGGCTCCCTCGTCGCCGCCCGGCATCGCGGGGCCCGGGTCATCGCCGCCGACCTGGCGCCCGCCGCCCACGGTGATCTGGTCACCCGGGAGATCACCTGGGTCGGCCCCTACCGTTTCGTGGAGGATATCGACGACGCGCCGCGCACCCTGCGGGACGGCCTGGACCTGACGCCGTTGATCACCCACCTCCTTTCCGTGCTCCCCGCTCGGGCGGCCCCCTGAGGTTTGCGGGTCAGTGGGCGTCGCAGCAGGCGTCCCTGCGCATCAGCCTCCCCATCGCGAGCCAGTCCTCCTCGGCTTCGGCCGTGCTCCGGGCGGCCGGCTCGAAGGCGGCGGTCAACTCCTCGGTGGTGTAGGGCACTCCGCCCCTCAGTACCGCGACGGTACGTACGAGGGTGTCGAAGTCCGTGAACGGGTCGCCGTCGACGACCGTCAGGTCCGCCAGCCTGCCCTCCTCCACGGTGCCGAGGTCCCGGTCGAGGCCGAAGAGCCGGGCGGGCAGGACGGTCGCCGTGCGCAGGGCCTGGGCCGGGGAGAGGCCGCCGCGGTGCAGGGCGCGCAGGCCGAGGTGGAGGGAGAGGCCGACGGGGACGAGCGGCTGGTCCGTGCCGAGCGCGACGAGTCCGCCGGCGGCCAGGATCCGCCGGTAGACGTCGGTCTCCGTGCGCAGGGTGGCGAGTTGGGCCGCGGTGGGCGCGACACCGGCCGACTGCTTGACGGTCGCCGAGTCCCACGGCGGCATCACCACCGTGACCCGGGGATCGTCGGCGAGGGCGGGGTCCGCGCCGAGCAGGGGGACGGCGGTGAAGGGGGTGGCGATCATCGAGAAGCGCACTCCGCGCGCGGTGTAGATCTCCACGACGTCCTGGTGGACGCGGCCCGTCGCGGTGACGGCATGTCCGAACTCGGCGCGCTGGGTGGCCTGCAGATGAGTCGTCAGGTCCTGGCCGACCTCGACGCCGGGCGAGAGCAGATGACTTCCCGCGCGGACACCGAGCCGCTCGTGGGCGAAACGGGCCGCTTCCGCCATCACCCAGGCCGGCGCCCGCACATACGTCTTCACGAAGTCCCAGTCCAGCGCCTCACCCCGCTCCAGCGAGCGCAGCAGTCCGTGCCTGGTCCGGTGGGCGCGGCCCATGCTGTAGGCGACACGCGCCCCGTCGAGGAGTTCGCCGGTGGTCAGCAGTCGGGGTCCGGCGAGCTGTCCGGTGGCCACCGCCTCGCGCAGCCGGGCCTGTTCGTAGGCGAAGCCGCCCAGTGAGACGGCCGTGGTGATGCCGTAGGTGAGCTGGCCGACGGTCTGGCGGCCGCCGTAGGTGCTCTGCCAGGGGTGGGTGTGGGTGTCCCACAGGCCGGGAATCACGGTGCGGCCGGAGGCGTCGACCCGGCGCAGCGCCGCCCGTCGTCCTGACCGGTGCGGCTCGACCGCGGCGATACGTCCGCCGCTCACCACGATGTCCACGTCCTCGCGGGTCGTCTCGCCGGTGCCGTCCCACAGGCGCCCGGCATGCACCACGAGGTCCGCGGGTGTGGGTCTTGGCGCGTCCAGGGGGACACGGACGGTGCGGGCGGGGCCGCCGTCGACACCGATGAGACGGAGGCGTCCGGCGGAGAGGTAGAGCAGGGTGGTGGAATCGGCTGACCAGGAGGGGTGGTCGGCCGGTTCGGTGGTGAGGGTGCGGGGTTCGCCGCTCGGGGTGCCGTCGGGGTCGACGGGCAGCAGGCACAGCGCTGACTCCACGATCACGGCCATCCAGCGCCCGTCGGGCGACCAGACCGGCCCGGAGTCGTAGCGGTCGGAGACGGAGGTGTGGGGCGCCACCGCGTGCAAACGGTCCGCACCGTCAGTGGTGTCGACGATCCGGAGGAGGTTGTAGCCCTCCCGGAAACGGGAGTTGAGCCGGTTGCGGTCGCACAGGGCGACGTGGCGGCCGTCCGGCGACCAGCTGGGGCGGCCGGGCAGTCCGCCGGCGCCCAGCGGCGCGGCCAGGACGCGTTCCTCGCCGGAGGTCAGGTCGCGGACGAGGAGCCGGCCGGTCATGTCGAGGCAGGCGAGCCGCTGCCCGTCGGGCGACAGCGCCGGATGCACCCGGCCCCCGGTCGCGAGCGCGGTCTCCTCGCCGGTGGCCAGATCGTGGCGGTGGACGCCGAGCAGCCCGTCGCGGTCGTCGGCGTACACGAGCGACTGCCCGTCCGGCGCCCACGAAGGGGCCAGCAGATAGCGGGTGGAGGAGGCCGTGTGCAGTCGCCGCGGCGGACGCCCGCCCGAACTCGCCGCCAGCCAGAGCGAGTTGAGGGCGGCGAAGGCGATCTGCCGGCCGTCGGGCGAGAGCGCCGGCAGATGAATGCCGCGCACGGGACGGGCCCGCCCCTCCCCCAGGTCGTACTCCTTCGTCCGGTACCGCGGCCGCCGCACCGGCAGGGTGCCCTCGAAGGGCAGGATCTCCGGGTGCGCCGGGCTGTCCGGTCGTACGAGGGTGAAGGCGCCGTCGACGGTGAGGAGCAGCTCGCCCCGGGGCGTCCAGCGCGGGGGCACCGGCGCGAGGTCGCCGGTGAGCGCGACCGGGTGGCCGTCGACGACGAGGGTGCAGGAGGCGTTCGGGGCGGCGGTCGTGCGCAGGTGGGCGAGGCGGCCGTCCAGGGCCACGGCGGGGGTCATGACCTGGGCGGCCTCGGGCTCGGTGTACCGGACGGCGACCGCGTCCTGGCCGTCGGCCCGGACGACGGCGATGGTCCGGGCCTCCACGGTGAGCCCCAGGGAGGTGGTGACGGTCTTCGCGCGGACGAACAGGATGTGGGTGCCGTCCGGTGTCCAGGTGGGGTCGAAGTCCTCCCACGCTCCGTCCTGGAGGGGGCCGTCCTGGCCGGTCAGGCCGGTGACGCGGGTGATGCGGCCGGTGCGCAGGTCGAGGACGTGGATGCGGTACGGGCTGCCGGCGACCGGGTCGCCGCCGCGTTCGGAGGAGAAGGCGAGCCGGGTGCCGTCGGGCGACCAGGCCGGGCCGCGGTCGTCCCAGGGCCCTTCGGTGCGGCGCCGCAGGTCGGAGCCGTCGGGGCGGACGGTCCAGAGGTGGAATCCGCCGTCCCGGTAGGCGCAGAAGGCGATGAGCTCGCCGTCCGGTGCGTGGATGGGCCGGTTGGGCTCCAGGTCGGCCGGGGTCAGCGGGCGGGCCGTACCGCCGGTGCGGGGCAGGGACCACAGGGTGCCCTGCACTTCGGCGACCAGATGGTCGCCGGCGAGGGTCGCCGAGCCGTTGGTGGCCCGGGTGAAGGTCAGGGAGGGGGCGCCGGTGCGCTGTCGTGCCACCGCCGCGGGGGCCACGCCCACGAGGGGCACGGCGCCTGCGGCGGCGAGGAGTTGACGGCGGGTCGGACGGAAGGTGGGGCTCCAGTCACGGTCCATGACAGAACACCCTGTCGTAACCGCCACCTCGGACGCAACAAACGGTACGAGGTCGACCGCGCAGGGTGACGGTGATCGCGCCACTGATCCACGGCCGGCGCCTCGAACGGTCGGAGATGGGGACCCGGCACCCTGTGTCCCGTCGTCACGGCGGTACCGACCGCCCCGGACAGAAAGTCACAGCATGATTTACATCGCCGGCGAGTACCGCCTCTCGCTGCCGGCCTGGATCGAGGACGAGCTGGCGGACGTGCCCGCCGCCGTCCCCGGTCGTGAGGATCGCATGCGGCTCGTGCACCGGCTGGCCGACCGCAACTGGCGTGCGGGCGACGGCGGCCCGTTCGCGGCGCTCGTGGCCGAGGAGGACACCGGCCGGATCGTCTCGGTCGGGGTGAACGTCGTCCTCGCCTCCGACATCTCCAGCGCCCACGCCGAGGTCCTCGCGCTCGCGCTGGCCCAGACCGCGATCGGCGGCTGGGATCTCGGCGCCGAGGGCCTGCCGGCCCATGAGCTGGTCGTCAACTGGCGTCCGTGCGTGCAGTGTTACGGGGCCGCACTGTGGTCCGGGGTGCGGGGGCTGGTGGTGGCCGGTGCCGGAGAGGAACTGGAGCGGCTCACCACCTTCGACGAGGGCCCCCTGCCCGACGACTGGGCCGAGCAGTTCGAGGCGCGCGGCATCAAGGTCACGGGAGATGTGCTCCGCGAGGAGGCGATCGCGGTGTTCCGCGGCTACCGCGAGGCCATCGACGCCGGTGAGATCACGCTCTACAACGCCCGCGGGGGATCCGACTGACGCCCATTTCATACGATTGCAACATCAGCCAGGATGACCTTGCCTCAGCGCGACGGTTGCACCCGGCACGAGCCCGTGCAGCGAGAGGGAACCATCATGACCGTCCAAGACGTCGACCGCGTGAGCTTCGTCCAGGAGTGGGAGGAGTGGCACCGGCGGAAGGAGGCCGTGCTCTCCGCCCCGCACGGCTTCCTCGCGATCACCAGCCTCCGCTGGCTGACCGAGGAGCCCACCCGCTTCGAGGACGCGCCGGGCGCCTGGGCCGGCACGGGCGACGGCGTGGTCGTCGAACTCGACGAGGGCGAGGAGGTGACGGTGGACGGGCAGGTCGTGCGCGGCCGTCACGACTTCGGCGTACTCGCCGAGCGCGCGAGCGTCTACGTCGGCTGGGGCGACGCGGTGATCGAGGTCGCCAAGCGCGGCGGCCACGACATCCTGCGGCCCCGTCACCCCGAGAACGCGCTGCGTACGGCCTTCACCTTCACGCCCGCCTACGAGCCCGACCCGCGCTGGGCCCTCACCGGCCGCTTCCTGCCCTTCGACGCGCCGCGCCCGGTGACCGTGGGCGCCGCCGTCGAGGGTCTCGAGCACGTGTACGACTCCCCCGGGCGGGTCGAGTTCGAGCTGGACGGCACCGCGTACCGGCTCACCGCCTTCAATGGCGGGGAGCCCGGCGCGCTGATGGTGCTGTTCACCGACGAGACCTCCGGCGTGACCACGTACGCGGCCAACCGCGCCCTGCAGATCGCCGCTCCCGACGCCGGGGGCGGGGTGACGGTCGACTTCAACCGCGCCGCCAACCTGCCCTGCGCCTACACGGACCTGGCCACCTGCCCGCTGCCGCCGGCCGAGAACCGTCTGCCGGTCGCGGTCGAGGCCGGCGAGAGGATCCCGTTGGAGCGTGGCGGGCAGCCCTGACGGGACTACCGCGCGAGGAAGTCGGACAGCCCGGTCAGCAGCCGGTCGACGTCCTCCGCGCTGTTGTACGGCGCGAGCCCCACGCGCAGGCCGCCGGTGTCGCCGAGGCCCAGGCGGCGAGAGGCCTCTATGGCGTAGAAGGAACCGGAGGGGGCGTGGACGCCGCGCTCGGCGAGGAAGGCGTAGGCGTCCACCGTGCTGTGCTGTTCGAAGGTCAGCAGCACGGTGGGGGTGCGGTCGGCGGCCCTGGAGTGCACGACGACGCCGTCGAGGGCGGCGAGGCCCTTGTCGATCTGTGTGCGCAGGACGTGTTCGTGCGCCTCCAGGGCGGTGCAGGCGGCGGCCAGGCGCTCGCGTCGGCCTCCCGCGGCAGCGGTGTCGAGGCCGGCGAGGAAGTCGACCGCCGCCCGGGTGCCGGCCAGGAACTCGTAGGGCAGGGTGCCCAGTTCGAAGCGCTCGGGGACCGCGTCGGTGGACGGCAGCAGCTTGTCCGGCCACAGGGTCTCGAGCAACTCCGGCCGGGCGGCGAGGACTCCGTGGTGCGGGCCGAGGAACTTGTAGGGCGAGCAGACGTAGAAGTCGGCGCCGAGCGACTCCAGGTCCACCAGGGAGTGGGCGGTGTGGTGGACGCCGTCGACGTAGGCCAACGCACCGGCCTCGTGCGCCAGTCGGGCGATCTCGGGGATCGCCGGGCGGGTGCCGATCAGGTTGGAGGCGGCGGTGACGGCGACCAGCCGGGTGCGCCCGGACAGCACGGCCCGGACGTCGTCGACGGTCAGCTCACCGGTGGCCGGGTCGAAGTCGGCCCAGCGCACGGTGGCGCCGGCCTGGGCCGCGGCCTGCACCCAGGGGCGGATGTTGGCGTCGTGGTCGAGCCGGGTGACGACGACCTCGTCGCCGGGCGCCCAGGTCTTGGCGAGGGTCCGGGAGAAGTCGTACGTCAGCTGTGTGGCGCTGCGGCCGAAGACGATGCCGGACGGCCGCGCCCCCAGCAGGTCGGCCAGGGCCCGGCGGGCCTCGGTGACGATGGTCTCGGCGTTGCGCTCGCCGGGCGCGGTGTGGCCGCGGTTGGACAGGGGGTTCGCGAGGGCGTCGGCGATCGCCCGGATGACCGGCTCGGGGGTCTGGGTGCCGCCGGGTCCGTCGAAGTGGGCGACGCCGGCGGCCAGGGCCGGGAACTGGGAGCGGAGGGCGGTGATGTCGAACGTCACGGGGAGCTCCTGTCGGTTCCGGGTGGGTGCGTGCCGCGGTCGCCTCAGCGTGTCACGACCACAGCACGTGCAGGGCGGGCGGCTTGCGGAAGACCAGGCCGTGGGGGCTCGCGGGGCGGTCCGGGTCGAGGCGGAGGGCGGGGAGGCGTTCCAGCAGGCGCTGGAGGGCGATGCGGGTCTCCAGGCGGGCGAGGTGGGCGGCGAGGCAGTGGTGGGGTCCGTGGGCGAAGGCCAGTTGCAGGCGGGCATCTGGGCGGCGGATGTCGAAGCGGTCGGGGTCGGGGAAGACGGCCGGGTCGCGGTTGGCGCCGGCCAGGGAGACGGTGACCAGGTCGCCGCGGCGGATGGCGGCCGGGCCGAGGACGGTGTCGCGGGTGGCGTAGCGGTCCACGACCGCCGCGCCGGGCTCCAGGCGCAGCGACTCCTCCATCGCGCCGTCCAACAGGTCGAAGTCGTCCTTCACCAGGGCGAGTTGACCGGGGTCGCCGAGCAGGTGGAGCAGCGCGTTGGTGATCATCGCCTCGGTGGTCTCGATGCCGCCGAACATCAGCACGGCCGCGTTGGAGGCCACCTCGGGCACCGTCAGCCGTCCGGCGGCGGCAGCGAGCAGCGAGGACGTGTCCGGGTCGGCGACGGTGGCCTCGACGGCGCCCCGCAGCTGGGCGTAGGCCTGGTCGCCGGAGGTGCCCGGGTCCAGTCCGGCGGTGATGTCCGAGACCGCCCGCACAATGGTGTCGTACCAGGTCAGGACTGTTTCCGTGGTCGTACCGGCCAGTCCGAGGGCCTGGGTCACGACGGCCACCGCGAGAGGTCCGGCGAAGGCGCGGCGCAGTTCCCCGGCGCCCGCGGGTGCGAGGGAGGTGATCAGCCGGTCGGTCTCCTCCTCGATGAAGGCGGCGAAGCCGTCGCGCACCGCCCGGGGGCGGAAGGGAGCGGCGAAGGGGTCGCGGTGGCGAGTGTGGTCGGCGCCGTCCAGGGAGAGCATGCTGGGGCCGACGACCCGGGCGGTGGAGAAGCGGGGGTCGTCGACGGTGAAGGTCGTGCCGTCCCGCATGACGCTCAGGGCGAGGTCGCGGCGGGTCACCAGCCAGCCGTCCAGTTCGGGCAGCCAGGACACCGGCTCGTGCGCCCGCAGCAGCGCGAGGCGCGGATGCGGATCGTCGGCGAGTTCGGCGAGCGTGGTGGAGGCGCCGAGGGGGAAGGTATCGACGGCGCTCATCGCGCGTTCCGGCCGGGCGGTGGGAAACCGATCACGGCTCAGCCTAACAACGGGGCCGAGCGGTCCCAGCGGCCAGGTCAGGAGGACACTGGGCCTTGGCGGGAGGAGCGTCATGACCACTGTGGACGTGCACCAGCATCTGTGGACCCCGTCGCTGGTGGCGGCCCTGCGCGCGCGTCGCGAGCCGCCTTACCTGGACGGCTGGACTCTCCATCTGGAGGGCGAGCCGCCCTTCGCGGTCCGGCCGGGCGACCACGACATCGCCCGGCGTGCTGAGCTGGCCGCCGCCGACGGCCTCGGCCGGGCGCTGGTCTCCCTGTCCACGCCGATCGGTGTGGAGTGGCTGCCGGCGGCCGCGGCACGGCCCCTGCTCGACGCCTATCACGAGGGCGCGGCCGCGCTGCCCGAGCCGTTCGGCGCGTGGGCCGCGGCCTGCGTACGGGACGTCGACGCGGCCGTCACCGCCAAGGACCTCGACCAGGGCTTCGTCGGCCTCCAGCTCCCGGCCGACGCCCTCGCCGACGCGGCCGGCTACGCGCGCTGCGCCCCGCTGCTCGACCTGCTTCAGGAGCGTGACCTGCCCCTCTTCGTGCACCCCGGCCCCGCGCCCGGCGGATCCGCCGGCCCCGGGTGGTGGCCGGCCATGGTCCCCTACGTCCAGCAGATGCATGCCGCCTGGTTCGCCTTCCGCGCCTTCGGCCGCCCCCGCCACCCTCGCCTCCGCGTCTGCTTCGCCCTCCTCGCCGGCCTCGCCCCGCTCCATGGCGAACGCTTCGCCGCCCGCGGCGACGGGGAGAACGGGGTCGACCCGAAGGTGTTCGTCGAGACGTCCTCCTACGGCCCCCGCGCGGTCGAATCCGTCGTCCGCGCCCTGGGCGTGGACGCGGTCGTCCAGGGCTCGGACCGCCCCTACGCCGAGCCCCCGCACCACCCCGGCTTCGGCCTGGGCGGAGCCGCGGCATACGCCTTCAGGGTCGACAACCCCCGACGCCTGCTCAAGGGAGGCGACTGACGGGGCTCAGCACGTCACCGAACCTTCCACCACCCGGCCGCGCCCCCCGACATCCGCCGCTCGGCCCGGCGCACGGCGAGCGGCGCCGCCAGGCGGTCGCTGTCGCCTGGACCGGCAGGATGCCGATGTACACCCCGCGAGCCGGACTCATGGGCGCCAGTACAGGGCCGGGTCGGGATGGTCGGTGAAGCCCAGCTCTCGGTAGAGGGGTTCGCCTTCCCGGGAGGCGTACAGGTCGACGCGGGAGGCTTCGCGGTCGCGGAACCAGTCCTGCAGGGCGCGCATGATCGCTCGGCTGTGCCCGCGGCGCCGGTGGGACGGGTCGGTGATCACGCCGACGACGTGGCCGATGCGGCCGTTGGTCAGGTGCGGGCCGGGCAGTCGTTGTTCGATCGTGCCGATCCCGCAGGCCGCGAGCCCGCCGTCGTCGCCGTCCACCACGAGGACGCGCACGGTGTCGTCGGTCAACTGTTCCTTGAGGACCACGGCCAGGGCGTCCAGCCAACCGCCGTCCGCCGAGGCCGGGTTGAAGAAGTCTCCGCCGAGGTCCTCGAAGAGCAGGGCGCGCAGCCGCAGCAGCTCCACGAGGTCGTACTCCACGGCCTGCCGTACGGCCGATGCGTTGTCGGGGCGTTGTCCCATGCCGACCAGACTGCTGTAATGGTCTTATGCATCTCAACCCTTACGGCGAGGATGCCGTGAAGCTCGCCGCGGATCTCGCCAACCGGCGCCCCGCCGACGCCGAGGAGCTCGCGGACCGCTGCCGGGCCGCCGGGCTGGTACTGGAGCGCCCGGTCACCCCGCACGACCTGGCCCGAGCGGAGGAGGCGCTGGACGCCTGGGAGAAGGTCGTCGACGCCGAGGACGAGGGCGAGCGCGCCGAACTGCTCAACGCCATGCTGGCGAGGGCCGCCGCGTATCCGCGGCTGACCAACCACGCCGGGAGCGGCTGGCACGTGCACTACCGCGACCCCGAACTTTCCCTCGGATCACTGCTGTTGTCCCTGATCTCCGTCGGCACCGCCCTGCATCTGGCAGGCCGCGGCATGCACCGGCTGCGCCGCTGCGCCGTGGCCGGGTGCGCCACGATCTTCGCCGACACCTCCCGCACCGGCCGGCAGCGCTACTGCTCCCAGCGCTGTGCCAA
Organism: Streptomyces sp. NPDC005799; assembly: GCF_040630525.1. Lineage (NCBI taxonomy): Bacteria > Bacillati > Actinomycetota > Actinomycetes > Kitasatosporales > Streptomycetaceae > Streptomyces > Streptomyces sp. NPDC005799. The sequence goes on from NZ_JBEXXQ010000003.1 coordinate 64,428, forward strand.
CCGCGACGCGGTACGCCGTCATCGGGCCCGTACGACCGCCTGACGCCGACGCGTTGTCACCTCAGGACGAACCTTCCCTCCCCGGGGACTCAACTCCCGCAAACAGAACAGGGATCGTCCAATCCCGCACCCATTTCGCTGCCATATTCGAAAGCAACTTCGGAGGTGGCTGTGACGCGAGAGGCGACGACATCCCGAGCGAGCAGGACGGCACCGGCGACGGCGACCGCGCCGACGGCACCCACGGCGGACCGCACCGCCCGGCGCATCGCGGACCTGGAGGACCGCCGGGCCCAGGCGGTGATCACCGGTGTGCCGAGAAGACGGGGCGCGCTCGGCGCGCGGGAGCGGATCGGACGGCTGCTCGACGAGGGCTCCTTCACCGAGACCGGCCTCTTCGTCCGGGCCCGGCCCACCGGCGACGGCGCGCAGCGCCCCTACGGAGACGGGGTCGTCACCGGGTGCGGCACGGTCGACGGACGGACCGTATGCGTGTTCGCCCAGGACTCCACGGTCTTCGGCGGCAGCATGGGCGAGGCCTTCGGCGAGAAGGTGGTGGCCCTGATGGACCTCGCGCTGAAGACCGGCTGCCCGGTCGTCGGCCTCAACGACTCCGGCGGCGCCCGTATCCAGGAGGGCGTCGCCTCGCTCGCGCTCTACGCCGAGCTGGTGCGCCGCAATGTGCAGGCCTCCGGCGTGATCCCACAGATCTCGGTCATCCTCGGCCCGTGCGCGGGCGGCGCCGCCTACTCGCCCGCCATCACCGACTTCACCGTGATGGTGGACGGTGCCTCGCACATGTTCGTCACCGGCCCGGACGTCATCGAGGCGGTCACGGGCGAGCGCACCACCGCCGAGGAGCTGGGCGGCGCGCGGGCCAGCAACACCGTCAACGGCAACGCCCACTTCCTCGCCGCCGACGAGGAGGACGCCCTCGACACCGTGCGCGACCTGCTGTCGTACCTGCCCGCCAACAACCTCGAGCGGCCCCCGGAGTACGCGCCCGGCGCCGTCGCCGACGGCGGCCTCCTCGACGAGGTGGTCCCGGACCGCACGGGCCAGGCCTACGACATGCGCGAGATCCTGCACGCGGTCGTCGACGACGGTGAACTCCTGTACGTCCAGGAGCTGTTCGCGCCCAACATCGTCTGCGCGCTGGGCCGGGTCGAGGGCGCCACCGTCGGGATCGTCGCCAACCAGCCGCTGCACTCCGCCGGTGTCCTGGACATCGACGCCTCCGAGAAGGCGGCGCGTTTCGTACGGTTCTGCGACGCGTTCGGCATCCCCCTGCTGACCTTCGCCGACGTCCCCGGCTATCTCTCCGGCGTCGGCCAGGAGCGGGCCGGCATCATCCGGCGGGGCGCCAAACTCCTGTACGCCTACGCCGAGGCGACCGTCCCGAAGGTCACCGTGGTCGTGCGCAAGGCGTACGGCGGCGGATACGCCGTGATGGGCTCCAAGCACCTCGGCGCCGACGTCAACCTCGCCTGGCCGACGGCCCGTATCGCCGTCATGGGCGCGGAGGGCGCCGTCGGCGTGCTGCACCGGCGCGAACTGGCCGCCGCCGCCGACCCCGAGGCCCTGCGCGCCCGTCTCGTCGCCGCGTACGAATCCACCTACGGGACCCCCTACCCGGCCGCCGAACGCGGCTACGTCGACGCGGTGATCGCCCCGCACGAGACCCGCGCCCACATCTGCCGCGCCCTGCGCACCCTGCGCGGCAAGCGCGCCCCGATGCCCCAGCGCAGGCACGGCAACATCCCGCTCTGACCGCACTGGCCGCGCCGGGGCTCTGACCGCTCCGAATCGGCCGCGTGCGCGCGAGAACTCTCCGGGTCCTTCGCACCACCCCGCTCCGCCCCCCACTACCGCGATGTGAGGAGCCACGCCCGATGGACAGCCGCCGCCCCCCGCTCGCGCCCGCGTACCGGACTCTGCCCGAGTACGTGCGGCACTGGGCCGAAACCACCCCCGACCGCAGGGCGTTCACCTTCGTCGAGCACCCCGCCCCCGGGTCGCGCGGCGTGCACCGGACCCTGACCTGGCGCCGTCTGGAAGCCCGCGTCCGGGCGCTCGCCGCCCGGCTCGCCCAGGAGGCCGGCCCCGGTGAACGGGTCGCGCTGCTGTGCCCGCAGGGCACGGACTACATCGCCGGGTTCCTCGCCACGCTCACCGCCGGGCTGGTCGCCGTACCGTTGTATCCGCCGGGCCTTCCCGGGCACGGTGACCGGCTCGTGGCGGTCCTGGCCGACGCCCGGCCCGCAGCCGTGCTGACCACGAGCCGGGTCTTCGCGGAGGTGAGGGACTTCTGCGAGCGCGCGGAGGTGCCGGTCATCGCGGCCGACCAGGTCCCCGACGGCACCGCCCAGGACTGGCGGGCACCGGAGCCGGACCCGGAGGCGACCGCGTACCTGCAGTACACCTCCGGCTCCACCCGTACCCCGGCCGGCGTGGAGATCACCCACGCCAACGTCGTCGCCAACGCCCACCAGGCCCTGAGCGCCTACGGCGCCGACACGCACCCGGTGACCTGCGTGGGCTGGCTGCCGCTCTACCACGACATGGGCCTGGTGCTGAGCCTCGCGGCCCCCGTCGCTCGGGGCCTGCTCTCGGTCCTGATGGACCCGGCCGCCTTCCTGCACGAACCGGCGCGCTGGCTCAGGCTGTTGACCGCTCATCCGCGCGCGGTGAGCGCCGCGCCCAACTTCGCCTACGACTACTGCGCCTCCGCCGTCACCGACGCGCAGAAGGCGGACCTGCGGCTGGACGGCATCACCGCGCTGATCAACGGCAGCGAACCGGTGCGGCCCGGCACCGCCGACCGCTTCCACGCGGCCTTCGCCGCCCAGGGGCTGGACGCCGACGTCCACTGTCCGTCGTACGGGCTGGCCGAGGCGACCGTCTTCGTCAGCGCCGCCCGGCCCGGCGAGCCGCTCGCCCGATTCGCCCTCGACCGGGACGCGCTGGCCACGGGGAAGGCGCTGCCCGCCCGGCCGGACGACCCCAGAGCCGTGCTGCTGGCCGGCTGCGGCACCCCGGCGGGGCAGCGGGTGCGGATCGTGGACCCGGTCTCGCGTGCCGTGCTGTCCGAGGGGGAGGTCGGCGAGATCTGGGTGCGGGGTCCCAACGTGGGGCGCGGTTACTGGAACAACGAGCCGCAGTCCCGGCGCGTCTTCGGTGCCGCCCTCTCCGGGGAGACACCGGGCCGCTGGCTGCGCACCGGCGACCTGGGGACCGTGCTGGACGGCCAGTTGATCGTCACGGGGCGGCTGAAGGACCTGATCGTCGTCGACGGCCGCAACCACTACCCGCAGGACGTGGAGGCCACCGTCCAGGACACGCATCCCGCGGTGCGGCGCGACCGGCTCGCCGCCTTCGGCGTGCCCGGCGGGGCGGGTGAGGGGGTGGTCGTCGTCGCCGAGCACGCACGGACCACGAGCCTCGCCGACATCGACCTGCCGGGCCTGGTGCGGGCCGTGCGTTCGGCGGTCTCCTCACGGCACGGACTGCGGCTGGCGGACGTCGTGCTGGTCGCGCCGGGCACGGTGCCCCGGACGTCCAGCGGCAAGGTGTCGCGGGCGCTGACCCGGACCCGGTATCTGGAGGGCGCCTACGCGGCCGGGACCGCTCGGTGAGCGCCGCCGACGAGGCCGCGCTGCGCCGCCTGATCGCGGAACGGGTGGCCGCCTGGACCGGCAGCGCCGTCGCCGACGTCCCGATGGACCGGCCGCTGACCGACCTCGGCATGGCTTCGCGGGACGCCGTGGTGCTGGCCGGGGAGCTGTCCCGGCTGGTGGGCCGTGAACTGCCGCCGACCCTGCTGTGGGAGGCTCCGACCGGGGACGATCTGGTGGCCCACCTGTACCGAACCGCCCCACCGGAGACGCCGGTGGTGACCCCCTCCCCGGCGCTGGACGAACCGGTCGCGGTCATCGGGGTCGGCTGCCGGCTGCCCGGCGGAGTGCGCGGCCCGGCCGACTACTGGCGGCTGCTGTGCGACGGCGTGGACGCCATCGGCCGCGTCCCCGAGGACCGCTGGCGGGACTTCACGGCCTTCCCGCCCGCCGACGCGCCCGCCTACGGTGGCTACCTCGACGACATCGCCGGGTTCGATGCCGACTTCTTCCGGATCACACCGCGCGAGGCCGCGGTGATGGACCCCCAGCAGCGGATCCTGCTGGAGGTCGTCCACGAGACCCTCGACCATGCCGCCGTCCCGGCGTCCTCCCTGGCCGGCACGGCCACGGGCGTCTTCGTCGGCGTCTCGGTCCCCGAGTACGGCAGGCTCACGGGCGCCGACCCGGCCGCCGTCGATCCCTGGGCCCCGGCGGGCGCGGCCCTGAGCGTGACGGCGGGACGGCTGGCGTACGTCCTGGACACCCGCGGTCCCACCATGGCGGTGGACACGGCGTGTTCGTCCTCCCTGGTCGCCCTGCATCACGCCTGTGTCAGCCTGCGCACCGGTGAGTGCGAGACGGCGATCGCCGCCGGGGTCAACGTCTTGCTGTCACCTGTCGTCGGCGTCGCGTTCGAGCGGGCGGGCGCGCTGGCGCCGGACGGCCGCTGCAAGCCGTTCTCCCCGTCGGCCGACGGCATCGGGCGGGGCGAGGGCTGCGCTGCCGTCCTCCTGAAGCGGCTGTCCGACGCCGAACGGGACGGCGACCGGGTCCTGGCCGTCGTCCGGGCCACGGCCGTGAACTCCGACGGCCGCTCCAACGGGCTGCTGGCACCCAACCCGGCTGCCCAGCAAGCCCTGTTGGCGACGGCCTACGGGCGAGCCGACCTGGTACCGGCCGGGATCGACTACGTGGAGGCGCACGGCACCGGCACTCCGCTCGGCGACCCGATCGAGGCGGGGGCGCTGGGCGCCGTGCTGGGCGCGGACCGGGATCCCGACCAGCCGTTGCTGCTCGGTTCGGTCAAGGGCAACCTCGGTCATCTGGAGTCCGCGGCGGGCATCGCGGGAGTGGTGAAGACGGTCCTCGCCCTGTACCACGACAGCATCCCGCCCTCGCTGCACTGCTCCGACGGCAGCGCGCTCACGGACCCCCGGCTGCGCGTGGTGACCGAGCCCGAGCCGTGGCCGCGCTACGGCGGCACCGCGACGGCAGGAGTCTCCGGTTTCGGCTTCGGGGGCACCAACGCCCACGCGGTGCTGGAGGAGTGGCCGGTCGACTCCCTCCCGGCCCAGGAGTCCGCCGCCCATCTGTACCTGCTGTCCGACGCCGACACCGAGCGGGTCCGCGACACGGCGGGCCGGCTCGCCGCGTGGCTCCGTTCGCCGGAGGGCGGCAGAGCGCGCCCGGCCGATGTGGCGCGCACCCTGGCGGGACGGGTGGGGCGCGGTCCCGTACGGGCCGCCGTCACCGCACACGACCGGGACGAACTGACGGACACACTGGACGCGTTGGCCCACGGGCAGGGGCATGAGCTGCTGATCACCGGTGACCGCGACCGCCTCGGGCGGGGTCCCGTGTGGGTGTTCTCCGGGTACGGCAGCCAGTGGGCCGGCATGGGGCGCCGGCTGCTGGGCGAGGAACCGGCCTTCGCGGCGGCCGTCGAGAAACTCGACGCGCAGTCGGCCGGCGAGTTCGGGTTCTCCCTCCGCGACCAGTTGACCTCCGGAGAGGGTCTCGACCGCCTGGAGGTCGCCCAACCAGCCCTGTTCGCGCTCCAGTTGGCCCTCGCCGAACTGTGGCGTTCCCACGGGGTGGAACCGGTCGCGGTCATCGGCCACTCCATGGGCGAGGTGGCCGCCGCCGTCTGCGCCGGCGCGCTGGACGTGCCGGACGCGGCCCGGGTGATCGCCGTACGGGCGCGGCTCCTGAGCAGGCTGCAGGGCGGCGCGATGGCCGTCGTCGATCTCGAGGACGACGAACTCGCCCTGTTGGAGCGGGACTTCCCGGGAGTACAGATCGCCGTCCACTCCTCGCCCCGGCAGAAGGTGGTCACCGGCGAGGATCCAGCGGTCGCCCGGCTGGTGGGATGGCTGGAGAAGCAGGGGCGGGCCGCCCGGTCCATGCGGGTGGTCGGCGCCGGGCACTCACCCCAGGTCGATCCACTGCTGCCGGACCTGTCCGACGCCCTGTCCGACGTCCGCGGCCGGCCTCCTCGCATCCCGGTGTACTCCACCGTCCTTGACGACCCGCGCGGCGACTGCGCCTTCGACGCGGCACACTGGGCCGCCAACCTGCGTCGGCCCGTGCGTCTGGACCGGGCGCTCGCGGCCGCCGCGGCCGACGGCCACGGCATGTTCGTCGAGGTCTCACCGCACCCGGTGCTGGCGCGGTCCGTCACGGACAACGTGCCGGACGCCCTCGTCGTCGGCACCCTGCGGCGCGACGCGGACGGATCCGCCGCGTTTCTGCAGGAGTTGGGCGCGCTCTACGCCGCGGGCCTGCCCCTGCCCCCGCCGTCCGGCCGGGTCGTCGACCTGCCCGCGCCGCGCTGGCGGCACGCCCGGTACTGGTGGACGGACGGCCGGACACCCGCCACGGCGCCGGCGAGCGACCGATGGGCCGAGCCCACCGCGCCCCCGGGGGACGCGTCCTCCTCCGTCGCCGCGCGACTGGGCCGGCACATCGCCGCCGTCACCGGCCATCCCGCAGCCCGCATCACCCCGGCCACGGCTCTCGCCGACCTCGGCCTGGACTCCCTGATGGCCGTGCGCATCCGCACCGCCCTGGAGCGGGAGTTCCGGGTCGAACTGTCGCTGCGTGACCTGCTGGGAGCCGTCACGGTCGCGGACGTGGCCGACCGCGTCCGGCAGTCCGTGCCCGGCGGGTCCCCCCTGTTCCTGTTCCCCGCGGCCGGCGCCCCCACCGGCGTCTACCGGGCACTCGCCGAACGGCTCGGGGACGACCGCCCGGTGCACGCGCTGGAGCGGATCGAGGACGCCCGTACCGTCCAGGAGAAGGCCCGCCGTTACGCAGAGACGATCACCGCCCAGCACTCAAGCGGCCCCTGTGTGCTGGCCGGTTGGTCCTTCGGCGGCTTCCTCGCCCAGGAGACGGCACGCCAACTCACCGCCGACGGACGGGAGGTGGAGCTCGTCGCGCTCATCGACTCCGTACGGCCGCTCCCCCGCCCCGGCGTCACACCGGCCGACCGGATCCGCGCGCACCTCACCGGATTCACCCGGCACGTCGCCGACACCTACGGGATCCGACTCCCGTTGCCCTACGACGAGTTGGTGGCGATGGACGACGACGGCGAGCGCATCGACACGGTGCTGCGGGCGCTGCGGGAGGCCGCCGACGTGCCGGCCGCCGCGCTGGAGCACCAGCGCGCCTCCTATCTCGACCTCAGGGTCGGCGAGGCCCACCGCCCCGGTTCCTACGACGGGCCGGTGGTGCTGTACCGGGCCACCGAGCCCGCCCCGCACACCGTGCGCGACCCCGCCTACGAACGGGAGGACGCCGCCCTCGGCTGGGACGCGGTGTGCCCGGACCTGACGGTGGTGGAGGTCCCGGGACACCATCTGTCGCTGCTCGACCCGCCGCACGTCGACGAGATCGCCGCACATCTGCGGCAGGTCCTTGCGAGAAGCGCCCAACCGGACTGAGGAGCCGCCATGCCGCACCACCCCGCCGTAATGTCCCGCCGTGCCGTCACCAGGGCAGCGGCCGTCACGGGACTGGCCGCCCTGTTCGGCGTCACGGCCACCACCGGACGCGCCCGGGCCGCGACCCAGGTGGGGCCGCGCACCTTCGACGTGTCCGTGTCCTCCGCCGCGCTCGGCCGCAGCGCGCCGGTCCGGCTGATCCTGCCGTCGGACTTCGCCACGCAGACCGCCCGGACCTACCCCGTCCTGTACCTCCTGCACGGCGCCCACGACGACTACACGTCCTGGACGCGGGAGACGGACATCGTGGCGTTCACCGAGGGCCGTGGGCTGATCGTGGCCATGCCGGACGCGGGCCCCACCGGCATCCCGAGCGTCTGGCGCAGCGGTCCGGACTACGAGACCTTCCAGGTGCAGGAGGTTCCGGCCATGCTGGCCCGCGACTACCGGGCGTCCGGCGTGCGGGCCGTCGCGGGGGTCTCCACCGGGGGTTACGGGGCGATGGCGCACGCGGCCCGGCAGCCCGGCGCGTTCAAGGCGGCCGCCTCCTACAGCGGCATCCTGGACACCACGGCGATCGGTGTGCCGCCCCTGGTGGACGCGATCGTGGCCCGCGAGAACCTGACGCCGGGCTCGCTGTGGGGCAATCCGATCCTCGACGCGCTGGTCTGGCGCGACTTCAATCCGCGCGCCCGCGCCACCGGGCTGCGCGGCACACCGCTGTACGTGTCGCAGGGCAGCGGTGTCGCGGGCGGGGGCGTGGGTGACTGGCTGCCCCAGGCACTGGAGAGTCTGCTGTGGCCCTCGGCGCACCTGTTCACCAACGCCCTCGCTCTGCTGGGCATCCCGGTCACCACGCACTACTACGCGGGAGGAGGGCACAGCTGGGCCTACTGGAAGGCGGAGTTCGCCGCCTCGTGGCCGATGCTCGCCGGTGCGCTGGGACTTCCGGAGTGATGTCGGCGCAGCCGGGGCACGGAACGGAGCGCAGGGGACACCCGTCCAACGGGCGCCCCCCTCGTCCCACGGGCAACGGCCCGTGGGTGAGCCGTCTCCGGGTGAAAGGAGTGTCCGTCGTGGCCGTCCCCACACCCCGCGGCGTTCCCACCGACCCCGCCACCGCCCAGGTTCCGCCCGAACTGGCCGAGTTGCTGCGCGCCCAGCTGGAGCGCGTGGCCGACGAGGTGGAGGAGGAGGTCCGCAGACAGGTCCCCGAGTACGCGCGTCCCGCCGACGGTACCTACCGGGAGAACCTCCGCGCCGGGGTCGTGCAGGCCCTGACCCTCTTCGTCGACCACATCGCCGACCCGCGCGGACAGGGAGCGGCGATCGCGGCGACGTACTACGAACTCGGCCGCGGGGAGGCGCTGGAGGGCCGCAGCCTGGACGCGCTGCAGTCCGCGTTACGGGTCGGCGGCCTGCACGCCTGGCGGCTGATGGGACGTACGGCGGAGGAGCTCGGGCTGGACTCGACGGTGGTGGCCGCACTGGGCGAGCTGGCGTTCCGTACCGTGCACGAGGTCGCCGAGGCGGCCGCCGCCGGGTACTCCGAGGCGCAGTTGCGCAACACGCACGAGCTGGAGCGGCGGCGCAGGCGGCTGCTCGACCTGCTGCTGGGCGAGGGGCCGGTGGCCCTGGAGGCCGTGCAGGACCTGGCACACGGGGCACGCTGGCGGGTGCCCGCGCGGGTCGCGGTGGTGGCGCTCGCGGCCACGACGGAGCCGTACCCGGCGGATCAGCCGCCGGCGATGCCGGGGGCGCTGGTGGACGTGGAGGCCCGGCCGCCACGGGTGCTCGTGCCCGACCCGGAGGGCTCCGGCCGGTTCGGCGGCCGGTCCTTCGTCCTGGGCCTGCGCGGACGCCCGGCGGCGATCGGGCCGACGGTCGCGGTGACCGAGGCCGCGCAGTCGCTGCGCTGGGCGACACGGGCGCTGGGGCTGATGGGCCGCAGCGACACGGGCGCTGGGGCTGATGGGCCGCGGGGTGCTGCCCCGGCAGGGCGTGGTGCGCTGCGCCGACCATCTCTCGACGCTGCTGCTGCACGCCGACGAGCCGCTGCTCGCCCAGCTGGAGGCGCAGGCCCTGGCCCCGCTGGAGGCCGCGTCCGTGGGGCAGCGCCCGCGTCTCGCCGAGACCTTGCTGGCCTGGCTCCTCAGCGGCAGCAACGTCCCGGACGTGGCCGCCCGCCTCCACGTCCATCCTCAGACGGTCCGCTACCGTCTGCGCCAGTTGGAGAAGCTCTTCGGGGACGCCCTGCACGACCCCGACACCCGCCTGAATCTGATCCTCGCCCTGCGTTCGGCGGCCACCGGCTCCCGGCTTTCCCCGGTGGACTCACCTCAGAACAAAAACAGCGCGCATTCCTGAATTACCGTCCATAACACCTCGTCAGAGAACGCGAATACCTTCGGGATCGTCCTTTTCCCCAGGCGCTGCACGCGCCCGACCCGCAAAGGATCCCCATGCGTATTCGCTTGTGTCTCGCCGCGCTCTCGTTGGCCGGCGGGGCCGGACTGGCCACTCTCTCGCAACCCGCTGCTTCCGCAGCCACCTGCTCGGACATCGACGTCGTGGCGGCTCGCGGCACCTTCGAACCGGGCACGCTCGGCCTGATCGTCGGCGACCCGGTGTACTCCGCGCTGCAGAAGAAACTGACAGGCAAAAGCCTATCCAGCTACGCGGTGAATTACCCGGCCGATCTTTCTCTGACATCGGCCGCCCAGGGAAACGCCGATCTGGTGAACCACGTCGACGCGCAGGCCGCCGCTTGCCCGAATCAGCGATTCGTTCTTGTCGGCTATTCGCAGGGCGCGAACGTCGTCGACAACTCGATCGGCATCAGCAGCGCCGGAGCGGTGGTCGGCAGCCCCATCGTGGCGACCCTCCCCGCGGCGGTCGAACCGCGAGTCGCCGCGGTGCTTCTGTTCGGCAACCCGATCCGGGCCCTCGGCAAGAGCGTCACCGGCACCTACCAGAGCCGCACCATCGACTTCTGCGCCAAGGGCGACCCCATCTGTGAGAACGGCGGCGGCGACGTGCTGGCCCACCTCGGCTACACCGCCGACGCGGACGCGGCGGCCAACTTCGCCGCGGGCAAGGTCTGAGCGAGGGCGGCCAAGCGCCGATCGGCCCGGGAGGTTCTCCTCCCGGTCCGATCGGCTGTGGGGGGATCTCTACCGGGGCTCCGCGGCGAAGCCCGCGAGGCTGGTGGACACCACTTCGGGCCTGCCGTCGTTCTGCACGGGCGCCGCGGTCAGCACGTCGAGGTGCTGGTAGCCGGGGGCGACCACCGGGTGCAGGCCGGCCGGGACGCGGCCCGCGAGGAGCCCGTCGCCGGCGAGCACGGTGAGCGTCGGGTTCGCCGTCAACCCGTCGGGGTGCGCGACGAGTTGTTTGATCTGGGGGGAGCCGGCGAGCTCGATGTCGGTGACCAGCTTGGTGGGGAAGTACTGCTCGGTGAAGTCCAGCGGCTGCTCGGCCAGACTGCGGGCCAGCTCCCGGATGTCGGTGACCTCCTTGGAGGCACTGGTGAAGGGGGTGCCGTCGGCGGAGCGGTGTCCGGGGTCGTCGGCGGCGCCGACACGGTCGTAATCCCGCCAGGTGTACAGCGGTCCGTGCGGGTCGGCGGGAATGGCCTTGTACTCGACGCCGAACAGCTGCGGCTGCGACGAAGTGCCGTTGGCTGCCGGGAAGTTCTTGTCCGTGATCGGCCCGCCGTCGAAGAAGCCGACGCTGCTCTGCAGGAACGCCAGCGGTACGGAGTTGTCGTCCAGCAGCGCGCCGAGCACGGCGTCGTTGGTGAGCCGGAAGTCCTTCACGGCCGGTGAGCCGGTGAGGAAGGTGGCGGTGTCCTTGGAGAACAGGAAGCGGTTGGTGGCTTCGATGTTGACGTTGGACGGCAGGTAGGAGGGCAGGTCCGCCTCCGCGCGGGGGGCCTTGACTGCGCCCAGTCCGGCGATGCCGAGCAGGGTCATGGTCTCGGGGTTGAGGAGCACGGGCGCGGACAGCGAGCGGGGCAGCACCCCACTGTCGAGCCCGGCCTGCACGGCGGTGTAACCGATGCCGACGTCGGGCAGGTTGGTGTCGCCCGGCACGCTGCCGCTGAGGTCGGCGAGGGATGTGGAGATCGTCGTGTCGAGGGCGAAGTACCCGGCGCACTGGTTCTGTCCGGCGTCCGCCGTGGTCGCCGGATCGCCGTCGAAGTCGGCGGCCGCGAAGTAGCCCGTGATCACTCCGCCCAGGGAGTGCCCGCCGCACAGCACCTTGCGTCCCCGCAGCGTCCGGTCGGGCAACTCGGCGGTGAGCAGGTCGTACTCGTCCCGCACGGTCTGCCGGATGCCGAGCCTGGCCAGCCAGCCGAGCTGCCCGTTGCCGGCGTACCCGGCGAAGGTGCGGCCGGCGACCTGCTTGCCGCGGTAGTAGTAGTCGACGGCCGTGTGCTCGTCGCCGGAGGCGATGCCCGTCCGGTCCTCCAGACAGTTCGAGCGGCGGTCCAGGGCCCAGAACTCGATGTGCCGGCCCTCTTCCGCGGCCCGAGCGACGGTGTCGCGGGCGACGCTGTCGAACGCTCCGGCGCCCTCCAGAATGCCCGGCTGGGCGACCAGGATCCGGTCCGCGTCGGCCGGCCGGCTCGGCCCGTCGGCGGAGCGGTAGCGCAGGTACGACAACCAGTCGCAGGCCTCCGGGCGGGCCCCGAACGACTGCGGCAGCGGCACCTTCACCCGCACCACCGTCTCCACGACACCGTCGGCCGGGTGCGTCGACGCCACGGCCGTCTCGGTCCGGGCCGCGCCGTCCCCCTGGGCCTGCGGGGCCGCGGCGGTGAGCGCGCCCGCGGTCAGCAGCGTCGCCAGCGCGGCGCCGCGCCATGTCCTTCCTGTTCTCCGACTCGTGTTCATAGCCGGACCGTAGGACCGCGACACCCGCGCGATCCGCAAGTGCTCACAACAACGCAGCACTCGACGACACGCTTGTCACCGGCACGCAGCGAGCCGGGGCCGTCCTGAAGGGCTCCCGGTCAAGGAGGGCAGCACCGAGCACTGGGCCGGTGTCCGGCTCGGCGAGATCGAACCGGCCTCCATCCAGGTGGAGGACGACCGCGCCCCGCAGGGGTCCGACAGCGAGCACCCCGAGCGGTTCCACCGACTGCATCGGCCCTGACGGCTACGGCTTTCCCGTCTGCACCGACCCCGTCGGCCACCCCTTCTGCCTCTGCCGCAACAACTCCGGACAGACCGGGCCCCCTCCGGCCCGGACGCGGCTAGGCGTCCTCGACCACCGCCATGACCGGAGTGCCGATCTCGACGGTGCGGCTGACGGTGCACAGTCGGTCGTGGGAGACGCCGACCGCCCGGGGCAGGATCGCGCGGGCCCGGTCGCCGGAGGCGCCTTCGGGGAAGGTGACCGAGAATCTGACCTCGAGGTCGGTCATCCGGTTGCCCAGCTCGTCGCTGACCTTGTTGCCGCTCACGGTGACCGTGAACGCCTCGGGCTCCGCGTGCCGGCTGGTGGCGACGTCCACGTCGACCGCGGTGCAGCCGCCGAGCGCGGCGAGCAGCAGTTCGACGGGGGTGAAGTCCGTACCGTCTCCGGTACCGAAGTCGATCGCGGCGCCGTGGGCGTTCGTCGCGGTGAACCGGCCCGGACCGGTGCGCTCGACGGTGACGGCGCGCAGAGAGCCCTCGCTCATGGACCAACCAATCTCTCGGAGTCTTTCGACCCCGTCATGCTCTCCGCAGCGACCGGCCCGGTTCAAACAGCCACGGCGTCCGACGGCTACACACCGTCGGCCGCCGCGGCGCTCGGGGCGTGCGTGCCCGTGGTCCCGAAGCGGATGCCCTTGGCCTCCTTGCCGACGGCGCTCAGCACGACCACCGCGGCCAGCGCGGGGACCACGGTCCAGGCCATCGCCGACGGATAGCCGTGCCGCTCGGCGATGGCCTCCTGGATCGGCAGGTTGAGGGCGGCGATGAGGTTGCCGAGCTGGTAGGTGACGCCGGGGTAGAAGCCGCGGATCGCGTCGGGGCTCATCTCGGTCAGATGCGCGGGGATGACGCCCCAGGCCCCCTGGACGCAGACCTGCATCAGGAAGGAGGAGAGCATCAGCCAGCCGACGGTGGTGGACAGCACGAAGAAGGGCACGACGACCAGGCCCCCGGTTGCCGCGATCATGATCGTACGGCGGCGTCCCAGCTGTTCGGACAGGGCGCCGAGCAGGGCGCCCCCGATGATGGCGCCGACGTTGTAGACGATCGCGATGGCGATGGAGGTGTCCGCGGACAGGCCGAGGCCCTTCTTCACGAAGGTCGGGTAGACGTCCTGGGTGCCGTGCGACATCCAGTTGAAGGCGGTCATCAGCGCGACCAGGTACACGAAGCGCTTCAGCACCGCCGGGTTCCTGAAGACCTGGTGGGCGGGGGTGCGGTTGACGGCGACGCTCTTCTCCCACACCTCGCTCTCCTCCACCCGGGTGCGCACCCACAGGGCGACCAGGGCGGGCACCAGGCTGAAGGCGAACAACCCCCGCCAGCCGAAGGCGGGTTCGACACCGAGGAAAGCCACGGCGGCGAGCAGATAGCCCAGCGAGTAGCCGCTCTGCAGCAGCCCCGACCAGAATCCGCGCCGCTCCGCCGGGATCTTCTCCATGGCGAGCGCCGCGCCCAGACCCCACTCGCCGCCCATGCCGATGCCGTACAGCAGGCGCAGCACCAGCAGCACGGTGTAGTTGGGGGCGAAGGCGCAGGCGAAGCCGACGATCGAGTAGAAGACGACGTCGACCATGAGCGGCAGCCGGCGGCCCCGGCGGTCGGCCCACAGACCGAAGAGGAAGGCACCGACCGGCCGCATCACCAGCGTGGCGGTGGTCAGGAACGCCATGTCGGTGAGGGAGACGTCGAAATCGTCGGCGATCTCGCTGTAGACGAGGACCACCAGGAAGTAGTCGAAGGCGTCCATCGCCCAGCCCAGGTAGGCGGCGACGAAGGCGTTGCGCTGATCCCTGGTGAGACCTGTTGCCTGTTCCCGGACGGTCTTCAGCATGCCGGTCCTTCCCACGGCTCCGCGGGCCAGGCTAGGTGGGGGCGAATGGGTGGGCAATGCAAGAACCGGCAAAACAAGCGCCACGACCGCCTCGGACACCACCGCGCCCACTGGACTGATCCGACGTCAACAAACAAACAACTCAAGGTGATTGGGCCCGACGAGTCACATGATCCGCGCCTGGGAGAATAACGTGGACGTCGACGACCGGCGTTCGACCATCCGTGGTTCCACCATCCCGTACCCACAGGAGCGTCCATGGCTGATCAGGCGGAGAACTCCGAGCGAGAGCCGTTGCCCAAGATCGACACCTCTGTGCCGCAGTCGGCCCGGATCTGGAACTACTGGCTGGGAGGGAAGGACAACTACGAAGTCGACCGGGTGGCCGGTGACGCGTTCCGGGAGATCTTCCCCGGTATCGAGACCGGTGCCCGCGCCGCCCGTTACTTCCTCGCCCGCGCCGTCCGCCACCTGGCCGGCGAGGAGGGCGTCCGCCAGTTCCTGGACATAGGAACCGGGCTGCCCAACGTGGACAACACCCACCAGATCGCCCAGCGGGTGGCCCCGGAGTCCCGGATCGTCTATGTCGACAACGACCCGTTGGTCCTGGCCCACGCGCGGGCCCTGCTCACCAGCACCCCGGAGGGCGTCACCAACTACGTCGACGCCGACCTGCGCGATCCGGAGACGATCCTGCGGGAGGCCGCGAAGACGCTGGACTTCGACAAGCCGGTCGCCCTCATGCTGATGGGCATCCTGGGCCATATCGAGGACCACGACGAGGCGTGCTCGATCGTCCGCCGGCTGGTGGCCGGGCTGCCGTCGGGCAGCTTCCTGGTGCAGTACGACAGCACCGACACCAGCAAGGCCTACCTCGAGGCGATCCAGCAGTACAACGAGGGCGGATCGATCCCCTACATCCTCCGCAGCCCCGAGCAGATCGCCCGCTACTTCGACGGCCTGGAACTGCTCGAACCGGGCGTGACCTCGTGTTCGCGCTGGCGCCCCGACGACGGCGCCTGGGGTCTGCCCGCGGAGGTGCACCAGTACGGCGGTGTCGCCCGCAAGCCCTGACGTCCGAGGCGCCCGCCGGGTCAGGTCTCCTGGAGGATGCGGTGGAGGATCGTCGGGGTCTCGTCCGGCGATTCGGCCTCCACCACCAGGCGGTTCATGGCGTCCCAGTAGCACTCGACGTCGGCGGGCCGGTCGGGATAGAGCGCGGTGGCGAGTCGTTCGAGGTGGACCACGTCGGGCAACTCGCTGCCGGGCAGCCGCACGATGGTCATGGGGCCGCTCTCCGCGGAGTGACCACCGGCGAGGAACGGCAGGACCTGGACGGAGACCCGCGGATGCCGGCACATCTCGATGAGATGCCTGAGCTGGGCGCGCATCGTGGGCAGGCCGCCCACCGGGCGGCGCAGCGCCGCCTCGTCGATGACGGCCCAGAGCCGGGTCGCCGACCGGCCGTCGAGGATTCGCTGCCGGGTCATCCGTAAGGCGAGCCGCCGGTCGATCTCGTCCTCGGAGGCGTCCGCGTGGGCGAGCCGGATGGCGGCGCGGGCGTAGTCGCGGGTCTGCAACAGGGCCGGGACGCGCTGGACTTCGTAGCAGCGGATGAGGGCCGCCGCCTGTTCCGCCGCGAGGTGGGCCTGCGACCAGGCGGGCACCACGTCGTGGTAGTCCTGCCACCACGCGGGGGTGTTGGCCGCCTCGGCCAGCGTCAGCAGGGTGGCGCGCTCCGCCTCGTCCGTGACGCCGTAGAGGGTGAGCAGATCGGCCACGTCACGCAGCTTGAACCCGTGCCGCCCGGCCTCCATCCGGCTGATCTTCGACCGGGAGCCGCGGATGACCCGCCCCGCCTCCTCACGGGAGACACCCCGCCCCTCCCGCAGCCTCCGCAGCCGCGCCCCCAGGAGCAGTCTCGGCACCATGGGGCCGGCGGACGGACCACCCTGAACCCCCGTGACGGACGGTGTGCTTGCGGTCTCTTCGACACCCATGGGCATGCTCCTCGCGGTGAACTCCACCATCGTAAGGCCCGGTTGACGCCAGGACCCGGCTCCACCGAACCCACATGGCCCGGTTCCGGCAAACGTTCACGGCGACTCCCACGTCGTCCGTGTGTGATCCTCACGGGGGGTGCCATGTCCCTCCACCGCGGGCGCCCCGGTCCGACTCGCACCAACGGCGCCCCCCATCGTGGACGGCCTCCCCTGATGACGGCCACCGCGCGGCTCACGCGTGAACCCGGCCCCGGCGTCGACCCCCACCAAGGTGCGAATGACCCTAAAATGGGACAAGCACTCCATGGATGATCGAGGGCAGCGTGTCGGCCAACGGTATGGCATCGAGCTCGTACCCGCTCGGCGCCGCGGGTGTCGGCGAAGCGCCCGAACGCGACGACGCGTTGGTCAGGGCCGTGATCCATGCCGTGGAGGTCACCGGAGCACATACCGGAAGCGTGTTCCTGCTCTCCGGCGACCATCGCTCGCTCGTGGTGGCCGCGTCCTGCGGGTCACCGCCCTCCCTGCTCACCGGGTGGCGTCGGATCCCGGTGAGCAGCCGTATACCGGTGGCGGAGGCGTACCGCTCCGGGCGCATGGTCCACCTGGCCGGCGCGGAGGAGACGATGCGGCGCTTCCCCCAGCTCTCGATCGCCCTGCCCTACCCGTTCGGCTCCGCGTCGGTCCCCGTACGGGCGGGCGGGCGCACGTTCGGCGCCATCGCCGTGGTGTGGACGGCCAGGCGGGACGGAACGGGCCTGTCGAGGGCGCAGCGCCGACAGCTGCGCTCCACCGCCGACCGGCTGGGCACCGCCCTCGCCGGGCTGCGGGCCCGCGGCGACCTCGGTGAGTACGACGAGGGGACCGCCCCGGTAGTGGTCCCGCTGCCGTCCTCCCCGATGATCCGCGTGGGCCTGTTCGACTGGAATCTCGGCACCGGTGCCCTCACCGCCGACGACGAGCTGTGCGCGATGCTCGGGATCGAGCCCCGCGAGTTCGACGGACGGGCGGCCACGCTGGCGGCCCGTGTCGAGCCGGCGGATCTGCCCGGTTTTCGGTCCGCCGCCCGTGCCGCGGTCGAGGAGGGGCACGTACTGGCGCACGGACTGCGCATCCTCGACGGCCGTGGTGGGCACCGCGTCGTCGAGCTGTGGGGCCGGGTGCCGGAGAGCCCCGACGACCCGGGGGCCCCGTGCCACCTGGTCGGCGCCGTGCTCGACTCCGGGAGCGGCCTGGCCGCCGTCGCGGCGATCGAGCGGCTCGCGGACGGTTTCTTCGCGCTCTCTCCCGACGGGCGCATCGCCTACGCCAACCACAGCCTGGAGGATCTGCTGCGGGTCCGCCAGGACGAACTCCTCGGCCGGCGCCTCTGGGACGTCCTGCCCTGGCTGGCCGATCCCGTGTACGAGGACCGCTACCGGGCCGCCGTCGTCTCCCAGCAGCCGGTCTCCTTCCTGGTCCGCCGCCCACCGGACGAGTGGCTGGTCTTCTCCCTCCACCCCGGCGCCCAGGGCATGACGGGATGGGCCTCACGCGTGCGACAGCCCGTACCGGCCGGCACCGGACCCGGTACACCGGTCGCCGAGGAGGTACCGCCCATCTCGCCGGCCGCTCCGCCCGCGGTCTCCCGCGTGGGTGCCCTCTACCGGGTGCTCTCGCTGGGCAGTGCCCTCACCGAGGCGGTCACCGCGCACGAGGTGTTCGATGCCGTCGCCGATCAGCTGCTGCCCGCTTTCGGCGGCCAGAAGCTGGCGATAGCCGTGGTGGAGGAGCAGCGCCTGCACCTGCTCGCCCAGCGCGGCTACTCGAAACGCTTCCTCGCCCGGTTCGAAGGCACCCCGCTGCACGCCCGACTGCCCGTGACGGACGCGCTGACCTCCGGCGCCCCGCTCTTCGTCGAGTCACGGGAGCAGCTGCGGGCCATGTACCCCGGGATCATGGTGGGTCACACCAACTCCTGGGCGTTCCTGCCGTTGATCGCCTCCAACCGTCCGGTGGGCGGCTGCATGCTCGGCTTCGACGACGTCCACCGGTTCCCCGACGAGGAGCGCGGCGTCCTCACCGCCCTGGGCGGCCTGATCGGCCAGGCCCTGGAACGCGCCAGGCTCTACGACGCCGAATTCGCCCTCGCCCGCGGTCTGCAGGACGCGCTGCTGCCGCACCGGCTGCCCTCCGTGCCAGGGTTGCGCGTCACCGGGCGCTATCTTCCGGGCACCCGGGGTATGGAGATCGGCGGCGACTGGTACGACGTCATCCCGACCGGCGACGACGTCTCACTGATCGTCGGGGACGTCGAGGGGCACAACGTCCCCGCCGCGGCCGCCATGGGCCAACTGCGCAGCGCCATGCGGGCCTTCGTCGCCGCCGGTCACCGACCGGCCGAGGTCGTCGCCGGCACCAACCGGCTCCACATGGACCTCGACCCGGCGCTCCTCGCCAGCTGCTGCTACGCCCGGCTCCATCCCCGCTCGGGGACCGTGCGCATCGTCCGCGCGGGCCATCTCCCGCCCCTGCTGCGCCTGTCCGACGGGCACACCAGGATCCTGGACGTGCCCGGCGGCCCCCTGCTCGGCATCGACGCGGCGGCACACTTTCCGGAGTCGGAGCTGCGTCTGGCTCCCGGGTCGGTCCTCGCCCTGTACACGGACGGGTTGATCGAGAGGCGCGACTCGGACATCGGCTCCGACGTCGAGCGGCTGCGGGCGTCGCTGGCCCGACTGGGCGGGGGCCGCCTGGACGATCTGGCGGACGGGCTGCTGCGGGATGTCTGCCAGGTCCTCCCCGACCGGGCGGACGACATCGCACTCCTGCTCACCGAGTACGCACCGCCGCGTTGACCGGTCCCGCCGCCACCGTCATCTGCCCCAGATCTTCCGGTACGCCTCCCGGTATCCCACCGGATCCCAGCTCGTGGCGCCCTGACTGTTGTCGGCCGTGCTGATGTGGACGGGGGCGACGTAACCGCTGGCCGGTCGGCCCGAGAAGGCGCGGTTGAACTCGTCGACGATCTGCCAGCCCTGCAGGGACAGCGGCTCGGGCACGGTGGCCGCCTGGTACTGCCGGCTGTTGATGCGCACGAAGGCGGAGGGGTCGCCGTCGCCCGCGCCGATGTTGAAGGGCGGTCCTGCGCCGTTCTTGCCGGCCGCGCGGAACGCCGGGGCGGCGTCGGCGAAGTACAGGTCGTTGATGGCGACCGAGTGGGTCCAGCTGCCCTGGAAGCGGGAGAGGAGTGAGGAGATCTCCCGGGGCGTGCGGCTGCTCGCGTCCGGGAGCGGGATGTTCTCGTACGCCAGCAGCCGCACGCCCGCGCAGGTGGCCAGCTCCTTCCTGATCAGGTCGGACTTGTACTTGGCGAAGGGAATCGAGGCGTCGGTGAAGACCACGGCCCCGGCGGTGCCGTGAGAGCTGGAGATGACCCACTGCCCGCTGGCTCTGGCGACCTCCTCCACCTTGGTGGTGACGTTGGTGAAGAGCCGGGGGCGCCGGCTGGGGCCGGGGGAGGCGACCGCGTGCCAGCCGATGAGCGGGATGCCTGCCGCGTTCGCGCGCGCCACCTGCTGCGAGGTCGAGCCGGGGTCGAAGCCTCCGATGACGATGCCCGAGGGCCTGACGTCGACGGCCTCGCTCATCGCCGCCTGGATACCGGCGGGGGTGCCGCCGCCATCGATCACCCGGACGTCCCAGCCGATGACCCGTGCGGCTTCCCGCACACCCTCCGCGGCGCCCGCGACTCCGGGATTGGTCATGGTCTGGGCGACGTAGACGATGGTCCTGCCGCCCACGGCGGTGGGGCCGCGCGTCGGTCCGTTCCAGGGGATGTCGGTCCGCTCCGCCCGGCTGACGGCCGCCTGGGCCCTGGCCTGGACCGTGGGGCAGCCGCTCGGGCCCGAGGCGGAGTGCTCCGGGCCGCTCGACGAGCCGCGTTCACAGCCGGCCAGCACGACGACCGCGGCCGCCAATGCGATGCCGGTGGACCGCGCGTTGCAGACGGCGGGGGTGGTGGTGCGGTTGCGGTGCACAGAAGTTCCTTGCCGAGGATTCCGCCCGGGCACGACGGCGGTGCCCGAGGCATGGGTCATGGAGGGCTGCCCCGTGTGCCGTCTTCCTGTGTCACGGCCGGCGAGTCGCGGGCGACGACCGCGCCGGTGCGCAGCCGGCGACGGGCGGAGTAGCCGGCCAGCCCGACGGCGAGGAGCAGAGTGCCGCCGTAGAACAGCGGGACCGTCCAGAAATCACCGCCCATCTGGGCGATGCCGGTGAGGCCTACGGCGAGGACGGCGACGGCGACGAGGGTGCCCAGGGCGTTGGGGCGGCCGGGTTTGATGGCGGTGGAGCCGAGGAGGGCGCCGACGAACGCGGGCAGCAGGTAGTCGAGGCCGACGCTGGGATTGCCGATCTCCTGCTGGGCCGCGAGCAGCACGCCGTCGAAGCCGACGATCAGTCCCGACGCGGCGAAGGCGTACACGGTGTACCTGCGGGTCGGGATGCCGACCAGGTCGGCGGCGCGCGGGTTCGACCCGACGACGTACAGGTACCTGCCGAGCGGCAGCCGTTCCAGGACCAGCCAGAGGGCGGCCGTGAGGGCGAGCACGTAGAAGGCGGGAACCGGCAGGCCGAGGAACCTGGAGTCGTAGAGGTCGGTGAAGGCGGGCGGAAGTCCCTGCGGGCCGGGCACGATCCGGCTGCCGCCGGTGATCCAGCCGGTCACCGCGTACATCATGCTGCCGGTCCCGAGGGTGGCGATGAACGAGTCGATCCGTCCGAATTCGACGACGACACCGTTGAGGACGCCCACGACGCCGCCTCCGGCGATCACCGTGAGGCAGGCGAGCGGCCAGGGCCACCCGTCCCCCACGACGAGTTGCATCACCATGACGTGCGCCAGGCCGAGACCGTAGCCGATGGAGAGGTCGAACGCGCCGGTCACGATGGGGATCATGGCGGCGAGCGCGAGGACGGCCGGGATCGACTGGTTGGACAGGATCGAGTCGACGGTGTCCCGCGTGGGAAAGGTGCGGGGCAGGGTGAGGGAGAAGATCAGGAAGAGCAGGGCGGTGAGGGCCAGGAGGCCGTAGGCGCCGATGAGTTGCCCGCTGCGTCCGTACGGTCGGGCCGGTCGCCTCGGTGGACCCGGGCGACGCCGCCGTGGCGGGGGCGCGGAGGGAATGGGGGCGCCGGTCACGAGGTCGCCGTGGTTCCGGAGGAGGGCAGGGCCGAAGCCGTCCTGGTGAGCTCGGTGACCGTGAGGGCCGGACCGGTCAGCTCGGCCGTCATGGATCCGCGGACGAAGACCAGGGCGCGTCGGCACACGCCGGCGACCTCCTCGAAGTCGCTGGAGACGAGGAGGACCCCGAGACCGGCCGCGCGTGCCTCGTCGAGCAGGCGGTGGATCGCGGCTTTGGCACCGATGTCCACGCTCGCCGTCGGGTCCTCGAGGATCAGCAGGCGCAGGCCCAGCCGCAGCCACCGGCCGATCATGACCTTCTGCTGGTTCCCCCCGGAAAGGGTGGCGATGGTGGCCTCGCTGTCACGGGGACGCACCGAGAACCGCTCGATCAGCGCGCCGGCCTCGGCGCGTTCGCGGCGGGGGCTGATCCAGCGCGGCGCCGACAGGCCTCCCGCGCGAGGATTGGCCAGGAGGTTCTCCCGTACGGTCAGCCCGGCGAGGCAGCCCTCCCGCTGTCTGTCGCCGGGCACGAGGGCGACACCGTGCCCGACGGCCTCGGCGACCGTACGGGGACGGTAGGGGCGACCGCCGAGGAGGGCCCGTCCGGCGAGGAGGGGGCGGCTGCCCGCGAGAGCTCGGGCGAGGTCCATGTGTCCGGCGCCCGTGAGTCCCACCAGGCCGAGCACTTCCCCCTGTCCGAGCTCCAGCGTGACCGGTCCCGTGGCGGCGGTGCGCACTCCCTCCAGGGTCAGCACGGCCGGGCCGCCGGGCGTGGCGGTGAAGGGCCGGTGGTCGGTCGGTTCCCCGCCGGTGATGTCGCGCACCAGGCGGGCGGGACCGTGGCTCGCCGACGAGCCGTGGCTGATCAGGCGTCCGTCGCGCAGTACGGCGACGGTGTCGGCGACCTCGTACACCTCGTCCAGGCGATGGGTGACGTAGAGGATGGCGTGGCCCCGCTCGCGCAGGGTGTGCAGGACGTGGAACAGCCGGGCGCAGTCCGCGGCGGGCAGACGGGCGGTCGGCTCGTCGAGGACGATGAGTTCCGCCCGTGCCGCCAGGGCTCGTGCCACGGCGACGAGTGACCGCTCGGCCGGGGCGAGGCCGGCGATCGGCGCGTCGGGATCGAGATGCCCGGCGACGACCCGCAGGGCCTCGGCAGAGTGTTCCCGGGTGCGCCGCCAGGAGATCAGTCCGGCGCGGCGCGGGTAGCCGGCGGTCAGGGCGATGTTCTCGGCCACCGTCATCCAGTCCACCAGGCCGAGGTCCTGGTGGATGAAGGACATGCGCCGGGACGCGGCGTGAGTCCCGAGCGGGTGACCGGCCACGGTGACCTGCCCCGAGTCGGCGTGGTGGACGCCGGCGAGCACCTTGATGAGAGTGGACTTCCCCGCTCCGTTGGGACCGAGGAGGGCGAGGACGCTGCCGGCGCGGACATCGAGGTCGACCCCGGCGAGCGCGAGGGTCGCCCCGAAGCTCTTGGTGAGTCCGCGGACACGGACCAGGGGTTCCGCCCCGTGGGGCGGAACCGCGGGCGCAGAGGTGTCGTGGGCCTCGTGCACGGACCTCTCCGGGGTTGGACCTGGTGTGTTCTGCCCGATGTGCATCAGTGATATTAGCCGCACATACCAGATATTTTTCGATATCTTGCCCCTGTCTGTGACTCCAACGGAGCAGTCGATCACCGGGCGGGGCTCACGGCCCCTCGAGCCCGCATTCGGCCCAGATGACCTTGCCCTGCCGGGTGTAGCGCGTGCCCCAGCTCTGGGTCAGCTGCGCGACGAGGAACAGGCCGCGGCCCCCTTCGTCGGTGCCGGCCGCCTGCCTCAGGTGCGGGGCGGTGTTGCTCGTGTCGGAGACCTCGCAGATCAGGGAGCGGTCGTGGAGCAGGCGTACCCGGATCGGCCCGGCACCGTGCCGGATCGCGTTGGTGACCAGCTCGCTGAGCACCAGTTCGGCGGCGAACGCGGCCTCGTCGAGTCCCCAGTCGGCCAGTTGCCGGGTGGCGGCGGCACGGACGTCGCTGACCCGGGCCGGATCCGCGGGCAGGTCCCAGGTGGCGATCCGCCGCGGATCCAGGGCGTGGGTGCGGGCGACGAGCAGGGCGATGTCGTCGCAGGGATGGGCGGGAGCCACGGTGCCGAGCACCGCCTCGCAGGTCTCGTCGGGCGTGCCTGCCGTCCGGGCCAGGGTGACGCGCAGCTCTTCGAGGACCACGTCGACGTCGCGGTGCCGGTCCTCGATGAGCCCGTCGGTGTAGAGGACCACCTGGCTGTTCTCGGGGAGGTCGAACTCGGTGGCTTCGAACGGCAGACCACCGAGACCGAGCGGGGGTCCGGCGGGCAGGTCGGGGAACCACACCGTGCCGTCGGGCCGGACCAGAGCGGGCGGGGGATGGCCGGCGCGGGCCATGGTGCACCGCTGTGTGGTCGGGTCGTAGACGGCGTAGAGACAGGTCGCGCCGATGATGCCCGCGTCCACCGCGCCGGGGTCCTCGCGGTCCAGGCGCCCCACGAGTTTGTCGAGGTGGGTGAGGACCTCGTCCGGGGGGAAGTCGAGTTCGGCGAAACTGCGGGCGGCGGTGCGCAGCCGCCCCATGGTGGCGGCCGAGAGCATGCCGTGGCCGACGACGTCACCGACGAAGAGCCCGACCCGGGTGCCGGACAGGGGGATGACGTCGTACCAGTCCCCTCCGACGTCGGATTCGGCGGGCAGGTAGCGGTGGGCGACCTCGACGGCGTCCTGGTCCGGCACCACCTGCGGGAGCAGGCTGCGCTGCAGGGCCAGGACCATGGTGCGTTCGCGGGTGTAGCGCCGGGCGTTGTCGATGGACAGCGCGGCACGGGCGGCCAGCTCCTGGGCCAGCGACCGGTCGTCGTCCCCGAACGGTGGCGAGCCCTGCGCGCGGTACATGCCGGCCACGCCCAGGACGACGCCGCGGGCGACCAGGGGCACCGCGATGAGCGAGTGGACGTGGCTCAGCAGCTGAGCGGAGTGCTCCGCGTCCTGCGTGAACCAGCCCGCGGCGGCGTTCAGGTCCGGTTCCAGTACGGCCCGGCCGCTCGCCAGACAGCGCGACTGCGGCATCGCCGGACCGTAGTCGATCTGCTTGCCGACCGGCTGGAAGGGACAGTCGTCGCGGATGCCGTGGACCACCGTCCGGCGCAGGTCGCTGCGGGGATCGGCGGACTCCTCGCCGCGCAGCACGGCCTCAGGCAGGTCGACGGTGACGAAGTCGGCCAGGTGGGGCACCGCCGCCTCGGCGAGTTCCCGGGCAGTACCGCGCACATCCAGCGTGGTGCCGATACGGACACCGGCCTCGGACAGCAGTTCCAGACGGCGGCGCGCGGCGAGGGCGTACGTCCCCACGTGCGGCTCCCCCACCATCACGAGCCCTCTCGCCGGGGGTGTGGGGCGAGAGTTCCCGTCCGGCGTACCGTCGCGGCCCGTGACGCCCTCGACGCCCACGGCGACAGGGCCGTACAGCGAGCCGGCGAGAAGCCCCGCCGACGAGGGTGCGGACGGCTCTGCGGGCGCCACGGCGGGAACGGCCCCGGAAAGCGGGAGGGAAGTCGCGACGGCAGTCTCCAACGGCAGGCCCAGCGGCTGGCGGATCTGATGCGGGAGGGCGAGGGGCCCGCGCGGTGCGGGACCGGGGAGAACGGCTTCGATGACGAAGCCCTCCACTCCGGAGGCACTCGTCACCGGCCGGCTCACGAGCGTGACCCGACCGCCGTCGGGCAGGGGCACGTCGACGCAGGCCCGCTGCGCCCGGGCGATCAGCTCGGCGGCCTTCTCCATGACGATCCCCCGGTCGCGGGGCCTCATCTCCACGGCCAGTTCCCGTACCCCGACACGGTGCCGTGTGCCTGCGGCAGCCTCGGCCCCGCTGTCCAGGTACGCCTGCAGCAGAGCACGCTCACGCGCGGAACTCTGCGCCAGCAGCCCCCGCTCGATGGTCTCGGCCGCCTTGCGGATCACGCCGTCCAGCGCCGGGTTCTCGACGCTGCGCGGATATCCCAGGCACAGGACGCCCTCGATGCGGCCACTGAGCGGGTCGCGGACGGGCAGCGCGCGACAGGCACTTGCCTGGGAGCGCTCGGCGAAGTGCTCGGCGCCGTAGACCCGGATGGGCCGGCGCTCCGCCAGGGCGAGACCGATGCCGTTGGTGCCGGCGACCTGCTCGGCGAACACGAATCCGGGGACGGTCTGGATCGGCGGAAGGGCTCTGGCCAGCGACGCCTCTCCGAAACGGCGCAGAAGCACCGTCCCGTCGGCATCGGCGAGGGAGATGTTCATCGCGCTGCCGGCGAACGTCGCCTGCAGCCGGTCGAGCACCGGAGCGGCCGCGCGGACGATCCGTCCGTCCGGCTCGAAGTCCTCCCGGAAAGGAAGGTCGGTCTGGTCCGGCGGCAGCCCCAGCAGCCGGCAGCGCCGCCAGGAAGCCAGGATGGACGCGCGCACCCCCGTCTCGACCGGCTCACCCTGCAGGAAGCGCTCACGGAAACCTGCGGGCCCCGTGCCGCCTGACGCACGCCCTGTCGGTATCGGATCTCCGCCGTCCCGAACCACGCTCCGCCTCACTCGCGCCGTCGACAGTCAGATCTTCCGACATGTCGGATATGGACGAGGATACGAGCATCGGAAGCGCGAGTCACGGTGCGCAAGGTCTCTTCAACCACCGACCGGACCTGATCGGTTCAGAGGACCGCGACCGGGTTGACGGGCGAGCCCGTCCCGCCCGGGACGTTCAGCGGCGCCACGACGAGCAGGAAATCATGCCGCCCCGCCTTCGCGGTCGCGGCGGACAGCGCTTCCAGGTCGAGGTTGTCCAGCAGCGGCACCCCCATGGCGGCGACGGCCAGGGCATGGACCGGCGAGTGCACACCGTCCACAGGGGAGGGCCGTACGTCACTGTCGCCGTCCGAACCGAGCAGCGCGATGCCCCGCTCGGCCAGCAGCGGCAGGGCGTCCACATGAAAGCCCGCGCTGGCCGTCTCCGGGTCCCAGGCACCGAGTTCCTCGCGGCGCCTGACGTGTCCGGAGCGCAGCAGTACCGCGTCGCCCTCCCCGATCGTCACACCGAGCGCCTTCTCCGCGGCGACGATCTCCTCGGCATGCACCGCTCGCCCCGGCTCCAGCCAACGGGTTTGGAGGACGGCGGGCAGATCGAGGAGGACCCCCCTCGTGACGAGGGGTCCGAGCGCCGACACCGCGCCGAAGCGGGCGCCCGCGGCATCGACGACCTCGTGCGCCGTGCGGCCGTCGTAGAGCCGCCCCCGGTAGGCGATGTGGCACAGGGCGTCGAGATGGCTGATGCCCTTGCCGTGGTAGTCGGCGGCGATGAAGTCCTTGTGGGTGGAGGGTTCCGGCGCCTCCACGTCACCGAGATCGGTCATGTGGTGCAGCGCGGGCTTGGGGTTGTCGGGGCCCGGCCGGGTGTTCCAGGGCAGCCCCAGCGGGACGACCGTGCCCGTCCGCACCCGCGCCGCGGCCCGCAGCACGTGGTCCGGGGTGACCCGGTTGAAGGCGCCGCGGTCGGCCGGGGACCAGCGCCCCCACGTGCGGACCGCATCGAAGAGCGCGTCGAACTCCCGACGGGAGACGGCGGGCCCGTCGCCGGAAATCGGACTCATCCGGCCCTCCTTGATCACTGGGCGGTCAGGAGCCCCCGAGGAAGGACAGGCGCACCTTCCGATGAGCATTGTCCCTGTTCGTGTCCACCAGGCACACCGACTGCCATGTCCCCAGCTCCAGCTCCCCGCCGACCACCGGCAGCGTGGCATGCGGAGGCACGAAAGCCGGCAGCACGTGGTCCCGGCCGTGCCCGGGGCTGCCGTGGCGGTGCTGCCAGCGGTCGTCGGCCGGGAGAAGGGTGTGGAGGGCGGCGAGGAGGTCGTCGTCGCTGCCCGCCCCCGTTTCGATGACGGCGATTCCGGCGGTCGCGTGCGGGACGAAGATGTTGAGCAGGCCGTCACGGCCGGCGGCCGCCTCCCGCAGGAAGGCCTCGCAGTCGCGGGTCAGGTCGACCACCCTCTCCGTGGAGCCGGTGGTGACGTTCAGGACTCGGGTGGTGAAGGCATCTGACATGACCCCATCCTGACCCCTGCGCCGGGTCTCACACGTGTGGCACGACCCGTCCGCCGCACGCTGATGGGAAGATCCACGGCCTGGCCGCCGTTAGTGGAAACGTGAACAACACGCGCGAGGTCGAGGTAGTCGTCATAGGCGCCGGTCAGGCGGGTCTGTCCAGCGCCTATCACCTGCACCGCACCGGTTTCGAGCCGGAGCGTGACTTCGTGGTCCTCGACCACTCCCCCGGCCCGGGCGGCGCCTGGCAGTTCCGCTGGCCCTCACTGACGTACGGCAAGGTCCACGGCATGCACTCCCTGCCCGGCATGGAGCTGACGGACGCCGACCCCGAACGGCCCTCGTCGGAGGTGATCGCCGAGTACTTCGCCACCTACGAGCGCACCTTCGGCCTGCGCGTACGGCGGCCCGTCGACGTCCGTGCGGTGCGGGAGGGGGACGGCGGGCGGCTGCTCGTCGAGACCTCGGACGGCACCTGGTCGCCCCGGGCGCTGATCAACGCCACCGGCACCTGGGACCGGCCGTTCTGGCCGCGCTATCCCGGTCAGGAGACCTTCCGGGGGCGGCAGTTGCACACCGCGCGGTACCCCGGGCCCGAGGCGTTCGCGGGGCAGCGCGTGGTCGTGGTGGGCGGGGGCGCCTCCGGTACGCAGCACCTGCTGGAGATCGCCCGGTACGCGGCCGCCACCACCTGGGTCACCCGGCGCCCGCCCGTCTACCACGAGGGCCCCTTCACCGAGGAGTACGGCCGGGCGGCCGTCGCGCTGGTGGAGGAGCGGGTGCGGCAGGGGCTGCCGCCGCAGAGCGTCGTGACCGTGACCGGACTGCCGCTCAACGACGTGATCCGGCGGGGCATCGAGGACGGGATCCTCGACCGGCGGCCCATGTTCGACCGGATCACCCCCGACGGCGTGGAGTGGAACGACGGGCGGCGCGTCGACGCCGACGTCATCCTGTGGGCCACCGGCTTCCGGGCGGCCATCGACCATCTCGCGCCGCTGCGGCTGCGTGAGCCCGGCGGCGGGATCCGGGTGGACGGCACCCGAGCGGTCGCCGATCCGCGCATCCATCTGGTCGGCTACGGCCCGTCGGCCAGCACCATCGGCGCCAACCGGGCCGGCCGGGCGGCCGTACGGGACATCAGGCGTCTGCTGGCCACGCGGCCGGCCGAGCCGGTCGCCGCGTGAGGCCCCGTCGGGTCACCTGGCCGGGCTCGCGCTCTTCTGGTTGGCGTTGAACTCCGCGACGTTGCGCTGGTGTTGGGCGAAGTCGGCGGTGAACCGGGTGTCGCCCGGCTTCACGGTGACGAAGTACAGCCAGTCCCCGGGCGGCGGGCTGATCGCGGCGCGCATCGCGTCCTCGCCCGGGTTGTCGATCGGCGTGGGTGGCAGCCCCATGCGCTGGTACGAGTTGTAGGGGCTGTCGATGCGCGTGTCGCCGGCGCCGGTCCTGAGCGAGGCGCGGTTGAGGGCGTAGTTGACGGTGGAGTCCATCTGCAGCGGCATCCCGTGTTCCAGCCGGTTGAAGATGACCCGTGCCACCTTGCCCATGTCCGCCTTCGTGGCGGCCTCGGCCTGCACGATGCTCGCGATGGTGACCGCCTGGTACACGTTCATGGCGTTGCGCTGGGCGCCGGCCGCGACCGGGGCGCCGTTGAACTTCTTGTTCGCGGTGTCGACCATGTACGCCAGCAGCGACTCGGGAGTCGCCTTCTTCCCGTTGCTCTCCAGCGGATACGTCGCCGGGAAGAGATAGCCCTCCGGGTTGCCGTCGGCGTCGTTCGGCAGCTTCAGGCCGGCCTTGGCGATCGACCTTCGAGTACTGCCCGCGGGCAGCGCCAGGGCCTTGTCGACGGCGGCGTAGACCTGCCCCGCGCGCCAGCCCTCCGGGATGACCAGGGATGTCGGCCTGGCGTGCTGCTCCCTCTCCAGGGTCAGCAGCGGCACCGCCACGGCGGTGCCGGCCACGAGGGCGCCGGTCGCGATGAGGGCGAACCGGCCCCTGCGCGTCAGTCGAATCGCGCTCCGAGTGCTCCGTGGCGGAGTGTTCTGGTCCATGCGGGCACGGTAACCCGCATATCACCACAAACCCGGCATATTTTCAGCTTGTCGGTTCCAGTTGGGCATCCCGGCGTACGAGGGCCGCGTACCGCCCGTCGTGCTCCAGGAGTTCCTCGTGGGTGCCCCGCTCGGCCACCCGCCCGGAGTCGAGGACCACGATCTGGTCGGCACCCCGGACGGTGGACAGGCGGTGGGCGATGGTGAGCGTGGTGCGGTTGGCCGACAGGGCGTCGATGGCGTCCTGGACGGCCGCCTCGGTACGGGTGTCCAGGGCGCTGGTCGCCTCGTCGAGGATGAGGACCGGCGGGTCGCGCAGGATGGTGCGGGCGATGGCCAGGCGCTGCTTCTCACCGCCGGAGAAGCGGTGGCCGCGCTCACCGACGACCGTGTCGTAGCCGTCGGGCAGGGACGCGATGTGCTCGTGGATCTGGGCCGCCCTGGCCGCCGCCTCGAGTTCCGCGTCGGTGGCGTCCGGCTTGGCGAAGCGCAGGTTCTCGGCGACCGAGGCATGGAAGAGGTACGTCTCCTGGGAGACGACGCCGACCGCGCGGGCGAGGGTGTCGAAGTCGAGGTCGCGGACGTCGACGCCGTCGAGGGTGACACGGCCGCCGGTGACGTCGTAGAGGCGCGGGACGAGATAGCCGAGCGTCGACTTTCCGGCGCCGGTCGGACCGACGACGGCGAGGCTGCTGCCGGCCGGGACGATGACGTCGATGCCGTCGAGGATGGGCCCGCCCTTGTCGTCGTAGCGGAACTCGACGTCCTCGAAGCGGACCTCGCCCTTGATCTGGTCGAGGTGCACCGGGTTCTCCCGCTCGGTGATGTCGATGGGCAGGTCGAGGTACTCGAAGATGCGCTGGAAGAGCGCGAGCGAGGTCTGGATCTGGACACCGGTGGCCAGCAGGCTCACGGCCGGGCGGAACAGGCCCTGCTGGAGCGAGACGAAGGCGACGATCGTGCCGATGGAGACCTTGGGGCCGCCGAGTTGCAGGGCCATGCCCGCGGTCCAGTAGATGATCGCCGGCATGGCGGCCATGACGATGGTGATGACGGCCATCCGCCAGCGCCCGGCCATGTTGGAGCGCACCTCGAGGTCGACCAGGCCCTCGGACTCCTCGGCGAAGGACTTGGTCAGCGAGTCGGAACGGCCCATGGTGCGGCCGAGCAGGATCCCGCTGACGGACAGCGACTCGGTGACGGTCGCGGCCATCGCGGCCATCTGCTTCTGGCGCTGGGTGGTGATCTTCTTGCGTTCGTTGCCGACGCGGCGGCTGATCCACACGAACACCGGGAGCAGCAGCAGGGAGACGACGGTCAGCCGCCAGTCGAGGGCGATCATCGCGACGATGGTGGCGACCACGCTGGTCAGGTTGGAGACCAGGGAGGTGGCGGTGGAGGTGACGGTGGCCTGCATGCCACCGATGTCGTTGGCAATGCGGGACTGGACCTCACCGGTGCGGGTGCGCGTGAAGAACGCCAGCGACATGCGCTGCAGACGGCCGTAGACCGCGGTGCGCAGGTCGTGCATGACGCGCTGGCCGACGGTGGTGGAGATCAGGGTCTGCAGCACTCCGAAGACGCTGGTCAGGACCGCGCTGACGATCATGCCCAGCGCGAGCAGGCTGAGCAGGCCGGTGCGGCCCTGGGGGATGGCGACGTCCAGGGTCTCCTTGAGGAGGAAGGGCGTGGCCACGGACACCAGGGACGCGGCACCGACCAGCAGTCCGACGACCGCGAGGCGGCCGCGGTAGGGACGGAAGAGCTTCAGGATGCGGCGCACCTGCCGGGGCTGCTGCTTGGCGTCGGCCGGCGGTGTCCAACTGGGTTGACGATCGGGATGCAATGGACTCCTACGGGAGTGGGACGACAAAGAGTGTGGGACGGCGAAGACTGGCGGAGCCTAGCTCATTGTTACCTATACTCACAATGAATGTCGTCCTGATATTGTTCCCGTATGACCACGCCCGATCCAGACGGCCTGCTCGCCGAGCAGTTGCTGCGGTTCACCCGCCGTGTGCACCGCATCCAGAAGCGGCACATCGAGCAGTGCGGCCTGGGGGTCACCCCGGCCCAGTCCCGGCTGTTGCGCACCCTGGCGCACTACGGCTCACCACCGCGCATGGCCGATCTCGCCGAGCGCCTGGAAGTGGTCCCGCGGGCCGTGACCTCCCTGGTCGACGGACTGGAGGCGAACGGCAAGGTGCGCCGGGTACCGGATCCGACGAATCGCCGGGTGATCCGGATCGAACTCACGGACGAGGGCCGCAAGGCGCTGAGCGAGGTTCGGGGCGCTCGACGCGCGGCCGCTGCGGAGATTCTGGCGCCGTTGACTGCTGAGCAGCGGGAGGTTCTGGGCGGGTTGTTGGACACGTTGGTGGACGGGGGAACGGAGCCGGGGACGCGCTGCGGGTAGGGGGCGGTGCGGTTCGTTGGGCGGCTGCGGGGGCGTGGGGGCTGTTCGCGCAGTTCCCCGCGCCCCTTCGGGTCGGATCAGTGGACCCACCTTCAGGGGCGCGGGGCTGTGTCCGTGGGCGCGACCAGCCACGCATCACCCGCAGCCGCCCACGCATCAGAAACCCACCGAGCTACTGGGCGACAGAACCCTGCCGCTGCGGGGTCTCCACCTCCACGGCCACCTCCACTGCCGTCTCCCCGCCCAGCACCCGCCTCGCCCGCTCCAGATCCAGCGCCCCCTCCCAGCGGGACACGGCGAACACCGCGACACAGTTGCCGAGCAGGTTCGTGACGACCCGCATCGAGTCCATGATCCGGTCCACGCCCAGCAGCAGCGCGACTGCCCCGGCGGGGATCGCCCCCAGCGAGGAAGCCGTCGCGGACAGCGCGAGGAAGGCGGAGCCGGGGATGCCCGCCATGCCCTTGCTGGTCAGCATCAGCACCAGGACCACGGTGATCTGCTGCCCCACACCGAGGTCGACGCCCACCGCCTGCGCGATGAACAGCGTGCCGATGGAGAGGTAGAGGGAGGCGCCGTCCAGGTTGAAGGAGTACCCGGTGGGCAGCACCAGCCCCACCGCGTCGTCCCGCGCCCCGGCTCCGCGCAGCTTCTGCATCACGCGCGGCATCACGGACTCCGTCGACGCGGTACCGAGGGCGAGCAGCATCTCCTCCCGGATGTAGCGCAGGAACTTCCACAGGCTCAGCCCGGTGACGATCCGCAGGGCGACGGCCAGCAGCACGATGAACAGCGCGGCGGCGACGTAGCACAGGACGATCAGCTTGGCGTACGTCTCGATCACGCCCAGCCCGTACTGGCCGATCAGGACGGCCATCGCGCCGAACACCGCGATCAGGGCCAGCCGCATCACGAAGCCGACGACCGTGAAGATGATCTCCTGCGCCTGTTCGACGGCGGGCATCACCTGCGGCACCTTCGTGTGCCCGAGGTGCAGCAGTGCGGCGCCCACCAGACAGGCCAGGACGAGGACTTGGAGCAGGGAGTTCTCGGCGAAGGCGCCCATGAAACTGGTCGGCAGCGCGTTCAGGACGAACTCCGTGGTCGACGGCAGCGAACCGCCGCCCGTCTTCGCGTCGACCGCCTTCGCACTGAGCATGGCGGGGTCCACGTGCATCCCGGCACCGGGCCGCACGACATTGGCCGCGAGGAGCCCGATGAGCAGGGCGAACGTGCTCGCCACCTCGAACCAGACCAGAGCCTTCAGACCGATCCGGCCGAACGCCTTGAGGTCACCGGCCTTGGCGATGCCGACGACGACCACACAGAACACGAGCGGGGAGATGATCGTCTTGATGAGCCGGGTGAAACCGTCGCCGAGCGGCTGCAGATCGGCGGCGAAGCCGGGCCACAGCCTCCCGACGACGATTCCGAGCACGAGCGCGCAGAGGACCTGCGCGAACAGAGAGGTACGCAGTATGTGTGCGACGCGTCGCGGGGCGGACGGGACGGACGACGGCATGGGCACTCCTTGTGGGGGGACGTCAACCTCGCAGCAGCCGGGGAGACTTCTGCGATACGGAAAGCGGTTTCCGTGACGATCACTTTCGGGGCGCCGTTGATCCCGCCAGAAACCTCCGTGTTGCGCACATGTAAATCCCGTCCCATGTGACCCATCGCACATACTCGCCTCAGCAGCGCGAGCGGTCCCCCGTGAGCACCCCCTGAACGGTCGTCAGGGAGCGGTCGTAGCACCCTCCGGACCCGTACAGCCGGTACCGCTCGCTCGTCGTACCGACCGCGTGCCGCTGGTCGCGCGGAACCCCGGTCGTGTACGTGGCGTCACCGGTGACCGTGTCGTCCAGCCGCGACCAGCCGGTGCGCCGGCCGCCCCGCGCCTCGCTCACCGCGGCCCGGTCGCCGAGGGTCAGCACGGTGCGCAGCCGGGCGTCGTCGCCGATCGTGGTCGAGCCGCCCATCGTGTACGTCCGGTGCGTGGCCGTTGTCCGGGCCGGTCCGCGCCCGTCGACGGTGACGGACTCGTCGTCGGTCCAGGTGGCGTCGAGGCCGTCGACGTTCTCGCCGTCGGTCCAGCGGTGCACGGAGGTGTTGGCCAGCGTGCGGCGGACGGTGGTCGTCACCCGGCCGTGCGAGGTGTCGACATATCCGGAGACGGTCAGCGCGTGGCCGGCCACGGTGTCCACCCGTTCCGGCGAACCGGCGGTGTAGGTGGAGGAGTTCGTGGGAGTCCCCGACC
Organism: Streptomyces sp. NPDC005799; assembly: GCF_040630525.1. Lineage (NCBI taxonomy): Bacteria > Bacillati > Actinomycetota > Actinomycetes > Kitasatosporales > Streptomycetaceae > Streptomyces > Streptomyces sp. NPDC005799. The sequence continues at coordinate 99,017 of NZ_JBEXXQ010000003.1, forward strand.
GGCTCTCGATCAGCCTGCCCGTCACCTGCGCCCTCTTGACGTCCTGCCACACCAGCACGTTGACCGGTGCGCTCCAGCCGCCCTGCCCCTCGGGCACGCCCACGACCGAGACCTCGAGCTTGTGCGGACGGCCGTCGTCGAGAAGGCCGGTGAAGGGGGTCAGGTCGTACTCGATCGGCGTGACGTCGAAGGCGCGGGGGCCCGGAATCACGTACCAGAGGAAGGGGTTGGACCAGCCTCCCGTCCACACGTGCGGGAACGGCGCGGCGATTCCGGCCAGTTGGCCGTCGACCTTGATCTGGACCTCCCGGTAGGGGCCGCCGTCGGCCTGGCAGGAGTACGGCGCCTTGTCGGGCACCGCCAGGTACCAGAACTCCTCGCAGCCGCCGCCCGATCCGGTGGCGTAGACCTCGGCGAGGACGCGTTCGCTGTTGCGCGGGGTGGTGAGGGTGTTGCCGTCGCCGAGGGTGAGGACCTTGTCGGGGGTCGCGGCGGCGGTCGGTCTCCCGGCGTAGAAGGTGAGCGTGACCTTGACGTCGATCACGCCGGTGTAGGTGTCGTCGACGACGTTCCCGATGAGCATCTCGACGTCCTGGCTGCGGCGGAAGGTGTCGCTGTACCGCGTGACGTCCTTCTCCACGGACCAGGCGATGCCGTCGGGCGAGGGCTCGGGGGTCGAGGTACGGAGGATCTCGACGCCGCCGACGTGCAGATAGCCGAGCCGGTCGTACTGCCGCCCCTTGACCTTGCCGTCGAGGCGCAGCACGACCTTGCTCCAGCGGTCGCCGCACCCCGACGGCGGGGTGTAGGTGCCCTTGTAGGGGGTGAAGTCCCGGAACTGCGCCTCGGCGAGGGTGACCTGGCAGGACGTGCCGTGCGGCTTCGCCACGGGCGGGGCCGCGGTGACCGGGTCGTGCCAGTCGGTGCCGAACTCGGCGGGTACGTCGGCGGACTGGGCCGGGCCCGCCCCGAGGAGGACACTCGCCAGGAGGGTCACCCAGGCGAGCATGAACATGACGATCCGTCTCTTCATGGCCGGTGTTCTACGGCGAGTCACCCCCTCATGGCAATGAGGCCGCCGCCCGAAGGGCCGGAGCTCCCCCGGGCGGAAAACTGTTTGCCAGCGACCACGCTGCGAGGCGAACCTGTCACGGTTTGCTGCCGCCGTGAGCGGTTCCCTCCACCCCCCTGACACGAGCCACCGGGACGTCAGTCGTCATGCAGATTCAAGACCTTCCCTATCCCGATCCGGGCGTTCCGGACGCGCGTTCGGGTCCCCGATTCCTGTGGTGGCTGGGCCGCAATCAGCTGGGCGGCCAGGTCAAGTCGCTCGCCTGGGGGCTGTTGCACTTCGTGGCGGTCTCCGCGCTGCCGTTCTGTGTGGGCCTCAGTGTGCAGGCCGTGGTGGACCGTTCGGGCACCCGGCTGGCCCTGACGGGCGGGCTGCTGGCGCTGTGCGCTTTCTGCATCGCGCTGGGCGACACCTTCCTGCACCGCACGGCCGTCACCAACTGGATCACCGCCGCCGCCCGGGTGCAGCAGCTGCTCGCCCGCAAGGCGGCCGTACTGGGCTCCGCGCTGACCCGGCGCGTGGCGGCCGGTGAGGTCGTGGCCGTCTCCACCGGTGACGTGGAGAAGATCGGCTGGTTCGTGGAGGCCGTCTCCCGGTTCACCGCGGCGGCCCTCACCGTGGTCGTGGTCTGCGTCGCCCTCCTGCTCTACCAGCCGGCACTCGGCGTGGTCGTCGCCGTGGGCCTGCCGGTGGTGGCACTCGCCGTCCTGCCGCTGCTGCCCCGGGCCACCCGGCGGGCCGACTTCCAGCGCGAGAAGGCCGGCCGCGCCACCGAGCTGGCCTCGGACACAGTCGCCGGTCTGCGCGTGCTGCGCGGCATCGGTGGCGAGGACCTGTTCCTCGACCGCTACCGCCGTGCCTCCCAGGAGGTCCGCCACGCCGCCGTGCGCAGCGCCCGCATGTGGTCCCTGATCGCCGCCGTCCAGGTCCTGCTGCCGGGCGTACTGATGATCGTCGTGGTCTGGTACGGCGTCCATCTGGCCCAGCGGGGCCGCATCAGTATCGGCGAACTGGTCACCGTCTACAGCTCGGTGATGGTGCTGAGCTATCCGCTCCAGCACTTCCACGAGATCGCCATGGCCTACTCCTTCTCCCGCCCCTCGGCCAAGCGGGCCGCGCGGGTGCTGTCGCTGGAGCGGGCCACGGACGCCGAGGGCGTGCGCGGCGCCGACCTGCCGAGCGGGGATCTGTACGACCCCGCGACCGGTCTGCTGGCCCCCGCCGGCCGGCTCACCGCGGTGGTGTGCGGCGACCCGGACGCGGCGGGCCTGCTCGCCGAACGACTGGGCGGCCACCCGGCGGACCAGGACACGTCCGTCCTGCTGGGCGGGGTGCCCCTCGACGAGCTGCCGCTGGACACGGCCCGCACGGCCGTACTCGTCCAGGACAAGGACCCCGTCCTGCTGTCCGGTTCGCTGCGGGAACTGCTCGACGTGCCCGCCTCGGGGAACGTCAGCGCCCAGGACGCGCTGGCGGCCGCGCAGTGCGAGGACGTGCTGGAGGCGCTGGCCCAGGCGTCGCTGGACGCCGAGGACCCCATGGACACGCGGATCACCGAGCGCGGACGGTCGCTGTCCGGCGGCCAGCGGCAGCGGCTCGCGCTGGCCCGGTCGCTGATCACCGACCCGGAGGTGCTGGTGCTGGACGAGCCGACCTCGGCCGTCGACTCGCACACCGAGGCGCGGATCGCGCAGGGCGTACGCGGGCTGCGGGAGGGGCGCACGACAGTGGTGTTCACCTCCTCGCCGCTGCTCCTGGACCACGCGGACCGAGTGGTGCTGGTGTACGAGGGCCAGGTCGTGGCGGTCGGCGTGCACCGCGAACTGGTCCACGACGAGCCCCGCTACCGGGCCGTGGTGACCCGGGAGACCGAAGACGAGGCCGTGCTGAGCGGCGTACTGAAGGAACTCGAAGAGATCGAGGAGACAGCATGATCGGCGTGGCGCCACCGGCCTACGACCCGGCGGCCCCGAAGACGGCGAACACCCTGCCGGTCGGCGCCCCCGCGACCGTACGCGCTTATGTGGCCGAGCTGTTCCGTCGGCACCGGCGTGCCTTCCTGGTCCTGATCGGCGTCAACACGGCGTCCGTGGTCGCCTCGTTGGTGGGCCCGTGGCTGCTCGGCGACCTCGTGCAGCGGGTGTCGGACGGCGCGCGGGAGCTTCATCTGCCGCTCGTCCTGTCGCTGTTCACGCTCGCGCTGGCGGTCCAGGCGGTGTTCGTGCGCGAGGTGCGGCTGCGCGGGGCGATGCTCGGCGAACGGATGCTGGCCGACCTGCGCGAGGACTTCCTCGTCCGGTCGGTCGGACTGCCCCCGGGCGTCCTGGAACGGGCCGGCACCGGCGATCTGCTGTCCCGGATCACGACCGACATCGACCGGCTGGCCAACGCGATGCGCGAGGCCGTACCGCAGCTCGCGATCGGCGTGGTGTGGGTGGTGCTGCTGCTCGGCGGTCTCGTGGTCACGGTGCCGCCGCTGGCTCCGGCCGTGCTGGTGGCCGTGCCGCTGCTGGTGGTCGGCTGCCGCTGGTACTACAAGCGGGCACCGTCCGCCTACCGCTCCGAGGCGGCGGGATACGCCGCCGTGGCCGCCGCCCTCGCCGAGACCGTGGACGCCGGACGCACCGTCGAGGCCCACCGCCTCGGCGACCGCCGGACCGAGCTGTCGGAGCGCCGGGTCAGGGAGTGGACGGCCTGGGAGCGCTACACGCTGTGGCTGCGCTCGGTCCTCTTCCCGGTCATCAACCTCACCCACGCCACCGTGCTCGCCTCGGTGCTGATGATCGGCGGCGTGTTCGTGCTCCATGGCTGGATCGGGGTCGGCCAGCTGACGACGGGCGCCCTGATCGCCCAGATGCTCGTGGACCCGGTCAACCTCATCCTGCGCTGGTACGACGAGCTGCAGGTGGCCCAGGTGTCGCTGGCCCGGCTGGTGGGTGTGCGGGACATCGAACCGGGCGCCGGGGAGGAGTCCCTGGCACCCGACGGACGGGACGTGCGCGCCGAGCGGGTGCGCTTCGGCTACCGCGAGGGGGTGGACGTGCTGCGCCAGGTCTCCCTGGAGGTCGCCCCGGGCACCCGGCTGGCGCTGGTCGGCCCCTCGGGCGCGGGCAAGTCCACCCTGGGCCGGCTGCTCGCCGGGATCTACGCGCCCCGGGACGGCCGCATCACCCTCGGCGGCGCGGAACTGTCGCGGATGCCCGCCGAACGCGTCCGCTCCCATGTGGCCCTGGTCAACCAGGAGCACCACGTCTTCGTGGGCTCCCTGCGCGACAACCTGCTGCTCGCCCGGACCGACGCGGTGGACGCCGAGCTGTGGGCGGCCCTCGGGGCGGTCGACGCCGACGGCTGGGCGCGGGCTCTGGACGACGGCCTGGACACCGAGGTCGGCTCGGGCGGGACCGCGCTCACCCCGGCCCAGGCCCAGCAGATCGCGCTGGCCCGGCTGGTGCTGGCCGACCCGCACACGCTGGTCCTGGACGAGGCGACCTCACTGCTGGACCCGCGAGCGGCACGTCACCTCGAACGCTCCCTCGCCCGGGTCCTCGACGGCCGCACCGTCGTCGCCATCGCCCACCGCCTGCACACCGCCCACGACGCCGATGTCATCGCCGTCGTGGAGAACGGCCGCATCAGCGAACTGGGCAGCCACGACGAGCTGGTCGCCGCCGAGGGCGCGTACGCGGCACTGTGGCACTCCTGGCACGGATGATCCGGGAGCCGCGGGGACGGGTGGCCGGGAGCTGCGGGGCGGGGTGGGCCGGGAGCTGCGGGACAGGGCGGCCCGGAAGCTGCTGGCCCGGGTGGGCGGGGAGGCGCGGGGACGGGTGGCCGGGAGCTGCGGGGACGGGTGGCCGGGAGCTGCGGGGCGGGGTGGGCCCGGAGCCACAGGACCGGGCGGGCCGGGCGGGCCCGGAGCCCCAGGGCCGGGCGGGCCCCGAGCCGCAGGACCGGGCGGGCCGGTGCGGCGCAGGGGTGAGCCGGGAGGCACGGTGCGGCGCAGGGGTGAGCCGGGAGGCGCGGGAACCGAGTGGGCCCATGGGCCGCACCGGTGAGCCGGGAGACGCCGGAACCGAGTGGGCCCATGGGACGCACGGTGAGCCCGCGCCCGTGGGCACGGACCCGACGGCCACCGGCGCGCAGGCCCACGGGCCTTCCTCACCGTCCCCGGCGCCTCCTCGCCCCGTGCCGTTGCGCGGTGCCGAACGGGGGTGGAAGTCTGGATATCGGCACCGGCTCGGGGAGTGCCCGGGGACCGTGGACGCGTCCCCGGCACAGCCTGTGCCCCGCGCCCGGTGGCGACACCCGGCGTGGTGAGGGCCGGTCCCCACCACCTGGAGGTACTCGTGAACAGCGCCGACGGATGGGGAGACGACGTCTACCAGCCCGACGGAGACGACCAGCGTGAGGACACGGGGCTGCTCGACTCCGAGGACACCCTGGAGTACGACGGTGTGGACGACCCCCTCGACCGCGGCTGGTCCCCTCCGGAGCGGCCCTGGGCCGTGGAGCACCTCGGTGTGACGGCCGCCGAACGGCGGGTCGGGGAGACGCTGGACCAGCGGCTCGCCGAGGAACTGCCCGACCTCACCAACAGCGAGGGCGACGGTCTGGGCGACTGCGACGGCACCGACGGGGAACTCCTGGACAACGAGGTCGGCGCGGTCCGCTCCGGCCGGCTCGTGGCCCCCGACGAGGGCGCGCACGAGGACGAGGAGAGCACGCTGGTCGCCACCGACGTCGGCATCGACGGCGCGGCGGCCTCCGCCGAGGAAGCCGCCATGCACATCGTCGACGGCGACGCGCTGTCCGGCTGATCCACCTTTACCGCTGACGGCAAGGAGCAGGCATGCAGCAGGACAAGCACCCCGACTACCACCCCGTCGTCTTCCGCGACCGCGCCGCCGGCTACGCCTTCCTCACCCGGTCCACCGCGAGCAGCGACCAGACCATCGAGTGGGACGACGGCGAGACCTACCCGGTGGTGGACGTGGAGATCTCCTCGGAGAGCCACCCCTTCTACACCGGCAAGGCCCGCACCGTGGACTCGGAGGGCCGCATCGCCCAGTTCGAACGCCGCTACGGCTCGGGCGCGGGCCAGGGGACCTGAGCGGCCGCCCGCTGCCCGGGGTGTTCCCGGCCCAGCGGTGGCGGGGCTGACCGGGCCGGCCGAGGTGGGGCCGGTTTTCGGGGCCTGCTCAGATGAAGTTCAGTGCCGCCGCGCAGCCCACCCCGCCCAGCAGCATGAACGCCGGCATCAGCACCTTCAGCTCGACCCAGCTGCCCGCCCGGAACCGCATGACCTTGGGCGGGCCCACCGGGTACCAGCGCTTGCGGCCCACCGGGATCGGCCACAGGATCGGGCAGCCGGAGACGGTCAGGGCGTCGCCGATGTCGTGCACTATCGCCCCCAGCACGATCGGCAGCCCCAGCCACAGGTACTGCTGGCCCGGCTGCGTGAACAGCCAGTCCGAGCCGTTGCCCGGCTTGTCGAGTATCCCGGCGAGGATCCAGGCGCTGGTCGCCGCCAGCAGCCACACCAGGACATCGCTGCTGGAGCCGCGGGCCGCCCGCCACAGCAGGCCCTCGATGGCCAGCACCATGTGGACGAAGAGGATGGCGAGGACCGCCCAACGGCCACCCGTCACGGCCGCGGCCGCCGTACCCGCACCGATCAGGACCGCCCACAGCCAGGTGTGGGTGAGCGTGCGGTGGCCGCCGGACCGGCGCGGGTCGCCCTGCTTTCTCGTCGCCTTGTAGACGGCGTAGGAGAGCTTGTCGACGATCTCGCACAGCCCGCGCGAGAGGGGACCGAACGCCCTCGAGATGGTGGCCGCCTTGTGGTCGAGGTCCGGGGCGAGGGCCGCTCCGGCGCAGATCAGGGCACCGACCAGGAGGACCGGCCAGGGCATCGAGTGTCCCGCCGCGGCGGCCGCGGCACCGACGCCGAGCCAGGCCGCGGCGCCCGACAGTGAGTGTGCTGGTCCCATCATGGCCGTTCCTCGCCCCATTCCTCGTGTGCCGCTGTCCAGTTGACCGGGTGCGCTGACGCTCCGTCGGCGACACAGCGTACTGGTCGTGATCTTCGACCTCGCATCCGATTCCCCTATGGAGGAGGACGCCAGGCAAGATGGGTCCGTGACACTCATCGATCAGCTTCCTTCGACCGCCGACCCCGACGCCCTCTACGAAGCCTTCGACTCGTGGGCCCAGGAGCGCGGTCTGACGCTCTACCCCCACCAGGAGGAGGCGCTGATCGAGGTGGTCTCCGGCGCGAACGTAATCGTGTCGACGCCCACCGGCTCCGGCAAGAGCATGATCGCGGCGGGCGCCCACTTCGCCGCGCTGGCCCGCGACGAGGTCACTTTCTACACGGCGCCGATCAAGGCGCTGGTCTCGGAGAAGTTCTTCGAGCTGTGCAAGATGTTCGGCACCGAGAATGTGGGCATGCTGACCGGCGACGCGTCCGTCAACGCCGACGCACCCGTCATCTGCTGCACCGCCGAGGTGCTGGCGTCGATCGCGCTGCGCGACGGCAAGGACGCGGACGTCGGCCAGGTGGTCATGGACGAGTTCCACTTCTACGCGGAGGGCGACCGCGGCTGGGCCTGGCAGATCCCGATCCTGGAACTCCCGCAGGCCCAGTTCATCCTGATGTCGGCGACGCTCGGCGACGTGTCCTTCTTCGAGAAGGACCTCACGCGCCGCACCGGCCGCCCCACGTCGGTGGTCCGCTCGGCCACCCGCCCGGTGCCCCTCTCCTACGAGTACCGGCTCACCCCGCTCACCGAGACCCTCACCGACCTGCTGGAGACCAGGCAGGCGCCGGTCTACATCGTGCACTTCACACAGGCCCAGGCCGTGGAGCGGGCGCAGGCGCTGATGAGCATCAACATGTGCTCGAAGGAGGAGAAGGAGCAGATCGCCGAGCTGATCGGCAACTTCCGCTTCACCACCAAGTTCGGCCGCAACCTCTCCCGCTACGTCCGGCACGGCATCGGCGTCCACCACGCCGGCATGCTGCCCAAGTACCGGCGACTGGTGGAGAAGCTCGCCCAGGCCGGCCTGCTGAAGGTCATCTGCGGTACCGACACCCTCGGCGTGGGCGTCAACGTCCCCATCCGCACCGTGCTGTTCACGGCGCTGACCAAGTACGACGGCAACCGGGTGCGCACACTGCGGGCGCGCGAGTTCCACCAGATCGCGGGCCGGGCCGGACGGGCCGGCTTCGACACGGCGGGCTTCGTCGTCGCGCAGGCGCCCGAGCACGTCATCGAGAACGAGAAGGCCCTCGCGAAGGCGGGCGACGACCCGAAGAAGCGTCGCAAGGTCGTGCGCAAGAAGGCGCCGGAGGGCTTCGTCGGGTGGACGGAGAACACCTTCGAGAAGCTCATCGCCTCCGAGCCGGAGCCGCTGACCTCGCGGTTCCGGGTGACGCACACGATGCTGCTGTCGGTGATCGCCCGCCCGGGCAACGCCTTCGAGGCGATGCGCCATCTGCTGGAGGACAACCACGAGCCGCGCAAGCAGCAGCTGCGGCACATCCGCCGGGCCATCGCGATCTACCGCTCGCTGCTGGACGGCGGCATCGTCGAGAAGCTCGACACGCCGGACGCCAGCGGCCGCATCGTCCGTCTCACCGTGGACCTTCAGCAGGACTTCGCGCTCAACCAGCCGCTGTCCACCTTCGCGCTCGCCGCGTTCGAACTCCTCGACCCCGAGTCGCCGTCCTACGCCCTGGACATGGTCTCCGTCGTCGAGTCGACGCTGGACGACCCCCGGCATATCCTCGTCGCCCAGCTGAACAAGGCGAAGGGCGAGGCCGTGGCCGCGATGAAGGCGGACGGCGTCGAGTACGAGGAGCGCATGGAACGTCTCCAGGACATCAGCTACCCCAAGCCCCTGGAGGAACTGCTCTTCCACGCGTACAACACGTACCGCAAGAGCCATCCGTGGGTCGGCGACCATCCGCTGTCGCCGAAGTCCGTCATCCGCGACATGTACGAACGGGCGATGTCCTTCACGGAGTTGGTGTCCTTCTACGAACTGGCCCGCACCGAGGGCATCGTGCTGCGCTACCTCGCCAGCGCCTACAAGACCCTTGACCACAACATCCCCGACGACCTGAAGTCCGAGGACCTGCAGGACCTCATCGAGTGGCTCGGCGAGATGGTCCGCCAGGTCGACTCCAGCCTGCTGGACGAGTGGGAGCAGCTGGCGAACCCGGAGGAGATGACCGCCGAGGAGGCCCAGGAGAAGGCGGACGAGGTCAAGCCCGTCACCGCCAACGCGCGCGCCTTCCGCGTCCTGGTCCGCAACGCCCTGTTCCGCCGCGTCGAGCTCGCCGCCCTGGACCAGGTGGAGGAACTGGGCGAGATGGACGCCGACTCCGGCTGGGACGCGGAGGCGTGGGGCGAGGCGATGGACAAGTACTGGGACGAGTACGACGACCTCGGCACCGGCCCCGACGCCCGCGGCCCCAAGCTGCTGGTGATCCAGGAGGAGCCGCAGAACGGTCTCTGGCGGGTCCGGCAGATCTTCGACGACCCGAACGACGACCACGACTGGGGCATCAGCGCGGAGATCGACCTCGCGGCCTCCGACGCGGAGGGCCGTGCGGTCGTCCGTGTCACCGACGTCGGACAGCTGTGAGCCAAGGAGCGACGCACCCATGACGAACCCGGCCGAGAGACTGGTCGACCTGCTCGACCTGGAGCAGATCGAGGTCAACATCTTCCGTGGCCTGAGCCCCCACGAGTCCCTGCAACGGGTCTTCGGCGGCCAGGTGGCGGGCCAGGCGCTGGTCGCCGCCGCCCGCACCACGGACGACGACCGCCCCGTGCACTCGCTGCACGCGTACTTCCTGCGCCCGGGCCGGCCTGGCGTGCCGATCGTGTACCAGGTCGAGCGGGTCCGCGACGGCAGGTCGTTCACCACACGCCGGGTCACCGCCGTGCAGCAGGGCCGCACGATCTTCAATCTCACCGCCTCCTTTCACAAGCCTGAAGAAGGTCCCTTCGAGCACCAACTGCCACCGGCCCGCAAGGTCCCGGACCCGGAGTCCCTGCCGACGGTCGTGCAGGAGATCCAGGAACACCACGGTGCGCTGCCGGAGCAGCTGGAGCGCATGGCGCGCCGTCAGCCCTTCGACATCCGCTACGTGGACCGTCTGCGCTGGACCCCGCAGGAGATCAAGGACGCCGAGCCGCGCAGTGCCGTGTGGATGCGCGCGGTCGGACCGCTGGGCGACGACCCGGTCGTGCACACTTGCGCGCTGACCTACGCCAGCGACATGACCCTGCTGGACGCCGTGCGCATCCCGGTCCAACCCCTGTGGGGTCCGCGGAGCTTCGACATCGCGTCGCTGGACCACGCCATGTGGTTCCACCGGCCGTTTCGCGCGGACGAGTGGTTCCTGTACGACCAGGAGTCGCCGATCATGACGGGCGGCCGCGGCCTGGCCCGTGGGCGGATCTACGACGTGGAGGGACGCCTGCTGGTGTCCGTGGTCCAGGAGGGCCTGTTCCGGCCGCTGTAGGTCAGGAGTTTCTCCGGCGCAGCCAGCCGAGCAGCCCCCGGGAGCGCTCGCCGGCGTCGACGGCGGGCGGGGCCGGCTCCGCCGCCGGTGGTACTGGGTGCATCCGTTCCTCCCGCGTCTGGGGAGCCGGCCGCGTCGGATCCTCCGCCGCTGCGGGCGCCTGCCGCGGCCGTGGCGCCGGGTGCTGTGTGCGGGCGATGTCCAGTGCGTGCGCGAGGTCGGCTCGGAACCAGCCGACCTCGTCCGGTTCGTCGGCCTTCAGGATCCGCTCGGCGAGCTGTGCGGAAGGGGAGCCGGGGGCGCCGTAGGGCGCGGGCTTGGGCAGGAACCGGCTCAAGTGGGCATGCTCGTACGGGTCCTTGACGATGTCCGCGACCTGGACGGGGTCGAGCATCGAGGCGACGGCCGCCGCCCTGGCCCAGGGATGGCCCGCGGCCTGCCGGATCAGGAACCCGAGCCGGCGACCGCGCCAGTTGCGCCGACGCGCGTCCATGCCCTCATCCAGCTTCCGGCGCAGATCAGCAGGCGTACGGCCGCTCAGGAAGGGCGCGTTGTCCTCGTCGGCCGCGAACTGCCGTAGCTCGTCGGCCAGATAGAGCCAGACCACGGCCCGATAGCGGTTGAGATAGAACCGCACCGGCACGATCATGCCCAGCCGGGCAAGTCGGGTGAACCTGCCGGAGGAGACCTCCAGCAGCGCCGCGCCCACGGTGGTGCCGACGAGCTCGACGCGTTTCAGCAGTGTCTCGGGAAAACCGTCCTCGGCGTGCAGCCGGTCGATCTCGGCTCGGGTGACGCGCCGTCCGCCCCCACCCTCGTCGGGGACGGTGCGGACGAGTCCGAGATCGGCCGCGAGGTCGAACTCGCCTCGTTTCAGCCCCAGTTCTCGCGCGGCGCGGCTGGGCGTGTACGCCTGGGCGGTCGATGGTGTGACGATGTTGCCCGACATGATCCCTCCCCCGTGGAATAGGTGGCCGCCGCCGTTCGTGCGGCCTCGGAAAAACCGTAGCCGCTGGGGCGGATCTCGTGGCCGGCCTGTGGACAACTCCACAGGGGAGGGAGAACCAGCAGGTCAGTCCTCCGGGAACGGGGATCTGTCGGGCTGTCGGGCCTCCACGTCGAGGTGTTCGCCGACGCGGTTGACGAGCAGGGTCATCTCGTAGGCGATCTGCCCGATGTCGGCCTCCGCGGCGCTGAGGACGCACAGACAGCTGCCGGTGCCGGCGGCGGTGACGAACAGCACCGCGTCGTCGAACTCGACCATCGTCTGGCGTACACTGCCCGCGCCGAAGTGGCGTCCCGAGCCCTTGGCCAGGCTGTGCAGCCCGGACGAGACGGCCGCCAGATGCTCGGCGTCCTCCCGCCGAAGTCCCGTGCTCGCTCCCGTCACCAGCCCGTCGTTGGACAGGACCAGCGCATGTCGCACATGTTCGACGCGCTCGGTCAGGTCGTCCAGCAGCCAGCCAAGTGTCTGGTTCTGCGCCATGTTCCGGATCTCCCCGTGTGACGACTCCCCCTGGCCGGAGGATCTCCCGTCAGCCTTCCCCACCATTGCGCCCGCGGGCAAGGAGGATAGGGGCATGGCACAGAAGATGACCGATGAGGAATGGCGGGCGTTCGTCTCTGACGGCACCCGCACCGCGAAACTGTCGACCGTCCGGGCCGACGGGAGTCCGCACGTGACGCCCATCTGGTTCGTCCTGGACGGCGACGACCTGGTGTTCAACACCGCCAAGACCAGCGTGAAGGGGCGGAACCTGGCCCGGGACGGGCGGGCGGCGCTGTGTGTGGACGCCGACCGGCCGCCGTACGACTTCGTCGTGCTGCAAGGGCGCGCCCACATCTCGGAGGACCTCGAGGAGGTGCGGTACTGGGCCACCCGCATCGGCGCGCGCTACATGGGCGAGGACCGGGCCGAGGAGTTCGGGGCGCGCAACGGCGTGCCGGGCGAACTCCTCGTGCGCGTCACGATCGACAAGGTCCTGGCGGAGAAGGCCGTCGCGAGCTGACGTCCGGTCAGCCGACCGAGTCCAGCAGCCGGGCGGTGTGCATCCGCCCGGCGTACTCGACGAGCCGGATCAGCACCTCCTTCCCGGAGTCACGGTCCCGGGCGTCGCAGAGCACCACCGGAGTCCCCTGGTCGAGGTCGAGGGCGCGTGAGACGTCCTGTGCGTTGTAACGGCGGGCTCCGGAGAAGCAGTTGACGGCCACCACGAACGGGATGTGCCGGTGCTCGAAGTAGTCCACAGCGGGGAAGCAGTCCTCGAGGCGCCGGGTGTCGGCGAGGACCACGGCACCGAGGGCACCCTGTGACAGCTCGTCCCACAGGAACCAGAAGCGGTCCTGGCCCGGGGTGCCGAAGAGGTAGAGCGACAGGCCGGAACGGATGGTGATGCGGCCGAAGTCCATGGCGACGGTGGTCGTGACCTTCTGGTCCACGCCGTCGGTGTCGTCCACGCACTGCCCGGCCTCGCTGAGCAGCTCCTCCGTGCGCAGCGGCCGGATCTCGCTGACCGCGCCCACCAGGGTGGTCTTGCCCACGCCGAATCCGCCGGCGACCAGTATCTTCAGCGCCAGCGCGGCCGTCTCGCCGCCGTCGGCGTCGGAGTGCTCGGAGACCATGGATCACTTCTCTCGGGAGTGCCGGCAACGGTCGGCATCGGTCGAAATCAGCATCATGACAACTGCATCCCTTCTCCGTGGGATTGGACCGCTTTTTGCCCGATGCGACCGACCGGTACCTGTTCGATGTCCGGGTGGGTGCACAAGTCGGGACCGTCCGTGCCCGGGTGGTTGTGAACTGTCGTCTACAGCGCCCGCAGCCCCTCGATCACCTCGCGCAGAATCCGTTCGTCGGGAAGCTGGGCGGGCGGTACCGGGCGGCTGACGGTGACGCAGCCGCGTTCGAGCAGGTCGCCCAGAAGCACCCGGACCACGCCGACGGGCAGATCGGCTCCCGCGGCGAGCTCGGCGACCGACTGGGTCTCGGTGCGGCACAGGTCGAGCAGGGCCCGGTGCTCCGGGCCGAGGCCGCCCGCCTCGTCGAGGCCGGGGGCACCGGCGTCCAGAGTGACCAGGGCGATCAGGTCGAAGCGGACCCCCGTGGGGCCCGGCCTGGTGCGTCCGCCGGTCATGGCGTACGGCCGTACGAGAGGCCCGGCCTCGCCGTCGTACCACTGGCTGCCCGGCTGCTGCTGCCCGGCGCCGGTCCTGTCGTCGCTCATGTCGCGCGGACCGCCTCTCGCGTCAACCGGCGGCGGGGGGCCGCGCGGCGACGCGCGGCGCCGTGTACAGGTGCTCGCCGACCCGTTTGACCAGCCGGGCCATCTCGTAGGCGACCAGGCCGATGTCGGCGGTCACGGCGGTGAGCACGGCGAGGCAGGAGCCGTCGCCTGCCGCGGCCACGAACAGGAAGCCGTCGTCCATCTCCACCATGGTCTGGCGCACCCCGCCCGCGCCGAAGTGCCGTCCCGCCCCCTTGGCCAGGCTGTGAAAGCCTGAGGCGACCGCGGCGAGGTGTTCGGCGTCCTCGCGGCGCAGATCGGTGGACGCGCCCACGGCGAGTCCGTCGTTGGACAGGACCACCGCGTGCCGCACCTCGGTCATGCGCAGCACCAGGTCGTCCAGCAGCCAGTCGAGTTCGCCGGACTTTCCCCACTCCCGGCTTCGCTCGAGCGGGGGGACCCCCATGTCTGCCCTCGTGTTCGGGTCCTGGATCATGCGCGATCTCCTTCGCTGCTGTCGCTGCGCGCTGTGTGGTCGGGTGTGGCACCGCGGCCGGGCTGCCTGCCGCCACCGCGCGCCCAGCCGTCGCGGTAGGCCGCCATGCGGTCGCGCACGACCTCGGGGGTGCGCCGGTCCTCGTGGCGGGGGCCGGAGTTCTGGGTGGCCGGTTTCTCGGTGCGTCGCTCGCGCAGTTGGGGGACGAGGCTGGCCTGGCGTACCCGGCGGGGCAGGTCGTCGGTGTCCTCGGCGTCGTCCTGGGGTCGGTGCAGCCGCAAGGTGGTGACTCCGGGGGGTGGGGGTTCGGCCGCCCTGTCCCACGCGGCCGCTGCGGGGGCCGCGAGGGCGGGCCGCTCGGCCAGGGCCGGTACGGACTCCTGCCGTTCGGCGCCGGGTACGCGCGCGTACTCGCGTTCCTCGGGGCGTTCCGCCTCGGCGGCGGCCCTGCGGGGGGAACGTTCCGCCGCGCCGCCGTGCAGGAGGGCGGTGGGCAGCAGGACCACCGCGGTGGTGCCTCCGTAGGGGGAGGTGCGCAGGTGCACCTTGATGCCGTGGCGGGCGGCGAGCCGGCTGACCACGAACAGGCCGAGCCGGTCGCTGTCGAAGAGGTCGAGTGCCTCGGACTGTTCGATGCGGCGGTTGGCCTCGGCGAGGGTCTCGCCGCCCATGCCCAGGCCCCGGTCCTCCACCTCGACGACGTAGCCGTTGCCGACGGGTTCGCCGGTGACACGCACACGCGTGTGGGGTGGCGAGAACTGGGCGGCGTTCTCGACGAGTTCGGCGAGCAGATGGGTGAGGTCGGCGACGGCCGCGCCGATGACGGACGCCTCGGGGAGCTGGCGCACCTCCACGCGCGCGTAGTCCTCGACCTCGGACACGGCCGCGCGCACCACGTTGGTCAGGGAGACCGGCATGCGCCAGGCCCGGCCGGGTGCGGCGCCGGAGAGGATGATCAGGCTCTCGGCGTGGCGCCGCATACGGGTGGTGAGGTGGTCGAGGCGGAACAGGTCGCTGAGTTCGTTGGGGTCGTCGGAGCGGCGCTCCATGCTGTCCAGGAGGCTGAGCTGGCGGTGGACGAGGATCTGGCTGCGGCGGGCGAGGTTGACGAACACCCCGGAGATGCCGCTGGCGAGCTCCGCGCGTTCGACAGCGGCCCGCAGGGCGGCGCGGTGCACCGTGCCGAGCGCCTCGGCGACCTGTCCGGTCTCGTCCTCGGCGGGTGGTCCCGGCGGGGCCTCGGCCTCGACGTCGATCTCCTCGCCGGCCCGCAGCCTGCGCATCGCCTCGGGCAGGTTGCGGCGGGCGATCTCGAGGGCGCTGTTGCGCAGGCTGACCAGTTCGACGACGAGACCGCGGCCGATGCGTACGGAGATGACGAGCGAGGCGGCCACGGCTGCCAGGCCGAAGAGGACGGCGGCGCCGGCCGGAGTGAGCAGTCCGCGCGTGAACGGGTCGGCGCGCTCGGCGACTCCGTGTCCTGCGTCGGCCTCGATGGTGCGCATGCCGTCCTGCACACGCGTGTGTGCCTTGTCCCAGGTGTCCTCCGGTGCCGCCGCCTGCAGCGGGCCCGGGGTGCCGTCGACGATGCGGTCCTCCGCGTCGCCGAGGGCGGTGTAGGCGCTGTCCGCGGCGAGAGTGTGCCAGGCGTCGCGCTCGGAGCCGCTCAGGTCGGCGACGGCGGCCTCGGTGAGGGTGCGCCGGGTCTGCGCGGCACCGGTGAACAGACGCAGCCGTTGCCCGCTCAGGCCCTCGGCAGGGCGCGCACCGGCGAGGATCGCGTCCTCCTGGGCCAGTGACTCGCCCGCGCGGGAGAACTCGAGCAGTACGCGCGCGTCGGAGCCGAGGTCGGCGTCCTGGATGCCGGTGAGCGCCCCGTCCACCGCGAAGGCGTCGGCGACGGTCCTGGTGTACTGGCGGTACGTTTCAGCCCAGTCGGCGCGGCGGTCGAGCACCTGGCTGCGCAGGGCACGCAGCTGCTCGGCGCCCGTGACGAAGGCCCGCAGCCGCCGGGCCACCCCGGGAGGCAGCTCGGTGCTGTCGGCGACGGTGTCGTCGTCACCGAGGCGCAGCCTGGCCACGGCTTCGTCGGTGCGCTCGGTGAGTTTCCTGTAGTCGCCGCTCTGCCCCGCGGACGGGGCGGAGGCGTAGCCCAGGGCGGCCGTTCGTTCCGCCTGCAGCGCGGCGACGGCCGTGCCGACGGGTGAGCGGATCTCGGCGTCGACACGTTGCAACTGACGCAGCCGGGAGACGTCCTGGGCGGTCGTGACGGTGGCGTAGGCCCACAGGGCGAGCAGCGAGACGACCGGCACCATCAGCAGGCAGACGATCTTGGCACGAACCGTGCGGGGGCGTATTCGCCACTGCCCCGCGCGCGTGGGCGGATCCTGCGGCACCGCGCCGAGGTGTTCCTCCGTGCCTTCGTCGGCCGGCGGTCCCGCGTGGGCGCGACGGCCGCGCACGGGAGGCGAGGGCGGCGCCTCGGCGCCGGTGGTGGGGCTCCTACGGGGTGTACGCATGGACTCCTCGCTCAGGAGTGGTTCGTGGGCGTGCCGTCGGCGCCGGATCCGGCGCTAGCCGGGGACGCTCTCTACCGGCCGTTGCGCCGAGGCGGAGGCCTCGCGCTCCCCCGTCGTCGGTGACAGCGCGACGAAGGCAGAGGTCAGGAACAGGTAGGACCCGAGGCCGACGGCGAGGGGGAAGATGAACTGCATCGCCGTGGCCCCGGGCAGGGGCTGGCTCGAGGGGGTGACCCGGACGCTCACCGCGAACATCCCGGTGTAGTGCATGCTGCTCACGGCGGCGCCCATGATCAGGGAGGCGACGGTGACGGCGACGGGCGACTTGATGTTGAGTGCCGCCCACAGGGCCGCGGTCGCCGCGACGACGGCGATCAGTACGGAGAGGCCGACGAGGGCCGGGTCGTAGCTGACCTGTCCGTGCAGCCGTACCGCCGCCATGCCCAGGTAGTGCATGATCGCGACGCCGAGTCCGGTGGTGAGTCCGCCGAGGAACAGCGCCCGGTTGCGGTCCCGGCTGTAGCCGACGGCGAAGACACCGGCGCACACGACCAGGACGGCGACGAGCAGGCTCGCGATGGTGAGCGGCACGTCGTAGCGGATGTCGGTGCCGCTCACGCCGAAACCGAGCATGGCCACGAAGTGCATGGTCCAGATGCCGGTGCCGATCGCGGATGCGGCGGTGATCAGCCAGTTGCGGCGCGAGCGGCCGGTGGCGCCGAGGGCGCGGACGGTGCAGCGCAGTCCGAGCGCGGCGCCTATGCAGGCCATCACGTACGACAGCACGGGGGTCAGCCAGCCGAAGGTGGCGTGGTCCAGGTGTCCCATGGCCTCGGGACGGTAGCCCGGTGACGGGTGCACAAAGGGGGCGCATTTCGAAAGGTGTTGGAATATGACGCTGAGAGGTAGCTGAGCGACCGCGTCGCGCTCGAACGTGTGCGCAGCGGCGTCATCCCTGTCGGTGCGGGATCATGCGGAACATGAGCGAGGACCACACACACGTCCAGGAGTTCTTCGGTACCCGTGCCGCCGGCTGGGACGGCAGGTTCCCCGACGACGGTCCCGCCTACGCGGCGGCGGTGGCCGAGCTCGGGCTGCGCGAGGGCGACCGGGTGCTCGACGCGGGCTGCGGCACCGGAAGGGCACTGACGCCGCTGCGTGCCGCCGTGGGGGCCTCGGGGGTGGTCGTGGGAGCCGATCTGACACCGGAGATGCTCCAGGCCGCCGTACGGGCCGGCAGGGACCGTGACGGGCGGCTGCTGCTCGCTGACGTGGCCGCGCTGCCGCTGCGGTCGGCCTCGCTGGACGCGGTGTTCGCCGCGGGGCTGATCGCGCACCTTCCTCAGCCGGGCGAGAATCTGCGGGAGTTGCGGCGCGTGACGCGTCCCGGCGGCACGCTCGCGCTGTTCCATCCCATCGGCCGCGCCGCGCTCGCGGCCCGCCAGGGCCGCCAGATCACCCCGGACGACCTGCGCGCCGAGCCCAACTTCGGCCCTCTGCTGGCCGGTTCGGGCTGGCGGATGACCTCGTACGTCGATGAGGACAGCCGCTTCCTCGCCCTGGCCGTGCGCGTGGACTGACCGTCACAACCGGCCAGCGACCACCGCCACGAAGGCGTCGGGGTTGTCGAACATGACGTTGGGACCGGCGCCCGGCACGGTCACCCCGCGTACGCTCCCCGCCTCCAGGTCCTTTCTGCCCGCGAGTTCACCACTCAGCTCGCCCTGCACAGAGACGCGGTCGACCGGCAGCCGTTCGAGGATGTCGCGCATCACGAGAGTCGATCCGTGCCGAAGGCGACGGCCGTGCGGTGCAGGGCATGCGGGTTGGCCAGGCGCATGGTGGCCGCCGACAGCGGACCCACCTTCTCCAACACGCGCGCGTTGGCGCCGTCGACGCATTCCTCCTCCTGGTAGGAGGCGATGCCGCTGCTGCCCGCGGAGGGCGGCGGGAAGGCGTCGAGGTTGGCCTCGCTGAGGACGAGCCGGGAGACCAGCTCCGGCCGCCGGTGCGCCGGCACGATGGCGACCCGGTGGTTCACCGTGGTCGGCTTCCTGTGCCACCTCGACGACGCCCCCGCTCAGTCGGCCGTGCTGCGCCGTCGGCCGGCCTTCCTGGCGGAGCCGGCGAGCTTCTTCCACGAAGGTGACCGGCCGCTGCGTGCCGAGAAGCAGCTGAGCCGGCTGCGGGACACCATCCCCTCACTCGGCTGATGACCCCTCCTGGCGCCGCACCGGGCATCCTCCGAGGCCGGGAACGGGGCGCGTGCCCAACTGGTCCAGCTCATAGCCGGTCGGGTAGCCCCTGACCTCCCGGTTCTGGCGCGCGTAGTGGGGTGCCCTGCGCGGCGGCAGCAGCCGGATGAGGCGGCCACGCGCGCGTACCGCATGGCGTACGCACGCGCGCGTGACGGCGCCCGGAGGCGGGTAGCGGAAGGCCCGCAGGAGGTGGTCGTCGAGCAGGGAGAGCGTGACGGTGCGCAGGAGGGGTGCGAGGGGGCGCGGGTACCAGGAGGCCATCAGGGCCAGGGTGGCGTCCGAGACACGGCGCGCGTTCTCGTCCCAGGCGAAGTGGGCCTCCTCGTAGGCGTCGAGACAGGCCTCGAACTCCTCGTAGGACCCGGGGATGTCCTTGATGCCCATGTGCCGCCCCAGGGTGCGGTAGTGCTCGGCGGCGGCCACGGTCTCGTGCCGCGACAGCCGGCGCCAGCCGTAGGCGTCGATCCACCGCTTGGGCATGACGACGAAGGTGCACAGGACGTAGCGCATGTCGTCGTCGCCGATGTCGTAGGCGCGGTGCATCTGGTTGATCCTGCGGATGGCGGTGCGGCCCTGTTCGCCGGCGAAGCCGTGCTCGACGACGGCGTCCAGGAGCAGCGTGGTGTCGTCGTACCGCTTCTGCGAGCGCTCCGTCAGCTCCGCCGTCTCCGCCAGGAGCCGCCCGATGCTGGGTACCGCATAGGTGCGGTAGAGGGCCAGTTCGAGGGAGCGGGTGAAGTCCCACGGGAACTCGTAGGCCGCGCTGAGCCGGTAGATCTCGGAGGCGTCCCGGTACGGATCCAGGCGCCGGATCTGTTCGAGCCGTTCGAAGCGGTTCACCGGGCCGTCCCCCTTCTGCCGCCGGAACTCCAACCCTACGTTGAATGGCAGGAGATGGACGATCAGCGAGGGCAACCACGCAGGGGGAAGGTGGTCAGCATGTTGGGCAGGGTGCGCAAGTCCTGTGCCAGATTCCTCACCGCGGTGCGGGCGGAGATGAACCACGGCCGGGACAAACGTACACACAATCTTTTCGAAGCGGCCGCCGCGTATGTCTCGGCCTGCGCGGAGGACGACCAGGACCGCATCGACGAGGCGGCCGGCTGGGTGTCGCCGGAGGCGCTGTCCTTCGGGGTCAACGAGCTGGCGTGCAGGGCCGTCATCGCGCTGGCGCGGGAGCGCGAGGAGTCGCCGCGGACCGTGGCGCGTACGCTGCTGGGGCTTCCGGCGACCTGACGCGCGCCACGACGGATGGTCGATTCGCCCCGTCCAGCCGGAAAACAGCAGCTCCGGGTGGGCTTGCCAGTCGTGACAAGGAGCTTCCACGCGCATTAGGGTGCGCGCCGTTGGACGAACCGAATGGGGAGGCTGGGATGGCCGGGACGGACGAGGACGCCGTCGCCGCCGCGGACGAGGCGCTCTATGTGCTCACGGCGGTACTGCTGACGCCGGCGAAGTTTCCGAGCGTGCTGGGCGACGACTATCCGGAGGCCTGCGCGGCGCTCGGCCTCGCGCCGCTCGCCGACGGATACGGCCTGGTGTTGGGCCAGGACGGGGACGGCGCCCGGTGGACGGTCGTCGTGGACGACGTCTCCCTGGTCGCCGTCGCCATCGCGTCCTGGGACTGCGGCATGGAGTACGACCTGTCGCCAGACGAACGTTCGGTCGTCGCCGCTCTGCCGGGCTGGCCCCTGGCGGTCGCCGTAGCTGCTCCCGGCGTGCCCGCACCGCATGATCCGGATCCCGAGACTGCGGACGGTCCGCCGCTGTCGCCGCCGGACACGGCGACCTGGGGCCCGGCTCAGCGGCGCCTGGGCGCGGACGAGATCGCGCTGCAATGGGCTCTGTGGCGGGAGCAGATCGACGACGCCGACTTCGCCCCCCGCCCGGATGCGGCCGCCGCCGGGACGGCGCAGGAGACGGGGACCACTGCCCGCTCCGCGGGCGGTGAGAAGGCGGCGGAGAGCGGCACGGCCGTCCGGAGCGAGGACGACGAGAAGGGCAAGGGCCACAGCGGCATCCGCCGTGTGCTCGCCGAGGCACGCGCGTACGTGGACTCGCCGCCGCCGCTCGGGCGGGTCCGGTCGTCCTTCGCCTCGGGCGACGCACGCACCCTGCGGGCCGACGGTCCCGGCTGGTCGCTGGTGGCCAGGACCGACGACATCGCGTTCGTGCTGCTGGACGCGGAGCCCGGCGAGGTGCTGCCGGTGGGCCGTGGGCCGGAACTTCCCGGACTCCTCGAAGCGCTCGACAAGATGGCGGTCCGCCCGAGTTGAGCCCACCCGCACCACGATTCACCGCCCGTCTGTTTCCAGCACCCATGTCGCGGCTCCGTTCCGTGTGCTCCCACCCCATGGATGCCGCACGGCACGGATCGCAGCATGAGGCAGCCATGGGCGCCCCGCCCTGCCGGGACGCCCTTCCTCCCGTGCTGCCCTGGAGGCCGTCATGCGTCCGTCCCGTGCCATTCCGCTCGCCGCCGCCACACTGGTGGCGGCGGCCCTGACCTCGCCGGCTCCCGCCACGGCCATGTCCGTCGGTGACGGGCACTGCGCCGGGCAGGAGCGCGTCCAGGTGCCCGGTGCGGCCTTCCAGCGCGGCGCCTGTCTGCCGGATCTCACGACGACCGGGCTGGCCGGCACGCGATACACCGACATGGCCGACCAGGCGGGACTGACGGCCAAGGGCACCATCACCCCCTCCGGGGTACCCGGGACACAGATCGACGGCTACTTCCCGGACTCCTCGCACTTCAACACCACCCACGGCTGGCGGCACGACGCGCAGTTCGTGATCCGGCTGCCGGACCACTGGAACGGCGGCCTGGTGGTCACCGGCGCCCCGGGCACCCGCCGGCAGTACGCGACGGACACGGCGATCTCCGACCAGGTGATCGCCCGGGGATACGCGTACGCGGCCACCGACAAGGGCAACAGCGGTGCCGACTTCTATCGCGACGGCACCCGGCCCGGCGACGCCGTCGCCGAATGGAACGCGCGCACCACCCAGCTCACCCGGGCGGCCAGGCGTGCGGTGGCCCAGCGCTACGGGCACGCCCCGCGCCGCACGTACATCACCGGCATCTCCAACGGCGGCTATCTCACCCGCTGGCAGCTGGAGCACCATCCGGAGCTGTATGACGGCGGTGTGGACTGGGAGGGCGCCCTGTGGAGCGCCGACGGTCCGAACCTGCTGACCTCGCTGCCCACCGCGGTGGCGCGGATGCTGGGCTCGGCGCGGGACGAGGACATGTACGCGGTGGGTTTCGCGCGCGGTTCGGAGTTCCTGTGGCCCTACCACGAGAACGCCTACTGGGGGGTCACCCAGAAGATCTATCGCGCCGAGTTCGACCCGGCCTACGACCCCGGCTGCCCCGGTCCGTCCGCCGGTGGCACGGCCGAGCAGATCCTGGCCCCCTGCCCGAGCGACGCCCGCTACGACTACACGTCTCGCCCCGCCGCCGTCCGTCGCGCCGTGGCCAGGGTGGCGCTGACCGGGCGCATCGGCAGGCCGTTGATCACGCTGCACGGCGACCTGGACGCCCTGTTGCCCAAGGCCGCCGACTCGGACGTGTACGCGCGCTTGGTCGACGCGCGCGGGCGGGGCGCACTGCACCGCTCCTACACGATCGAGGGCGGCACGCATGTCGACGGGCTGTACGACACCCATCCGGACCGGCTGCGGCCGATCCTGCCGTGCTACCGGTCGGCGTTCGACGCGCTGGTCTCCTGGGTGGAGGAGGGCGTGCGGCCGCCCGCGGACCACACCGTGGCGCGGCCCGCGAGCGGCGATGTGGTCGACTCGTGCGCGCTGGACGACCGGGACGCTCTCGCGCGGTAGTGCCTCAGCGACCGAGCTCCTTGCGGGTGACGCGGCGCAGCCTGCGCCGCTGGGAGGGGTCCAGGGTGAGGTAGGCGGCGGCCGGGACTCCCAGGACTATCAGGAGCGACACCCACCAGGGCAGCCAGAACAGCAGGATGATTCCGACCGCCACACCCCCCACGGCGATCTTCGCGTTCTTCGACATGTACGTCGCCTCCTTCGCGGCCACTGCCGCTCTCTGTCCTGAAAACGGGCCCGCGCTTCCCACGGTTCCGAGTCGCGACCCTGAGACGTCCCTGAGCCGCGACCCCGAGTCGTCCCTGAGAGCCCCCGGGGACATCACGTCCTGAGGGGCTCCCCGACCTCGTGCAGGTGACGCAGGGCCTGCCGATAGGAGTCGACGAGCCCGGTCTCCGCATAGGGAATACCCAACTCCCGGCAGCGCGCCCGCACCAGAGGCCGGGCGAGGCGCAAATGGGGCCGGGGCATGCTGGGGAAGAGATGGTGCTCGATCTGGTAGTTGAGGCCACCGAGAAACCAGTCGGTCAGGGGGCCGCCGCGGACGTTGCGTGAGGTGAGCACCTGCCGACGTAGATGGCCCCAGCGCTCGCCGTCCGGGGCGGGCATCTCCATGCCCTTGTGATTGGGGGCGAAAGCCATCCCGAGGTGCAGGCCGAACAGCGCCTGGTGAAGGGCGGCGAACGCGAGTGCCTTGCCCGGCGACAGCGAGGTCAGCAGCAGTGTCGCGTACCCGGCGACGTGCAGGGCCAGGAGGGCGCCTTCCACGGCGCCCCGGCCGGCGGGCTGCCGGCGCAGATACCGGAAGCCGTGCACCTTCAGAGCGACGCCTTCGAGAAGCGTGAGCGGGAAGAAGAGCCAGGCCTGGTTGCGGGTCAGCCAGCGCCGGAAACCGGATCGGTCCCTGGCCTGCTCTCCGGTGAAGACCAGGACGTCGGCGACGACGTCCGGATCCTTGTCGACGTGGTTGGGGTTGGCGTGGTGGCGGTTGTGCTTGTCGTTCCACCAGGCGTAGCTCATGCCCAGCAGCAGGTTGCCGTGGATCAGTCCGATCGCACGGGCGGCCCTTCTGTCACCGGTGATCTGGTAATGGCCGGCGTCGTGGCCCAGGAAGGCCGTGCGGGCGGAGAACAGGGCGAGCAGAGGCGCCAGCAGCAGCGACCACCAGGTGTCGCCGACGAGGACGACGCCCGCGACGACGCCGGCCAGCGCCAGCGCGTTGACGGCGATGCCGAGCGCGTACCAGCCCAGGCGCCGTTCCAGAAGTCCCTGCTCCTTGACCGTGCGCAGGAGGGGTGCGAACTCGCTTCCGGTCGGCGCGTCCCGCGCCTTGCGCAGTGGTTCGGCGACTGCTGTGGTGGGCTCGGGCATGTCGGGGTCTCCGGCTCCCTCGGCAACGGGCTGACCTGAGGAAACGTACGTAGTGGGCTGCTGCCGCGGCCATGAGGCGGCCCCCCGGGTACGGGCGGGGGGCAGCCCCTGTGGCGCAGGGGGGTTGACGACACCTCGGCATGCCGGGAGCGCGGTGGGCCGTCCCGTCGGCTCATGTCGAAGGCCGGCCGAATGCTGTACCCTCGGCGGCGCCGAAAGCAGTAGTCAAATTTGAGGAGTACGGTCAGCTGTGCAGAAGAACCTCGCGGCAACACCGGCAGAGACTTCCGAACTGGCCCGCTGCGGTGCCGTGTTCGTGCCGGGCGATCCGGCCCGAAGCGGCACGGTGGCCTTCTGGAGGCCCGACGGCGGTGTCCCACCGCTCATGGCTGCCGGCTCCCTCGGAAACCTGACGGTCATCCGGCCCGGCGGCGAGAGCGTGGAACCGGCCGAGGTGCCCGCCCTCCTGCTGCCGCTGCGGGCGGCGCTGCCGGTCCTCACGCGTGCGCGCGCCCGCGCGCACGGACACCGGGCACCCGCGTTCTGGGGCACGGCCGCCGTACTGGCCCTGCAGTTCCTGGCACGAGGGCTGCTGCTTCCCGGGCTGTCGCCCGGCGACCACGACGCCTGGCGCGTCGGCCCCCTGTCCGTGGCGGACCTCGACCGTGTCCGGGAACTCGCCGCCGCCATGCCGCCGGAGGCACACGCCGTGCCGTTGGACGGCAGCGCACCACCGCGGCTGCCCGCGCCGGAGCAACTGCTGCGAGCCTTCCTGGACGCGGTGGCCGACGCCCTGCCCCGCTCCCCCGCCGCCCCACTGGTGACCGGTGGCCCCGCGTACGCGGCTCAGGAACCCCAGTGCCTGCCCGAGCAACGCCCCTGGGCCGCCGAGGTCGCCGCCGGGCACGACGCGGGCGTACGGCTGTCCCTGCGCGTCGAGACGCCCGGGATCGCTGGACCGGCGGACGAGGAGCGGGCGATCACCTTCCGGGCCGTGGTGCAGGCGCACAGCGTGAGCGACCCCCGACTCGTCGCGGATGCCGCCGACATCTGGGACGACTCGGCGAACACGGCCGCCGGTTTCGGCCCTCACGCGCGGATGGACGCCCTTCTCGCGCTCCGCCGCGCTTGCAGGGCCTGGCCGCCGCTCACGCCGCTCCTCGCGACCAGTGTGCCGGGCACCCTCGACCTCGCCGACGAGGACGTCACCGAGCTCCTGGGCGTGGGCGCGCGAGCTCTCGCCGTGGTTGGTGTGGAGGTGCACTGGCCGAAGGAGCTCACCCGCGACCTGACGGCCCGCGCGGTGATCGGCCCGCCCGAGGACGCGCCCAGGACCGCCTCCGGCACTCCGTCGTTCCTGTCCACGGGCGCGCTTGTCGCTTTGGACTGGTGGTTCGCACTGGGTGGGGACAGGCTCACCCGTGAGGAACTGGACCGGCTCGCCGAGGCCGACCGGCCCGTCGTACGGCTGCGCGACCGGTGGGTCCTGGTCGACCCGCAGGAGGTACGCCGGGCCCGTGCCCTGGAGGATCGCAAGATCACACCCGTCGACGCCCTGGGTGCCGCGCTGACGGGTTCCACGGAGGTCGACGGCCGCCGGGTCGACGTACAGCCCACGGGGTGGCTGGCGGTCCTGCGAGAGCGGCTGATGGCACCGGAGGCGCAGGAGCCTGTCGACCAGCCCGCCGCGCTGGCCGCGACGCTGCGGGAGTACCAACGGCGAGGCCTGAGCTGGCTGGCCCGGATGACCTCCCTGGGGCTGGGCTGCTGCCTGGCCGACGACATGGGCCTCGGCAAGACGATCACTCTGATCGCGCTGCATCTGCACCGCCAGTCCGACGCCGCCACCGCCGGGCCCACCCTCGTGGTGTGTCCGACATCCTTGCTGGGCAACTGGCAGCGGGAGATCGAGAGGTTCGCGCCCGGTACGCGCGTACGCCGCTTCCACGGTCCGCAGCGCGACCTCGACGCCCTGGACGACGGGGAGTTCGTACTCACCACCTACGGCACGATGCGCCTGGACGCGACCCGCCTGGCGGACGTGTCCTGGGGCCTGGTGGTGGCCGACGAGGCGCAGCACGTGAAGAACCCGTACTCGGCGACCGCGCGCGAGCTGCGTTCCATCGGCGCACGCGCGCGCGTGGCGCTCACCGGCACTCCGGTGGAGAACAACCTGTCGGAGCTGTGGGCGATCGTCGACTGGACGACCCCGGGGCTGCTGGGCCGCCTCGGCACCTTCCGCACCCGGTATGCGCGGGCGGTCGAGGGCGGGCGTGATCCCGCTACCGCGGAGCGGCTCGCGCGGCTGGTACGGCCGTTCCTGCTGCGCCGCCGCAAGTCGGATCCGGGGATCGCACCGGAACTCCCGCCGAAGACGGAGACCGACCGCACGGTGTCCCTGTCCCCCGAACAGGCCGCCCTCTACGAGGCGGTGGTGCGCGAGACGCTCGCGGAGATCTCCGGGGCCGGCGCCATGGCCCGGCGCGGACTGATCGTGAAGCTGCTGACGGGGCTGAAGCAGATCTGCAACCACCCGGCGCAGTTCCTCAAAGAGGAGCGGCCCAGGATCGCCGGCCGCTCCGGGAAGCTTGAGCTGCTGGACGAACTGCTCGACACGATCCTCTCCGAGGGGGCGAGCGTTCTGGTCTTCACCCAGTACGTGCGCATGGCGCGACTGCTTGAGCGGCATCTGACGGCCCGTGGCATCACCGCGCAGTTCCTGCACGGGGGGACGCCGGTCGAGGAACGTGAGGCGATGGTGCGGCGTTTCCAGGACGGTGAAGTTCCGGTGTTCCTGCTGTCGTTGAAGGCGGCGGGCACCGGGCTGAACCTCACCCGGGCCGAGCACGTCGTGCACTACGACCGCTGGTGGAACCCCGCCGTCGAGGCCCAGGCCACCGACCGCGCCCACCGCCTCGGCCAGAGCCGCCCGGTGCAGGTGCACAGGCTGATCGCGGAGGGAACCGTCGAGGACCGCATCGCCGACATGCTCGCCCGCAAGCAGAGGCTGGCCGACGCGGTGCTGGGCTCCGGCGAGGCGGCCCTGACGGAGCTGACGGACGCGGAACTGGCCGACCTGGTGGAATTGCGAGGGGGCACGCGATGAGCGATCACCACGACGACGGGGCGCGTACGTTCGCCTCCCTTCCGCCCGCGCATGGGCGAGGTTTCGCGCAGACGTGGTGGGGCCGGGCCTGGCTGAAGGCGCTGGAGGACACGGCCCTGGACGCCCGGCAGCTGGAAGCGGGGCGCCGGCTCGCCCGCACCGGTGCCGTGGGCGCGATGTCCGTGCGCCCGGGACGGGTCACGGCCGTGGTCAGGGGACGCGACGGTACGGCGCACAGGGCGGATGTGCTGCTGGAGGAGCTGAACAGCGGGCAGTGGGACCGTTTTCTGGGCATGGCGGTCGAGCGGGGCGGGCACGTGGCCGCGCTGCTGGACCGCGAGATGCCGCCCCACCTCGTCGAGGACGCGGCGACGGCGGGCGTCGACCTGCTGCCCGGCCTCGGCGACCTGGAACCGGAGTGCGACTGCGGAGCCTGGGACCACTGCGCGCACACGGCGGCCCTCTGCTACCAGCTGGCGCGACTGCTGGACCAGGATCCCTTCGTCCTGCTGCTGATGCGCGGACGGGGCGAACAGGCCCTGCTGGAGGGCCTCCAGAGCCGTCAGGCTCCGGTCGCGGGGCCGGAGGGGGTGGACGCCGCCGAGGCGTACACCGCGGGCGATCTCCTGCCCCCGCTGCCCGCCTTGGCGGACCTTCCCGCCGAGCCCGGCAGGCCCCCGTCCCTGGACACCGAGGCCCCGCCCGCACCCGGCGTGGATCCGGGCGCCGTCCAATACCTGGCCGCCCGCACCGCCGTGGAAGCCCACCGATTGCTGGCCGAGGCGCTCACCCCTGAACCCTTCCACCCCGAAGCTGAGTTGACGTTGGCTCAGGACGCGGTACGCCTTGCCCTGGGGACGCCGGAACAGCAGGTCATGGATCGCCTGGCGGCCGGATCGGGGCGTGACCGGGCGGGGTTGGAGCAGGCCACGCGGGCGTGGGGTCTCGGCGGTGCGGCCGCGCTTGCCGTGCTGGAGGAGGAGTGGGCCGTGACGGGGGAAACTCTCGCACGCGCGCGTGCCGCTCTGGAGTCGGCCTGGGACGACGGCGAGCAACCGTCGGTGCGGTCGAGCGGCAACCGCTGGACGGTGCTGGGCTCACCGGTCCAGCTGCGCCTCGGACGGGACGGCCAGTGGTGGCCGTACCGCAAGGAGCGCGGTCGCTGGGCACCGGCCGGCGGGCCGTCCTGGAATCCGGCGACAGCGCTGGCCTCTGTGGAGTCGGCTCCAGAGGACGACGACGCCTGAGTGAGGTCTGTGTGCTCGGACAGTGGACGCATGCAGTTCACCGTGCCTTCGTGACGCGTTCGCCCTTGCCGCCAAATCTGGCCGCTGTCACCGAAGTTGCCCCTGAGGAGGCCCGATGTCCCCGCACGCCACCGGTCGGCTCCGCGTTCGACGCCCCGTCACGGTGGGCGTTCCACTCGCCTTGATCGCCGCCCTCGTGACGGCCGCTCCGGCCGTGAGCGCACCGGCGCAGAAGGACGCGCGTGTCGTCCGCACGGCAACGCTCGGGGACATTCCGCTGGGGGCGTTCAGCAACGCGCTGCTGCCCCGTTCGGTGGGCGACGACCACGGCATCGACCTGGGCGGGATCGGCAGCGACATCTGTCCGGCGGGCCACACGGGCGAGTTCTGGACGGTGACCGACCGGGGGCCCAACGGACAGATCAAGGTCAGCGGCACCAAGCGCCGCACCTTTCCCGTCCCCGGCTTCGATCCGGCGATCGTGAGGATCCGGGTGAGTGGCGACACCGTGAAGGTTCTGGACGCGATCCCGATCACGACGTCCTCCGGGAAGGCCGTCACCGGGCTGTCGAACCAGCAGGGGCGCGACGAGGCGCCGTACTCCTACGACGCCAAGAGCCCGCTGTCGTACAACCCGAACGGGCTGGACACCGAGGGCATCGTGCGGGCCGCGGACGGGACGTTCTGGCTGATCGACGAGTACAGCCCCTCGCTCGTGCACGTCTCCGCGCACGGGAAGGTGCTCACCCGCTACGTCCCCACGGGCCTGAACCTCACAGGGGCCGACTACCCGGTGGTGGAGGCGCTGCCCGCCGTCCTGCTGCACCGGAAGACCAACCGAGGTTTCGAGGGGCTCGCACAGCTGTCCGGCGGCGACCTGGTGATCGCACTGCAGAGCCCGCTGTCGCTGCCCGACACGGCCGCGGGCGAGGCGTCGCGCACCACGCGCCTGCTGCGGTTCTCGCCGAAGAAGAAGGCGGTCACCGGCGAGTACGCCTACCGCTTCGATCCGGTCGACGTCGTCGACCCGAGCGAGGACGACACCTCGGAGCTGAAGATCTCCTCGGTGGTCGCCGTGGGCGGCGACCGGCTGCTGGTCGAGGAGCGCACGGACAAGGCCGCGCGGCTGCAGCTGGTGAAGCTGGGGCGCAAGGCGAACATTCTCGGCGGCCCCTACGACGACGACACGACCTCGCCCTCCCTGGAGCAGCTCGCCGATCCGGCGGCCGCCGGCGTCCCGGTGCTCGACAAGCGGCTGGTCGTCGACCTGGGCAAGGTCACCGGAGTGCCGGGGAAGATCGAGGGCGTCGCGCGCGTGGATCACGACACGCTCGCCCTGATCAACGACAACGACTTCGGGATGACCGACGGCGCGGGCGCGTTCGACGCGCAGGGCCGGCTGGTCGACAGCGGTGTCGAGACCACGGTGGTGTACGTGCGGCTGCCGCACGGCGTCTGAGGTCAGGGCAGGTCCACATCCCCGAGCGAGGGGATCAGCGACTCCAGACCGCTCGGGATTCCGCTCGGCAGTTCGCTGGGCAGCTTCGACGGCAGCTCGCTCGGCAATGCGGTCGGGATGCCCAGCGACCGGGACGGGGAGGGACTGGAACTGCCGCTGCCGGCCGGTGACTTCTTGTCCGGCGAGTCATGGCGGCCGGTGGCCATCAGCACGATGACGACCACGACCGCCACCGCCGCGACACCGGCCAGGAGCACCAGCAGCGGGCTCCGGCGCCTTCTGGGCGGCAGGGGCGGAGGCTGCCAATCCGTGTAGGTGGGCGGCTCGTTGCCCGGAGGAGGGCCGTAGCCCCCTCCGGCCCCATAGCCCCCTCCCGCATGGTGGCCGGAGCCGGGAGGGTCCGAGGGTGATCCGAAGCCGCCACCCGGCGGCCCGGGTGGCTGAGGCGGTACGGGCGGCATGGCCATACCTTCCAGAGTCGCCGTGAGCCGGGCGCGCGGCGACCCCCGTACGGAACTTGATACGGATCCATGCGGTGGACCGCATGATTCCGAAACATTCCGTACGGAGATCGCTCAGCCACGGAGATCGCCGAGCACCCGCACGCGTGTGTGCCGGTGCTCAGCCGCGCGCGCCCAGCAGGTGATCCATCGCCAGCTGGTCGAGCCGCTCGAAGGCCATCCCGCGAGCGGCGGCCGCCTCGACGTCGAACTCCTCGAAGGCGCTCGGGTCGGCGAGCAGGGCCTGCAGCCCCTCGGCCGCGGTCGGCTCGGCGAGCTGGTCCAGGCGCGAGGCCCGCAGCGCCTCCTGCACCTCCGGGTCGGCGCGGAACGCGGCCGCGCGCTCCTTGAGGATGAGGTAGTTGCGCATGCAGCCGGCGGCCGAGGCCCACACGCCGTCGAGGTCCTCTGTCCGCGGCGGCTTGAAGTCGAAGTGGCGCGGGCCGTCGTAGCCGGCGCTCTCCAGGAGGTCGACCAGCCAGAACGCGGCTCGCAGGTCACCGGCGCCGAAGCGCAGGTCCTGGTCGTACTTGATGCCGGACTGACCGTTGAGGTCGATGTGGAAGAGCTTGCCCGCCCACAGGGCCTGCGCGATGCCGTGCGGGAAGTTCAGGCCGGCCATCTGCTCGTGGCCGACCTCGGGGTTGACGCCGTACAGCTCCGGGCGCTCCAGGCGCTCGATGAAGGCCAGGGCGTGGCCGACGGTGGGCAGCAGGATGTCGCCGCGCGGCTCGTTCGGCTTGGGCTCGATCGCGAAGCGCAGGTCGTAGCCCTGGGCGGTGACGTACTCGCCGAGGAGGTCGAAGGCCTCCTTCATGCGGTCCAGGGCGGCCCGGACGTCCTTCGCGGCGCCGGACTCGGCGCCCTCGCGGCCGCCCCAGGCGACGTAGGTCTTCGCGCCGAGCTCGACCGCGAGGTCGATGTTGCGGATGGTCTTGCGCAGGGCGTAGCGGCGCACGTCACGGTCGTTGGCGGTGAACGCGCCGTCCTTGAAGACGGGGTGCGTGAAGAGGTTGGTGGTGGCCATCGGCACGGTCATGCCGGTGGCGTCGAGGGCCTGGCGGAAGCGCTTGATGTGCGACTCGCGCTCGGTGTCGGAGGATCCGAAGGGGATCAGGTCGTCGTCGTGGAAGGTGACTCCGTGGGCGCCGAGCTCGCTCAGGCGCTGCACGGTCTCGACCGGGTCGAGGGCACGCCGCGTGGCGTCGCCGAACGGGTCCCTTCCCTGCCAGCCGACGGTCCACAGGCCGAAGGTGAACCTGTCCTCGGGGGTGGGCTGGTAGCTCATGCCGCGGCTCCTTGCTTGATTGCGACGCTTGCTCACGCCTATTTCGTCATGGCCGTTTACAAATTAGTATGCGGAGGCAGCCCTGGGAAGAGGTGCAGGGTGTGTGTGCCGGAACATCCCCGCTGAGCCGCGGAAAAAAGGGAGAGCCCGATGTCAGCAGCCGAGGGTCCGCTCGTCGTCGGCGTGGACACGTCCACCCAGTCCACCAAGGTGCTCGTCGTCGACGCGGCCACGGGGCAGGTCGTCGCGAGCGGCCAGGCACCGCACACCGTCTCCTCCGGAGCGGGCCGGGAGAGCGACCCGCGCCAGTGGTGGGACGCCCTGTCCGAGGCGCTGCGCCAGTGCGGCGACGCGGCGCACGAGGCGGCCGCGGTGTCGGTGGGCGGACAGCAGCACGGCCTGGTCACCCTGGACGAGCGGGGCGAGCCCGTGCGTCCGGCGCTGCTGTGGAACGACGTCCGTTCGGCGCCGCAGGCCCGCCGTCTGATCGAGGACCTGGGCGGCCCGAAGGCGTGGGCGGAGCGCACCGGCAGCGTGCCCGGCCCGTCGTTCACGGTCACGAAGTGGGCCTGGCTGGCGGAGAACGAACCGGAGGCGGTGCGTGCCACCAAGGCCGTGCGCCTGCCCCACGACTACCTCACCGAACGTCTGACCGGCCAGGGCACGACCGACCGGGGGGACGCCTCCGGCACCGGCTGGTGGGCCTCGGGCACGGAGGCGTACGACGAGGAGACCCTGGCGCACGTGGGACTCGACCCGGCGCTGCTGCCCCGGGTGGTGCGGCCCGGCGAGGTGGCCGGCACCGTGCGCGACAGTCACGACCTGCCGTTCTCCAAGGGCACCCTGGTCGCCCCCGGTACCGGCGACAACGCGGCCGCCGCACTGGGCCTGGGTCTGCGCCCCGGCACGCCGGTGCTCAGTCTCGGCACGTCGGGCACGGTGTACGCCGTCTCCAGGCGGCGCCCGGCCGACCCGACCGGCACGGTGGCGGGCTTCGCCGACGCGCACGGCGACTGGCTGCCGCTGGCCTGCACACTGAACTGCACCCTCGCGGTCGACCGGGTCGCGACCCTGCTGGGCCTGGACCGCGAGGCCGTGGAACCCGCCACCGGCATCACCCTCCTGCCCTACCTGGACGGCGAGCGCACCCCGAACCTGCCGTCCGCCTCGGGCCTGCTGCACGGCCTGCGCCACGACACGACCGCCGGCCAGTTGCTGCAGGCCGCCTACGACGGCGCCGTGCACTCGCTGCTCGGCGCACTCGACCTGGTCCTGGACGCGGACGCGGACCGCTCGGCTCCGCTCCTGCTGATCGGCGGCGGCGCCCGGGGCGCGGCCTGGCAGCAGACCGTACGGCGGCTGTCGGGCCGCGCGGTGCAGGTGCCCGAGGCCAGGGAACTGGTCGCGCTCGGCGCCGCGGCACAGGCGGCGGGCCTGCTGACCGGCGAGGATCCGGCCGCGGTCGCCCGGCGCTGGAACACCGCCGCGGGCCCGGTGCTGGAACCCGTGCAACGGGACGAGGAGACGCTGGCCAGGATCGCCGGGGTACTCTCCGACGCGGCCCCGCTGCTGGAGCGGAGCACCGAAAGCCGTTGAGGACGGGGGCATGACCGCACCGCTGCACGAGACGCACCCGTCCGGACCCGGCCGGGTGCTGCCGGACACCCAGCAGGGCATGCGCCGGCGCAATCTCGCCCGGGTCATGCACGCCGTCAACGCCGAGGGACAGCTCTCCCGGGCCGCCGTCGCCTCCCGGATCGGGCTGACCCGGGCCGCCGTGTCGACCCTCGTCGACGAACTCATACGCTCAGGCCTGCTGGAGGAGCTGGGCCCTGGGCGGCCCGGCCGGGTGGGGCGGCCCGGCTCCGCGCTCGCCGTCAGCGGGCACGGCCCCGCCGGGATCGGCGCCGAGATCGGCGTGGACCATCTCGCGGTGTGCGCGGTCGACCTGCGCGGACAGGTGCGGGCCCGGGCGATACGCCACGGCGCGAACCGCGGCCGCTCCCCCGAACCCGTGATCGACGAGCTCACCGAGTTGCTGCGCCAGGTCGTCG
Organism: Streptomyces sp. NPDC005799; assembly: GCF_040630525.1. Classification (NCBI taxonomy): domain Bacteria; kingdom Bacillati; phylum Actinomycetota; class Actinomycetes; order Kitasatosporales; family Streptomycetaceae; genus Streptomyces; species Streptomyces sp. NPDC005799. Next base: position 132,989 of record NZ_JBEXXQ010000003.1, read on the forward strand.
CCGAGGCCGAGGGCGAGGGACTGTGGCCCGCGGGGCTCGCGGTGGCCGTCCCCGGCCTGGTCGCCCGCGACGCCCGCACCGTCGTCCGCGCCCCGAACCTGGACTGGCACGAGACCGACCTCGGCGCCCTGCTCCCGGCGGACTTCCCGCTGACCGTCGACAACGAGGCCAACTTCGGCGCGCTCGCCGAACTCTGGCTCGGCGAGGGGACTGGAGGGGACTTCCTGCACGTCTCGGCGGAGATCGGCATCGGCGCGGCGGTGGTCGTGGCCGGCGGGCTGCTGCGCGGGACGCGGGGTTTCGCCGGCGAACTGGGGCATGTGCCGGTGCGTCCGGAGGGGCCCAGGTGTGCGTGCGGCGGGCGGGGGTGTCTGGAGCAGTACGCCGGTGAGGAGGCGGTGCTGCGGGCCGCGGGACTGGAGCCGGGCGAGGACCGGGTGGGGCTCCTCGCGGGCCGGGCCGCCGAGGGGGACGCGGCGGTACGGCGGGCGCTGCGCGACGCGGGCAAGGCGCTGGGCATCGCGCTGACCGGCGCGGTCAATCTGCTGGACCCGGAGAGCGTGGTGCTGGGCGGCGCGCTGGCGGGCCTGGCGCCGTGGCTGCTGCCGTCACTGGAGGCCGAGCTGGACCGGCGCACCGCGGGGCCGGCCTGTCCCGTGTCGGTGTCACGGCTGGGCCCGGAGGGGCCGTTGCTGGGGGCAGCGCACTCGGTGGTACGAGCGGTCCTCGACGACCCCGCCGCCGTGGCCGAGCGGAACTGAGACCTGCCGAACCGGGCCGCCATGGCCCTCGCCCACGCCGCTGATCACCTGTCCGGGTGACGGAGTTTTCCACATACGGACCCCCGTCCACCGAAGCACACCGCGCCCTTCTGCCCAACCCGCAAGCGCCGTACCGTGATTCACGCGAGGCGCAACCGCCGGATCGGCGGACGGCCCGCGTGTCGGCGTGAATTGAGGGGGATTCACATGGCGGGGGATGTGACGGCGGGGCATGTGACGGCGGGTCTCAGGCGGGACGCGATCGGGCTGCGCGAGGTGCTGTTCCAGAGCATCACGGCCATGGCACCGGCCGCGGCGGTCGCCGCGTCCATCCCGTCCGGCGCGGCCTTCGCGGGCGGAAGTCTGCCGCTGGCGGTGCTGATCGCGCTGGTGGCCTGTCTGTTCACCGCGTCCTGCGTGGCCGAGCTGGCGCGGGAACTGCCGGCCGCGGGCTCGGTGGCCACGTACGCGGCGCAGGGCCTGCATCCCGCCGTGGGCTTCCTCGTCGGCTGGGGCTATGTGTTCGTGGAATCCCTGGTGCCACCGCTGCTGCTCCTGCAGCTCGGGTTCACCACGGCGGGCACGCTGCACGACGAGTGGCCCTCGTATCCGGCGGACCTGTGGTGGCCGTGGGCGCTCGCGGGGGCCGCGATCATCGCCGCGGCCGGATACCTCGGCGTGCGCGCCTCGGCCCGCTTCGGCACGGTCCTCGGTGTCTTCGAGATCCTCGTCTTCCTGGTCTTCGCCCTCTGGCTGATCGGCAAGGCGGGAGGGCACAACACCCTGTCGGTGTTCGGCACGTCCCACGCGGCCGACGGATACGGCGGGGTCAGCGGGGTCTTCGCGGGATCGGTGTACACGGTGCTGGCCTTCGCCGGGTTCGAGGCCGCGGCGCCGCTCGCCGAGGAGACCCGGGATCCGCGCCGGACGATGCATCGCGCGGTCCTCGGCGCGGCGCTCGCGATCGGACTGTTCTACGTCGTCACCACTTACGCCATGACGGTGTACTTCGGGCCGGACCGGTTCGCCAGGTTCGGCGCGTCCGGCGAGGCGTCCTGGGAGGGAGTGGCCAGGGCGTCCTTCGGCCTGTTCTGGGTGCTGGTCTTCCTCGCCGTGGTCAACTCCACGATCGCCAACGCCAACGCGTGCTCCAACGTCTCCACGCGCACGGCCTTCGCCCTGGCCCGGATCCGGGTGCTGCCCCGGATGTTCACGGCGCTCCATCCCCGCCACCGCTCCCCCGTCGCCGGGATCGCCGTGCAGAGCGTGGTGGCGGTCGGCGCGGCGCTGGGACTGGGGCTCGGCTACGACCCGGTGACGGCCTTCCTCCTGCTGGCCACGGTGATCGTGACGGTCGTGATCGGCGTGTACATCGTCGTGAACCTCGCCTGTGCCGGATACTTCCTGCGCCGCAGGCGTCAGGCGCTGAAGCCGACAAGGCATCTGCTGCTGCCGCTGCTCGGCATCGTCGCCTTCGTGCCGGCGCTGCTGACCGCGGCAGGACTGCCCGTCTTCGACTTCGTCACCGAGCTGACGGCCCCGGTGTCGTACGCAGGTCCGATCGTCGGGGCGTGGATGGCCGCGGGGCTCGTGGTGCTGGCCGTGCTGTTGCGACGGCATCCCGAGCGCATAGCCGAGACCGCCCGGGTCCACCTGGACGAACCTGCCCTCACCGGCACCTCGCAGAACGGAGCAGCACAGCGATGAACGACCCGAGGATCCTGACCGTCCGGCCCGAACCGGGCGAGTACGCCTGGACGTTCGGTGGCGCACCGCCCGTGGCGCGGATCGCGCCCGGCACGGTGCTGGACCTGTACACGGAGGACTGCTTCGCCGGGCGGGTGCGGTCCGAGAAGGACCTGGTGTCCGAGGTGTGCGAGTTCCCGTTCCTCAACCCGCAGACCGGTCCCTTCCACGTGGAGGGCGCCGAGCCGGGCGACACGGTCGCCGTGCACTTCGTGTCGATCGAACCGGCCCGCGACTGGGCCGCGTCGACCACGGTCCCCCTGTTCGGCGCGCTCACCTCCACGCACACCACGGCCACCCTGCAGCCACCGCTGCCGGAGACCGTGTGGATCTGGCAGCTCGACCGGACCCGGCGCACGGCGCTGTTCCGGGCCCACGACAGCGACATCGAGGCGGAGCTGCCCATCGACCCGATGCACGGCACGGTGGGCGTGGCCCCGGCCAACCTGGAGGTCCGCTCGGCCCTGGTGCCGGACGCGCACGGCGGGAACATGGACACGCCCGAGATGCGGGCCGGGGTGACGGCCTACTTCGGGGTGAACGTGGAGGGCGCGTTGCTCAGTCTGGGTGACGGACACGCCCGGCAGGGCGAGGGAGAGACCTGTGGGGTCGCCGTCGAGTGCGCGATGAACACCGTGGTGATCGTCGAACTGCTGAAGGGGCTCGCCACGCCGTGGCCGCGCATCGAGTCGGACACGCACATCATCTCGACGGGTTCCGCACGCCCGTTGGAGGACGCGTTCCGGATATCCCAGCTCGACCTGGTGCAGTGGCTGGTGCGTGACTACGGGTTCAGTGAGCTGGACGCGTACCAGTTCGCAACCCAGGCCGTCGAGTCGCCGTTGGCCAACGTGTGCGACACCAACTACACGTGCGTGGCCAAGATCCGCAAGCAGTGGCTGCCCGCGCGCGAGACCCATCGCGGAATGCACGACCGGCTGCGCGAGACCGCGGCGGCCCTGCGGCGCTGAGCGGCCGGCTCCCTGTCCGGTTCGCACGTCTCCTCGTCCTCGTCGCACCCCTTCTCTTTCACCTCCTACGTCTACTCGTCACCGCCAACGTCTACTCGTCACCCCCCACGTCCGAAAGGCACGGCTCCATGGAGCGAGCAAGACCCAGCACCACACGGCGACGGTTCCTGAAGGGCGCCGCCCTCGCCGCCGTTCCCTACGCGCTGCTTCCCGACCCGCAGGCCGACGCCCAGGTCCAGGCGCCCGACTACCCGTCCGCCGAGTGGCAGCCGGCGAACACCGCCAACTACACGGTCTCCGACCGCCCCTCGTCCTATCCGCTGGACTACGTGGTCATCCACGTCACGCAGGAGGCCTACTCCGACACGCTCGCCATTTTCGAGAACGCGCAGAAGAACGTGTCCGCGCACTACCTGGTTCGGTCGGCCGACGGCCATGTGGCGCAGTGCGTGCGCGAGGCCGACGTCGCCTGGCACGCGGGGAACTGGGACTACAACACCCGCAGTATCGGTATCGAACACGAAGGGTGGGTGGACAAACCGGCATACTTCACCGACGCCCTCTACGAGCAGTCGGCCCGGCTGACGGCGCGGGTCTGCGACAAGTACGGCATCCCCAAGGACCGGGCGCACATCATCGGTCACTACGAGGTGCCGGGGACGGACCACACGGATCCCGGGCCGAACTGGGACTGGTCGCGCTACATCAGACTGGTCAACTTCGCCTGACCGTGCGACGGGGCCACCGTTCGAGGTGAGCGCGGTCGAAACGGTTGTCCGGGCGCGCACGGGGAGTGACGATGTCCCCAACCGCATCACCAGCCGGGGAGGCCCAGTTGACCGATCCGTGGGTGGCCCTGGAGCCGGGGGCCGACCCTGCCGAGCACGCGCGGATGCTGCGCCGTGCGCACGAGACGTTCACCGAGGCGGGCACGGTGACCCGCCCGGTGCGTTCGGTGGTGGCCGAGTCGTGGCGACGTTCCGCGCGGGCCGGGGTGGGACCCGACGGCACGGCGAACGTGGAGCTCGTCGACGGTGATCTCGGCGCCTACCGGGCCGAGCATCCGCTGGCGCGGGTGATGCCCCTGTTCCGGGAGCTGCTGGGTACCTTCGCCGCCGACGGCGAGCATCTGCTGGCGGTGTGCGACGCGCACGGCAGGCTGCTGTGGGTGGAGGGGCATTCGACGACCAGGCAGCGGGCGGGACGGATGAACTTCGTGCCGGGTGCCCGCTGGGCGGAGTCGGCGATGGGCACCAACGCGCCGGGCACCGCGGTCGCCGTCGACCGGCCGGTGCAGGTGTTCGCGGCCGAGCACTTCAGCCGGCGCGTGCAGCCGTGGACGTGCGCGGCGGCGCCGGTGCACGATCCGCGCACCGGGCGGGTGCTCGGCGCCGTGGACATCACCGGCGGGGACGGGCTCGCGCATCCGCACAGCCTGGGGTTCGTACAGGCGGTCGCGCGGGCCGCGGAGTCCCAGCTGGCGCTGCTCGTCCCCGAGCGGTCCGCCGACGGCACGCCGGAGCTGACGGCCCTCGGCCGGGACGAGGCCCAACTCCTCGTGGAAGGGCGACGGATCAGGCTCAGCCGGCGGCACAGCGAGATCCTCGTCCTGCTGTCCCGGCACCCCGAGGGGCTGACCGGGGACGAGCTGCTGTGCGCGCTGTACGAGGACGAGTCGGTGACACCGGTGACGCTGCGTGCCGAGATGGCGCGGCTGCGCCGGGTACTGGGCCCGGCTCTGCTGGGTTCGCGGCCGTACCGGCTGACCGTGCCGGTGGAGTCCGATGTCGCCGTCGTCGAGCGGCGTCTGGAGACGGGCGCGATCACGGCGGCCGCCAAGGGCTACGGCGGTCCGCTGCTGCCGGGTTCCCAGGCCCCGGCGGTGGTGCGGCTCAGGCACCGCCTCGCCGACGGTCTGCGCTCGGCGCTGATCGCCCGCCGCGATCCCGACCTGCTGGCGGACTGGGCGCACGCGCCCTGGGGCGAGGACGATCTGGAGGTGTGGCGGGCGCTGGCGGCGTTGCGGCCCACGCCGGCGGTCCGTTCGCGCCTCGCGGCACTGGAGTCCGAGCTGGGGGCACCGGCCCACTGGACCGGAGTCGCCGTCCGCCGCCCGGGCCGGCCGTCATGACCATCGGCGCCACCGTCCCGCGCACGGCAACGTGGTTGCAACGTAGGCGTTCCTAGCCTCCTGGCGAAAGCTGCCCAACGGCGGGCAGCGCTTCTGAAGGAGGCCCACCGCATGACCCGTTACGCTGCGCCCGGCACCGAGGGCGCGATCGTCTCCTACCAGGCGCGCTACGACCACTTCATCGGGGGCGAGTACGTACCGCCGGCCCGCGGGCAGTACTTCGAGAACCCGTCGCCGGTGAACGGGCTGCCGTTCACCGAGATCGCGCGGGGCACGGCGGAGGACGTGGAGCGGGCGCTCGACGCGGCGCACGCGGCGGCGCCGGCCTGGGGCCGTACGTCGGTGACCGAGCGCTCCGACATCCTGCTGAAGATCGCCGACCGGATGGAGGCCAACCTCGAACGGCTCGCGGTCGCCGAGAGCTGGGAGAACGGCAAGCCGGTGCGCGAGACGCTGGCCGCCGACATCCCGCTGGCCATCGACCACTTCCGCTACTTCGCGGGCGCGATCCGGGCGCAGGAGGGCTCGCTCGGCGAGGTCGACGACGACACGGTGGCCTACCACTTCCACGAGCCGCTCGGTGTGGTCGCGCAGATCATCCCGTGGAACTTCCCGATCCTGATGGCGACCTGGAAACTGGCGCCGGCGCTGGCCGCGGGCAACGCGGTCGTGCTCAAGCCGGCCGAGCAGACCCCGGCGTCCATCCACTACTGGATGAGCCTGGTCGCCGACCTGCTGCCGCCGGGTGTGGTGAACATCGTCAACGGCTTCGGCGTGGAGGCGGGCAAGCCGCTGGCGTCCAGCCCGCGGGTGGCGAAGGTGGCGTTCACCGGTGAGACCACGACCGGTCGGCTGATCATGCAGTACGCCTCCGAGAACATCACCCCCGTCACGCTGGAACTCGGCGGCAAGTCCCCGAACATCTTCTTCGAGGACGTCTGGGGCGCTGACGACGACTTCCGGGACAAGGCGCTCGAGGGCTTCACGATGTTCGCCCTCAACCAGGGCGAGGTCTGCACCTGCCCGTCGCGGGCGCTGGTCCAGCGGGGCCACTACGCCGAGTTCATGGAGGCGGCGGTGGCCCGCACCCAGCTCATCAAGACCGGCCACCCGCTCGACACGGACACGATGATCGGCGCGCAGGCCTCCAACGACCAGCTGGAGAAGATCCTCTCCTACCTCGACATCGGCCGGCAGGAGGGCGCCAAGGTGCTCACCGGCGGCGAGCGCATCGAGCACGACGGCGAGTTGAAGGGCGGCTATTACGTCCAGCCGACCATCTTCGAGGGCCACAACCGTATGCGGATCTTCCAGGAGGAGATCTTCGGGCCGGTCGTCTCGGTGACGTCCTTCGACGACTTCGACGACGCCATCAAGATCGCCAACGACACGCTGTACGGCCTCGGGGCGGGCGTGTGGACACGGGACGTCAACACCGCCTACCGCGCCGGCCGCGCGATCCAGGCGGGCCGCGTCTGGACGAACTGCTACCACGCCTACCCGGCACACGCGGCGTTCGGCGGCTACAAGGGGTCGGGCATCGGCCGCGAGACCCACAAGATGATGCTGGAGCACTACCAGCAGACGAAGAACCTGCTGGTTTCATACAGCCCGCGGAAGCTTGGGTTCTTCTAGAGCCTGACGTCGGTTGCCTGGAGACATCATCGTGCTCCAGGCAACCCGAAACAACGGCTACAGTCTGTGATCAAATGGAGCCTTCTTGCTACTGTCTGACACCCATGGGAATCAATCCCGGGCCAGTCGTGGATGGTTCGGCCGTTTCACCCCTGCCTGTTCCGGCCGCCGACGTGATCCGATCGTGCCGAGGCGCCCGCTGCGGGCCTCCCGCTCCGTCGGGAAAGGAGATCGCACCGGCAATGGATCACCCCGGGCCACTCTCCGGGTACCGTCGGGGGCATGAGTCATCCGCACCCCGAGCTGAAAGCCGCACCGCCCCTTCCCGAAGGAGGGCTGCGGGTCATCGCCCTGGGCGGCCTGGGTGAGATCGGCCGCAACATGACCGTCTTCGAGCACGCGGGCAAGCTGCTCATCGTCGACTGCGGCGTGCTGTTCCCCGAGGAGACCCAGCCCGGCGTGGACGTGATCCTGCCGGACTTCACCTCGATCCGGGACCGCCTGGACGACATCGTGGGCATGGTCCTCACCCACGGCCACGAGGACCACATCGGCGGCGTGCCCTACCTGCTGCGCGAGCGGTCCGACATTCCCGTCGTCGGCTCCAAGCTGACGCTGGCGTTCCTGGAGGCCAAGCTCAAGGAACACGGCATCCGGCCGCGCACGGTGCGGGTGCGGGAGGGCGACCGGCGTGGCTTCGGGCCCTTCGACTGCGAGTTCGTGGCGGTCAACCACTCCATCCCCGACAGCCTCGCGGTCGCTGTCCGCACCCGGGCCGGGATGGTGCTGCACACCGGCGACTTCAAGATGGACCAGTTCCCTCTCGACGACCGCATCACCGATCTGCGCGCCTTCGCCCGCCTCGGCGAGGAGGGCGTGGACCTGTTCCTCACCGACTCCACCAACGCGGAAGTACCTGGCTTCACCACCTCCGAGCGTGAGCTGAACCCGGCGATCGAGCAGGTGATGCGCACCGCGCCGCGCCGGGTCATCGTCTCCAGCTTCGCCAGCCACGTACACCGCATCCAGCAGGTCCTGGACGCCGCCCACCAGCACGGCCGCAAGGTCGCCTTCGTCGGCCGGTCGATGGTCCGCAATATGGGCATCGCCCGTGACCTGGGCTATCTGAAGGTCCCCTCCGGTCTGGTCGTGAACACCAAGGAGCTGGAGAAGCTCCCGGACCACAAGATCACTCTGGTGTGCACCGGCTCCCAGGGCGAACCGATGGCCGCGCTGTCACGGATGGCCAACCGCGACCACATGATCCGCATCGGCAAGGACGACACCGTCCTGCTCGCCAGTTCCCTCATCCCCGGCAACGAGAACGCCATCTACCGGGTGATCAACGGACTCACTCGGTGGGGCGCCCACGTGGTCCACAAGGGCAACGCCAAGGTGCATGTCTCCGGGCATGCCAGCGCCGGGGAACTCGTCTACTGCTACAACATCGTCAAACCCCGCAACGTCATGCCCGTGCACGGCGAATGGCGCCACCTGCGGGCCAACGGCGACCTCGCCATCCGCACCGGTGTCGACCCCGACCGGGTCGTCATCGCCGAGGACGGCGTCGTCGTCGACCTGGTCGACGGGCGCGCGTCCATCACCGGCAAGGTCCCCGCCGGCAACGTCTACGTGGACGGCATGGAAGTCGGCGGTGCCACCGAGGCGTCCCTCAAGGACCGCCTCACCCTCGCCGCCGAAGGCGTGGTCACGGTGGTGGCGATCGTCGACGCGGACACCGGCGCCCTCGCCGAGGCCCCCGACTTCCTGGCCCGGGGCTTCGTCCACGACGAGACCACCTTCGAGCCGGTCATCCCCGTCATCGAGAAGACCCTGGCCACCGCGGCCGAGGAAGGCGTCGGGGACGCGCGCCAACTCGAACAGCTCCTCGCCCGCGCCGTCGCGAACTGGGCGTTCCGCACCCACCGCCGCAAGCCCCTCATCATCCCCGTCATCATCGACGCCTGAGCCACAGCCCGGCAGTACGGTCCCGGTTCCGGCCGCGGCCGGTGTCAGCCTGATCGAGCCGTGGAAGAGTCCAGTTCAGGACCACTTCCTCGGCTCGCCGCGCAGCGTGCGGGCGCACAGTGGCAGCCGGCTCGCACCGGGGATCCGCCCCCATCCGCTTCAGAGCAGGCTCGCTTGCCGCCCGCACCACTTCTGCGGCCGCCGTAAGGGATTCACGCCCTCCGGCGTTCGAGGTTTCGGGGGCGTACTCGCGCCCGTGGCCGCTGTGCTTGGTGCCTCCGACGGGCGCCGAGAATGCCGCGGACGTAGTTGTTGACGAACACCATCCCGATCTCCAGCCGCCTGGCCACCCGGAACGCCTCGCGCTGTCGCGGCTGTAGACCCCGGCCAGCAGTCCGTAGTCCGGTCCGTTGGCATGCCGGCCACCACGCAGGCGAAGCCGGTGCCCCGCGGACCGGCACGCGTCATTCCGGAGGAATGCGAAACTCGAATTCGGGACGGTCCCACGGCACGGCGGGCGGGTTCGCGAACGCGGTCCCGGTCCGCACCGCACCGACACGGTGGTAGAAGTCCTCGGCGGGAACATGCGAGACGACCTTGAGACGGTCGAGCCCGGCGGCACGGGCCTCGGACTGCATGTGTTCGACGAGCAGCCGTCCAATACCCCGTCCTTGCACGTCGTCGGCGACGAACAGCAGGTCGAGCTCCGGCGGAGCAAGGACGAGCGAGTAGAACCCGAGGACCCGGCCTTCATACTCGTCGGCGCCGACGGCCACGAAGGCACGGTGGGCCTCGATGTAATCAGGACTCACCCGGTAGCCCGCGACTGCGGCTGCGTACTTGCCCTCGTAGGCGCCTGAGCCGCGCACGAGCCGCGTGAGCCGTTTGGCATCCCGCGCGACGGCCCTCCGTATCGTGATCGGCTGGCTGACCGGGGAAGTGCGTGAACTCATCGGGAGAGTATTTCGCACCGGGGAGTGCCTTCGTGCGGCGGGTCGGCCGCTCGCGCAGGCGTTCCCGCACCGCTCCCGGTGACTGCTTGCCCATCGCCGACCTCGTCACCTTGAGCCTGCTCGGGCGCGAGGTTCCGGAAGTGCCGAAGGCCGCCCCGGTGGCGGTCAGCCGGATGGACTCCACGTCCGCGCCATGCCGAAATCGAGGACGCGTGGGCCGTCGTCGGCCATGATGATTTTGTCCGGCTTCAGATCCCGGTGTACGAGCCCGCAGGCGTGGACGGCTTGGAGTGCCTCGGCCAGCGCTGTGCCCCAGGAGACCTCAACTGCTCTTCCCTCATGGGACTTGACGCTCGATGAGCTCGGCGAGCGTGCGTCCGGGAATGTACGCGGTGGCCGGCCGGAGCGCCTCCGCGTCGGGATCGGCGCCCACGACCGGAGCCGTGTGGAAACCGCCGGCTCTGCGGGCAGCCTCGACCTCTGCGCGGAGCCGTTCACAAAGGCGCGGGTCGGCCGCCGGTTCGACCCCACCCCGACCGATCTCCGGTCGGCGTATCCGTCCACCAGCGTGGACGAAGACACCGCCGGCAGCTCGCGAAGCCGGCTCAGCCGCCGCGCCGCACCCGGGCCGCCTTACGGGCCTCCGCGAGCTTGCGGGCCTCGCTGCTCTTGCGCGACGGCCTGCCACCGGAGCTGTTCCTCGCGTCCTTCGTGCCGCCGAGGCCCCCGAACGGGACGTTGTGGATCTTGGGGCGCGGTACGGCAGGCCCGCCGTCGAGAGACTTACCGGAGGGAGCCTTGGCGCCGGTGATCCGGCTTAGCTCCGCCTCGCCGGACCGGACTTTGGTGACCTTGGGGACGACGTCGGCATCCGCCATGACCTGGCTCGTCTCGCGGCGCTGTCCCGACAGGACGAGTGTCACGACGGTGCCGGAGCGCCCCGCCCGGGCCGTGCGGCCCGCGCGGTGCAGATAGTCCTTCGGGTCGTTGGCCGGGTCGACGTTGACCACAAGGTCGAGGTCGTCGACGTGCAGGCCGCGTGCGGCGACGTTCGTCGACACCAGCGCCGTGATCTGCCCGTTCTTGAACTGGGCCAGGGTCCGGGTGCGCTGCGGCTGGGACTTCCCGCTGTGCAGGGCGGCGGCGGTTACGCCGTTGGCCCGCAGATGCCGGGTGAGCTGGTCGACGCCGTGCTTGGTGTCCAGGAACAGCAGGACGCGGCCGTCCCGAGCAGCGATCTCCGTGGTGACGGCGTATCGGTCCGGGCCGTGCACGACGAAGACGTGGTGCTCGATCGCGGAGACCGCGCTGGAGGAGGGATCCACGGAGTGGACGGCGGGATCGCGCAGGTAGTCCCGCACGAGCTGGTCGACGTCGTGGTCGAGGGTGGCGGAGAACAGCATGCGCTGCCCGTCGGGACGCACCTGGTCCAGGATCTCTGTGACCTGCGGCAGGAACCCCATGTCACACATCTGGTCGGCCTCGTCCAGGACCGTGATGCGCACCCGTCCCAGTCGGCATCCCTTGCGCTCGATGAGGTCGTGCAGCCGACCGGGTGTGGCGACGACGATCTCGGCGCCGTCCCGCAGGGCCGCGGCCTGCCGTCCGATGGACACTCCGCCCACCACGGTCGCGAGCCGCAGCCGCAGTGCCTCGGCGTACGGGGTGAGCGCCTCACCGACCTGCTGCGCCAGCTCCCTGGTGGGCACCAGGACGAGCGCCAGCGGCTCTTTCGGCTGCGCGCGCTGCCCGGCCGTCCGGGCGAGCATCCCCAGGCCGAAGGCGAGCGTCTTGCCGGATCCTGTGCGGCCCCGGCCCAGGACGTCCCGTCCCGCGAGCGCATTCGGCAGCGCCGCCGCCTGGATGGGGAAGGGCACAGTCACACCCTGCTCGTCGAGCGCCCGCAAAGCCGCGGCCGGCAACCCCAGCTGGGCGAAGGACGCGGCAGCCGTGGGTATTGCCGAAGTCGCGCCCGACGCCTCGGACACATCGTCCTGCTGCCGGGCATCGGCACGTGTTGATTCGCTCACAGAGAGCCTTCCTCCGAAGGGACCGTACCGAGGAAGGCGCGGCGGGGACGCGGCCGCCGACCAGAGACACTCAACGGAGCGCCGACACAGCGACACAGCAAAGGCGCAACGCTAGCACGGGGCGCACCGTCGGGGCCTCAAATGCCGCGCCGCTCAGCCGAGGAACGACAGCCGGACCTGCCTGCGGGGAGCCATGTGGTGCCCCAGGGACACGCGGCATCGACGCCCAGCGCGGCCCCCGCCATCAAGATCCGGACCAGGGGCGGACCAACTTGGCTTCTCCTCCGGCGATTTCACTTATTGCCCCAGTCTTGGGCGGGAACAGGCCTGGCCTCGCTAGAACTCCCACTCAAGAATTCCATCAGCGGTGAACACTGCGGCACACCCGTTGCGGGTCACATGAGGATCGCCGTCATATTGGGCGCCTTGAACAGATCCGGTCTCCAGCGCACCCGCCACATCAGTCCACATGTCGGTCACGCTGTGCCAGATGGGCGCCCCGAAGACGCCGTCATCCCTGCTCCAGGCCAGAACACTCCCGCGCAGATCGCCGGGCCTGTTGTCCACCACCAGCAGGTCTCCCGTCGTGTCGTCGCCGATAGGTACGAGGAGCGGATGAAATCCCCGACAAGGCTCTCCGGCAACGCCCGTGTCCTCTTCCCCGCCGGGCGGAGTGACTGAGGCGGCACGCTTGCGCTGCCACAGCATCTGCATGCGCTGGAGGCCGACGGGGATGTACAAGGGCGGCAGCAGAACGCCTGTGACTGGATTCGGCTCCGCCCCGTCGAAAAGCGACAGTTGATCCCTCACCGCATCAGGGAACGTCTGCCCCATCACGGACTGAGCCTCAGATACGTCACCCATGGCCGCCGCCGTTCGGACAGCATGTGCCGTCGAAGGGGCGTGGGCGTCCAGAGCCGATCGGATACGTGCCCAGGCAGCGGTGAGTGCCGTCGTCATGGAGCCATCCTGCTACCTCACGATGATCGTGTGCGCCATGCCGACGCCCGACATGGCGCCCACATGGGCGGCTCGGCTCCTCCAGGTGTGCGCGTCGGCCGACCAGCACTGCCGGCCCACGCCGTCGCCCATGGTCATGCGTGCCGCCTTCAGTTCCGACCCGTTCACGCAAGCGCTCGCCCATCGTACGGCGGCGGCCACGGCGGGCCGCCGCATGTCACGGTTGTGCCAGGCCTGCGGCCGGTACGGACGGGCTTCTGGCAAGGATCGACGGCCCTGGGCACGAGCGGCATCCTGCCCATGGGACGGCGGTCGCGCGTGCCCGAGGCTGCGCCACCCCGATCGCGGCTCCTGCCGAGGTCGACCGGATACAGTGCGTGAAAGGGCAGCCCGGTCAGGAGGGGAAGCGTGACCGACACCAGCGAGACCCGGCCCGTCGAGGGCGAGGCGCAGGCACCGCGGCGGAGCGGACTGCACCGCCTGATGCGCTCCCTACCCCTGATCGCCCCGGTCCTGCTGTGGACCGTGCCGTGCTGGGTGCTCCTGTACGGCGGCCAGCACTGGCCGCTGCCCGTCACGCTGGCCGGCACCGCCTTGTTCGCCCTCGGCCTGGTCGGTATGCCGCTGGCGATGGTGCGCGGCCACGGCCGGCGCCAGCAGGACCGGATGGCGATCGTCGGGGACAGCCTGCTGGGCAGCAGCTGGGTCCTGTTCACCTGGTCGGTGCTGCTGGGCATCCTCCTGCGGCTCGCCCTGACCGTGGCGGGCGTCGGCGAGAGCCAGGACCGGGCCCGAATCGTCACCTGGGCCGTCCTCGCCGTGACCGCCGTCCTGCTCGCGTGGGGGTACGCCGAGGCCCGCCGCGTGCCACGCGTGCGCCGACTCGACGTGCGACTCCCGCGGCTGGGTGCCGGGTTGGACGGGCTCCGGGTCGTCCTGATCACCGACACCCACTACGGCCCACTCGATCGCGCCCGCTGGTCGGCTCGGGTGTGCGAGACGGTGAACGCCCTGGAAGCCGACGTGGTCTGCCACACCGGCGACATCGCGGACGGCACGGCCGAACGCCGCCGCGCCCAGGCCGTCCCCCTCGGCTCCGTGAAGGCCACTCGGGCCCGTGTGTACGTCACCGGCAACCACGAGTACTACAGCGAGGCCCAGGGCTGGGTCGACCTGATGGACGAACTGGGCTGGGAGCCGCTGCGCAACCGCCATCTGCTGCTCGAACGCGGAGGCGACACCCTCGTGGTCGCCGGCGTCGACGACGTCACCGCCGAGTCCTCGGGCCTGGCCGGCCACCGCGCGCACCTCGCCGGAGCACTGGACGGCGCCGACCCCGACCTGCCCGTCCTGCTCCTGGCCCACCAGCCCAAGTTCGTCGACCGGGCGGCAGCAGCCGGCATCGACCTCCAGCTCTCCGGCCACACCCACGGCGGCCAGATCTGGCCCTTCCACCACCTGGTCCGCCTCGACCAGCCCGCCCTCGCCGGCCTCACCCACCACGGCCCCCGCACCCTCCTCTACACCAGTCGCGGCACCGGCTTCTGGGGCCCTCCGTTCCGCGTCTTCGCCCCCAGCGAGATCACCCTGCTGGTACTCCGCTCCCCGCAGCAGCCCACCGCGCCGTAGCAACGCACTGCGACGCTTCACGCAGCTCGGCGACGCGTGGCTGGTGAGCTCGCGTGGCTCGTGAGCTCGTAGCCGTCACCGCAGATGTCGGCGGCCCTGCCGGGGCCCACGGTGGCCGCCGCCACGCTCACCCCGCCGGGCGTCGCCCTTCCCGCCGCCCACTGCCAGATCCCTGCCAGGGCGGCCACGGCGAGCAGGAGCCCCACGACAAGGGCACGTAGCGGGCGTCTGCGCATGTCCACTGCCTCTTCCACGGTCCGTCGTCTCACCGCCCGGGCCTCCGGCCACGGACGCCCCCCTGAGACCGGCGCGGAGCGGACATGGTTGGGGCGGGCATTCACCGGGCGGGCGACACCGCACCTCCCCGTCGACCCCTAGTCCACGAGCGACACCCGGAGCGGCTCCCACTCCACCCGTGTCCGTGCCCCGTCCCGCGCCCAGGTGACCTCCACCCGGGAGTCGCCGGCCTGCACACCGGAAACGGCTTCCGACAGCGCGACCGGCTCCGTGGTGAGGGCGGCGAGGGACACATGGACGGTCGTGCCGCCCGAGCGGCCGGACAGGCGAGGGACCTGGGCCCATGGGGTGTAGGCCGTTCCCTGGGGGGCGCGGATCAGAGTGGGCTCCTCGTCCCAGCCGTGCAGGGCGTGCAGGGCCGAGACGAGGGATTCGTCCGGGCCGGTGGCCCAACCGGTCTGCGTGACACGGGAGTCGGCGGGCGCGCCAATGACACGGTGGATGCGGAGTTCGTACGGCCCCCGGGCCACCGTCACGCTCTCCACCCGCAGCCCGGGCACCATCGGCGGGCCGGCGGTGTAGACCGGTCGGTGCCAGGAGGCGGCCCAGCCCCAGCCGGCATCACCGCCCGCACCCAGCGGATGGACGCGGCACCGGACGCTCCCCCGGCCGCCCACCTCGACGGACAGGTGGTTGTCGGCGGCATTGCCCTTCGCCGTCGGTCCCGTGTGCGTCGAGTACGCCAGCCGCCCGTAGTGCGGATCGTCCGCGTCCGCCGAGTCGCCCTCATGAGGCCGTACATGGTCGGTGCCGTGGTTGTGCAGTCGTACGATCCCGTCGGCGCGGCTCGACTGGAGCAGCAGCCCGGGTGCCGGCAGGGCGAGGACACGGTCGGCCGACTCGACCGGCGCGAGCTCCTCGGGGGCGGTCCACAGGGGATGGTTCGGCGGGGCGAGCAGGGCGACGAAGGCCTTCGAGGCCCAGTACGGCGAGGAGGGGCCGGAGTAGGTCTGCAGGGTCGCCTCGTGCGGGCCGTACCAGCCCAGGCTCAGCAGTCCGTCCTCGGTGACGGCGCCCCGGTGAAGGAAGTGACGCAGGCTGCCGCTGATCAGGCGGCGGGAGGTGCCCGGGCTGAGCGGGGTGTGGCCGGTGACGGCGCCGAGGCCGACGGCGGCCGAGGCGGCGAAGCGGTAGGTCAGTGAGCGCCCGTAGTGCAGCGGGGCACCGTTCGCGGCGAAGAACAGGGAGAAGGCGTCGAGGTGTTCGCGCAGGCGGGCGCCGTACACGCCGTCGTCCGCGCCGGCGAGATGCGCGTCCAGGACCGGATACAGGTGCAGGGCCCAGCCGTTGTAGTGGTCGAAGGCGCGGGCGTCACCGTCGGTGTACCAGCCGTCGCCGACGTACCAGCCCTCCAGAAGGTCCCGTGCGCGCTGCCGTACGGCGGCCGTCTCGGCATCGCCGCGGCCCACCGACTCCAGGAACCCGGCGACGGTGTAGGGGAAGAGGTACCAGTTGTTCGGCGCCGGCGTGTGCCGCAGGGCCCCGCGCAGCCATTCCTCGGCGCGGTCCTGGACGTCGGCGTCGAGGTTCTTCCACAGCCAGGGCGCGGTCAGACGCAGGCCGAGCGCGATCGACCCCGACTCGACCATGGGCTGGCCCTGAACGTGGTGGTCCAGGATGAGCGGCCAGGACTCGGTGTCGTCGCGGCCGGGGGTGCGGGTGCCGGCGGTGAGTCCGCTCGCGTAGCGCTCCAGCCACCCGTGCGGGTCGGCGCCGTCCGCCCCGGCGACGCGGAAGGCGGCGGCCAGGAAGGTACGCGCATAGCCCTCCAGACCGTCGGAGCGCACGCCCGAGCGGGAGGGCCGTCCGGGCAGGTCGAGCAGCGCGCTGCCCGGGGTGCTCCAGCGCCAGGCGGCGGCCAGCAGACCGTCGGCCACCGCCTCCCAGTGGGCGCGGGTGTATCCGGTGTACGGGCTCGACTCCCGGTCCTCCGGGGGAAGTGGGAAGGGAAGGGTCATGCCGTGTACGCCAGCCTTTCGCGTCGTACGGGATGCAGGAAACCGGCGCCCGCGGCCCAGCGGGCCGTCTCGGCGACGGCGAGTTCGGCCAGGCGGCCCCATTCATTGCCCTGGGAGCCGGCCAGGTGCGGGGTGATGAGTACGTTGTCGCAGTCCCACAACGGATGTTCGGGCGGCAGGACTTCGGGGTCGGTGACGTCGAGGACGGCACGGATGCGGCCGGCCCGGGCGGCGCCGGTGAGGGCGTCCTGGTCGATGACCGCGCCGCGTGCGGTGTTGATCAGGACGGAGCCGGGGCGCATCGCGTCGATCAGGGTGCGGCTGACCAGGCCGCGGGTGGCGGGCAGCAGCGGAGTGTGCACGCTGACGGTGTCACTGCGCACGAACAGCTCCTCCAAGCCGACGCGGGTGGCGCCGAGTTCGGCGGCATCGGCGTCGGTGACGTAGGGGTCGTGCAGGAGGACGTCGAGGTCGTGGGAGCGCAGCAGCTCCATCACGCGGCGGCCGGTGAGGGAGGCGGAGAGGATGCCGACGGTACGGCGGTGGTTGCCGACGGTGCGCGGGGTGCTCAGCCAGGGGGCGCGGACCCGCGTGGCGTGGTACTCGCGGGCACGCTCCAGGACGTGTTTGCCGGTCAGCAGGATCATGGCGAGGGTGTACTCGGCGACCGGCAGGGCGTTGGCGGCGGCGGCCGAGGAGACCTCGATGCCGCGCTCCCAGCAGGCCTCGGTGATGTGCGCGCGGACGCTGCCCGCGGTGTGGACCACCGCACGCAGCCGGGGGGCCGCCGCCAGCGCGGCCGCGTCCAGCGGCGGGCAGCCCCAGCCGGTGATCAACAGGTCGGCGTCGGCGAGGATTTCGCGGGCGCGCGGGGTGGTGAGGTCGTCGAGCGCCGGGGGTGGGGCGAGGTCGCAGATCGCGGCGAGGGCTTCGAGGGACTCGGGGTCGAGGACGGCCGCGGCCGCGTCCCGGGACATGGCGAGGGCGGCGCGCGGACGGAACGTCGAGTCGGTCATGGGGGTGCGTGAACTCCTCAGCGAGCCGGACTACTTGACGGAGCCCGCCGTCAGTCCGCTGCGCCAGAAGCGCTGCAGCAGGACGAAGGCGAGGATGAGCGGGAGGACGGCCAGCAGGGAGCCCATGATCACCACCGGGTAGTAGTCGGGCTCGACGGTGGCCTGACTGTTCCACGTGTACAGGCCGAGGCTGACGGGATACAGGTCCTGGTTGGAGAGCATCACCATGGGGAGGAAGAAGTTGTTCCAGATGGCGGTGAGCTGGAAGAGAAAGACGGTCACCAGGCCGGGACCGAGCATGCGCAGCGCCACCCGGGCGTACGTGGTCAGCTCCCCCGCACCGTCGATGCGTGCGGCCTCCAGGACCTCGTCGGGGACGTAGCCCTGGCTGAAGATGCGGCCGAGGTAGACGCCGAAGGGATTGAACAGGACCGGGATGAACACCGCCCAGAAGGTGTTGACGAGCCCGGTGCCGGAGGCCATCAGGTACAGCGGCAGGGCGAGGACGGTCTGCGGGACCATGACGGCCGCCAGGACCAGCCCGAACAGCTTCTCCTTGTGCCGGAAGCGGTACTTGTCGAAGGCGTAGCCGCAGGCCACGCTCACCAGAGCGCCCAGCGCTGCGCCGAGGACGGCGTACAGCAGGCTGTTGAGGTACCAGCGGCCGTACTGGCCGCCGTCCATGGCGAACAGGTCGTACAGGTTCTGGCCGAAGGAGAAGTCCTTCAGGGACAGGATGTTGCTGCCGAACAACGCGTCGCGGGTCTTGCCGGCGGCGAGCACCAGCCAGAGCACGGGCAGCAGGGTGTAGAGGACGGAGAGGGCGACCACGACGTTGACGGTGGCCCGGCCCAGCATCCTCGGACGCAGCAGGGTGGTGTCGGCGGCGCTCATCGGGCCTCCTCCGTGCGGTCGAGCCGGCTGGTCCAGCGGGTGACGGCGTAGGACAGGGCGATGGTGCACAGCAGCAGGACGACCGAGGCGGCGGCGGCCAGGCTGTAGTTGTTGCGGGTGAAGGCGGCGTCGTAGATGTACATGCTCGGCGAGAAGCGGGAGCTGATCATCGGGGAGGACTGGCTGAGCAGCATCGGCTCGGTGAACAGCTGCAGGCCCCAGATCAGGGTGAACATGGCGACCATGACCACCGAGGCGCGCACCAGCGGGGTCTTGACCTGCAGTGCCGTGCGCACGGGTCCCGCGCCGTCGACGACGGACGCCTCGATCACCTCGCGGGGCACGGCCTGCAGGGCGGCGTAGAAGACCACCATGTTGTAGCCGAGGTTGCTCCACAGGGCAATGTTCACGATCGACGGGAGCACGGTGTGCAGCCCCAGGAAGTCGACCGTGATGTCGGCCTTGGCGAACAGTTCGACGACCGGGCTGATGCCGGGCGTGTACAGGTAGAGCCAGATCAGGGCGGCGATGATGCCGGGCACGGCGTGCGGCAGGAACAGGCCGAGCTGGGCCGAGGCCCGCAGCCGTACGACGCCGGAGTCCAGCAGCAGCGCCAGGACCAGGGAGCCGATCACCATGAGCGGGATGTAGATCAGGCAGTACAGGGCGACCGTGCCGAGCCCGGACAGGAACGTCGGGTCGGTCAGGACGGCCGTGTAGCTGCGGAACCCGACGAAGATGGTGCGGGCGGTGCCGAAGCCGAGGCCCGGGTGGTCGTCGCCGTAGAAGCTGAGGTAGACGGCGGTGCCGACGGGGATCAGGAAGACGGTCACCAGCAGGGCGAAGAAGGGCGCCATCAGGACGCCACAGGCACCGAGTTGACGGCGCCGGGCCGCCTTGCGGGTGCGGTGGGCGGGGGCCGGCGCGGTGCCGGGGAGTGCGGCGGGCGGGGCGTGCTGGGTGGTCGCGGCCACGGGGTTCACCTGCCTTTCGGGCGGCTCAGGTGGGTGCGGGATGCCTTGCCGGTCGCTCGGATCCGGGCGGTGTGCCTTGTCGGTCGCTCAGGTGGTGTGCTGGGTGGTGGACAGGCCCAGGGCCTTCAGGTCGGGCATCGTGCCGTCCTGGGCCGCGCGCACCGCGTCGATGAGGCTGCCCTGACCGCCGCCGACGCGGGCGAAGCCGTCCTGCATCACCTTGCCGGTGGCGGTCATCCGCGGGCCCCACACCCAGCCGTCGCGGATCTTGCGGGCCTCCTGGTCGTAGAGGGTGTAGATGTCCTGTCCGCCGTAGTACGAGCGGTCGAAGGCCTTGCGGTCGACGGGGACCAGGCCGGGCACCGCCGGGTACTGGCTGCTCGCGCCGCTGGAGAGCCGGGCGCGCAGGGCGTCCGGGTGGGAGACCTGCCACTCGATGAACTCCATGGCGGCCTCGGGGTGCCGGCTGTCCTTGGTGACGGCGAAGGTGGAGCCGCCGTGGGTGCCGATGGCCGGGTGGCTCTCGTCCCACTGCGGCAGCGGCGCGATCCGCCACTTGCCCTTCAGTCCGGGCTGCGCCTTCATCTGCGCGCCGGCGTCCCAGGCGCCGGTGAGCCGGGTCAGCACCAGCCCATCGGCGACCTGCGCGTCGTACTGGCGGCTGTCCATGGCGTTGACGAACACGACGTCCTCGTCCATGAGTCTCTGCCAGTACGACGCCACACGCCGGGTGGGCGCGTCGGCGAGGGAGACGTTCCAGGCACCGTGGGACGTGTCGAACCACTGGGCCCCGGCCTGCCAGCAGTACGCCGCGAAAGGGGTGGCGAGGCTGTCGGTGGGGAACAGCGCCAGCCGGCGTTCGGGCGCCTTGCGTTTGACCGTGTGCGCGAGTTCGGCGAACTCGTCCCAGGTGCGCGGGACATGGAGGCCGTACCGCTCGAACAGGTCGGTGCGGTAGTGCATGACCATCGGCTCGACGTCCAGCGGGACGCTGAAGGTGCGGCCCTGGAAGGTGGTGAGGCCGAGGGCCTGCGGCAGGAGCTTGGCCTTGAGGGTGTCGCTGATCATGCCGCTGATGTCGCGGGCGACGCCGTCGATGGCGAAGCCGGGTATCTGCGGGTACTCGATGGTGGCCACGTCCGGCGCGTTGCCGGCCCGGGCGGCGTTGGAGAGCTTGGCGTAGCCGCCCTGGGTGCCGGACGGGATCTGCTGGAAGTCGACCTGGACACGGTCGTGGGTGCGGTTGAACGCGTCCACCACCTGCTGGCTGCCCCGCAGGGCGGACCAGAAGGTGATGCGCGTGGTCCCGCTGGTGCTGCCCGCCGAGGTGGCGCCCTGTCCGCTGCAGGCGCTCACGGCACCGGTCAGCGGCAGGGCGGCCATCGCGGCG
This sequence comes from Streptomyces sp. NPDC005799, assembly GCF_040630525.1. Taxonomy (NCBI): domain Bacteria; kingdom Bacillati; phylum Actinomycetota; class Actinomycetes; order Kitasatosporales; family Streptomycetaceae; genus Streptomyces; species Streptomyces sp. NPDC005799. The sequence goes on from NZ_JBEXXQ010000003.1 coordinate 154,302, forward strand.
AGCACGGATCGACGGCTGCGTCGACCAGGCATCGGGCCTCCCGAGGCTCCTGCGTGCCCGGGTGGGCACGACCTGTTCGAGTCACCGGAATCCTCCGTGGCCCACGAGAAACGGTCAATAGATCGATCAGAAGAAAATAAAGCGGTCAAACGCTCATCCGGCGGAGTACGGCTCGACGCGGCCCCCGTGTCACAGGGCCCGCGTCGAACCGCGCACCATGAGGGTCGGCAGCAGTTCGACGCGCTGCACCGAGCGCGTCCCCTCTCCGCGGGTGGCGTCCAGGCGCCGCAGCAGCAGCTCCGCGGCCACCCGGCCGACCTCGCCCTTGGGCGGTGACACCGCCGTCAGCGGCGGGCTGCCCAGACCGGCCACCACGTCGTCGTAGGCGACGACCGAGCAGTCCTCGGGGACGCGCACACCGTTCTCGGCGAGCTGCTGCACCAGCATCAGCGCGTCCACGTCGCCGTGCAGGACGGCGGCCGTCGCGCCCGCCTTGCGCAACAGCGCGGCCAGGTCCGTCACATCGGTGGGCTGCTGGCCGAGGGCGCCGCGGGAGGAACTCAGCGCCCAGGCCCACTCCTCTACCAGGGGGTGATCGCCGGCGATCTCGGTGAGCGCGGCGCGCAGGGTGCGGGCGGTGGGGCTGTCGTCGCGGGTCGCGAGGACCAGGCGCCGGTGGCCGAGGCCGACCAGGTGCTCGACGGCGAGGTGGGCGCCGTACCAGTGATCGGAGCAGACCGAGTCCATGGCGTGCAGGGCGCTGCCCTTCGGCGGGCGGCGCTCCATCAGCACGGTCGGCACGTCCAGCGCGGCGAGCCAGCGGTAGTCGTCCTCCTCCGCCGCGGGGCTGCGCCAGCGGGGCGCGAGCAGCACCGCGCGGGCCCCGTCGGCGAGCGCCCGCTCCACCTGGGGGCGTTCGGCGCCGGGCACTTGCGGGGCGATGTGCAGGGCGACCCGCAGACCGGCGGCGTCCAGGACGGTGCGGGCGCCGTGCAGGGTCTCGTAGAGGTAGGAGTGGCGCTCGGGCACCACCACGGCCACGGTGTCGCCCTCACCGGCGGCGCGCTCGGGCAGCTCCTGGGCGGGCAGGGTGGAGCGGACCACACCGTGGCCGCGCCTCAGCCTGCCCTCGCGGGTCAGCTCCTCGACGTCCCGGCGGACGGTCACCACCGACACCTGCAGTTCGGCGGCGAGGTCGGCGACCCGTGCCGTACCGCGTGCCTGCACCGCGGCGAGGATCCGCCGCCGCCTGAGATCGACCGGCTCACGCATACGGCCTCCGCCCCGGGAATGTTCGTTTGAGCGATCCGGCCACCATCATACGATCACCCGCGCCGGCCACCCTCCCTGGAGTGGATATCCGCTTGCCCGTCCGCCCCCCGCCCGCGAGGCTCGACGGATGCGACAACAAAGACCAGAGACACAACCACGACAAGGGAGCGGCACTTGAAGGTCGCGTTCTTCGGGGACGTGCACGGATGCGTGCTGCACGCACTGGGCGCCGCGGTGCTGATGCAGAAGCGGCGCGGGATCCGGCTCGACGCGCTGATCCAGGTCGGCGACCTGGGCGCGTTTCCCGCGCCGGAACGGTGGGACGAGGCCAGTCGGCGGTTCGGCGCGGACCAGCCGGCGCAGAGCGACTTCTTCCGGCTGCTCGATCCATCACCCCGACTGGCCGACGCGGTACGCCGGGCGCTGGACCAGGTTCCCGCGTTCCACTTCGTCAGCGGCAACCACGAGGACCACGAGTGGCTCGCCGCCCTGCACCACGACAGCCTGTCGACCATGACTCCGGTGGACCCGCTCGGCGCCTACCACCATGTCGCCTGCGGCAATGTCGTCGAGATCGCCGGACTGCGCACCGCCTTCCTCGGACTGATCGAGTCGGAGGCGATGGACTTCGACTCCGACGCGTACGCCCTGCTGATGGACGCCGAACCGGGCAGCGTGGACCTCCTGATCACCCACGACGGCCCCTACGGCATGTCCGAGTGGCGCGGCACCGTCCAGGGCTCCCCCAAGCTGACCCGGCTCATCGAGCATCTACGGCCGCCCCTGCACGTCAGCGGCCACTACCACCACCCCAACGGGCCGCGCATGTACGGCCCGACGACCTCGTACGCCCTCGCCCAGCTGGTGCGCCCGAAGGCCGACGGCAGAAGCGGTGCGCCGATCAACCCGCGGCAGCAGGTCACCCCCGGGAGCATCGGTCTGCTCGACACCGACACCCGCCGCTTCGAGTACGTCCACGACCCGTGGCTCGCCGACATCAGCGGCGACGACCTCGGCCTGGACGCCTTGGTCACCGCTCGCTGAACACCTGAGGTCAGCCGTCCTTGCCCATCGCCTTGCGGACGGCGTCGCGGGTGCGGTCGATGACCGCGGCGACGGGGCCCGGGGTGAGGTTCCTCGCCGCGGACTCGGTGCCAGGGTGCGCGTGGGTCGGAGCCATGGCCTCGGCGGCGCGCAGCACCGTCGCCCCCGGGCCGACCAGTGACTCGTAAGAAGTCCTCCAGGACGCCGGGACCTCCGCCGACTGCCGTTTGACCTCCGTAACGGGTCGGTGCCGGGTACCCACCGCCGTCGCCCTCACCGTGCGGATGGCGCCTCGGGGCGACTTTGGGACACCGCGGTCCTCACTCGACGCTCTGCTGGGTCCAGGTCCAGGCGTACTGCAGCCAGTCCGCCAGGGTCACCGCGCCCAGGCCCGCGCAGACCAGCCGGGTGGCCCGGGGGACGGTGGTGTACCCGCAGACCAGGGCGCCGGCCGCCCAGACCGAGACGCAGAACGGGCAGGACACCAGGTCGCCCACGGCCCGGCGCACCCCCTTGCCGCGCGGCTCGTCCATGACCTCCGCGGCCTCGCCGTCCCCCTTGCGCTCGGTGAACGGTGCCCGCACAAAGCTGGTGATCTTGTCGTTGGCCAGCAGCCTGGAGGCCTTGTAGGTGGCCGCTCCCATCAGGGCGACGTCCCACGGAGGCACGTCCCGGGGCGGCCGTACGCCGCGTGCCCGTACCGCAGCGGTGAAGGCCGCGAGGCCCGTCGCGAAGGTGCCGGCGAGCACGGCGTACCCCGTCAGGGGGGTGTCGTCCTGGTCGTCGTAGCGTGCGGTGTCGGCAGCAGTCATGGCGCCCTCTCCGGCGGTTCCGATGGGCCGTACCGGGTTTCCCGATACGGCCGCCGGAATCGTCTGTGAGAAGGGGTTCAGCCGATCTCGACCAGCAGGTCGCCGCCCTCCACCTGCTGGATCCGGTTGATGGCGAGGCGGGTCACGCGGCCCGCCCTGGTGGCGGTGATCGCGGCCTCCATCTTCATCGCCTCGATGGTGGCCACGGTCGCCCCGGCGTCCACCTCGTCGCCCTCGACGACCGCGAGGGTGACCACACCGGCGAACGGCGCGGCGACATGGCCGGCGTTGCCCCGGTCGGCCTTCTCGGTGACCGGGATGTCGGAGGCGGCGGCCGTGTCCCGCACCTGGATCGGGCGGAGCTGGCCGTTCAGGGTCGACATCACCGTGCGCATACCGCGCTCGTCGGCCTCGCCGACCGCCTCCAGCTCGATCAGGAGCCGCACGCCGGGTTCCAGGTCGACGGAGTACTCCTTGCCCGGGCGCAGGCCGTAGAAGAAGTCCTTGCTGTCCAGGACGCTGGTGTCGCCGTAGGCGGCGCGGTGGGCCTCGTACTCGCGGGTCGGACCGGGGAACAGGAGGCGGTTGAGGGTGGCGCGGGGCTCCTTGGCCAGGCCCTCGCGGTCTTCCGGCGTCAGCTGCTGCACGGGCTTGGCCGGGCCGCGCCCCTCGAGCGCCTTGCTGCGGAACGGCTCGGGCCAGCCGCCGGGCGGGGTGCCCAGCTCACCGCGCAGGAAGCCGATGACCGAGTCGGGGATGTCGTAGCGGTTGGGGGCCGCCTCGAAGTCCTCGGGGGTGACCCCGGCGCCGACCAGGTGCAGCGCGAGGTCGCCGACCACCTTGGAGGACGGGGTGACCTTGACCAGCCGGCCCAGGATGCGGTCGGCGGCCGCGTACAGGTCCTCGATGTCCTCGAAGCGGTCGCCGAGGCCCAGCGCGACGGCCTGGGTGCGCAGGTTGGAGAGCTGCCCGCCCGGGATCTCGTGGTGGTAGACGCGCCCGGTCGGGGAGGCGAGGCCCGCCTCGAAGGGGGCGTAGACCTTACGGACGCTCTCCCAGTACGGCTCCAGGTCGCCGACCGCCTGCAGGTCCAGGCCGGTGGGCCGGTCGGAGTGGTCGGTCGCGGCGACGATCGCCGACAGGGAGGGCTGGGAGGTCGTACCGGCCATGGACGCGACCGCGCCGTCCACGGCGTCCGCGCCCGCCTGGATCGCGGCGAGGTAGGTGCCGAGCTGGCCGCCCGCCGTGTCGTGGGTGTGCAGGTGCACCGGCAGGTCGAACTCGCGGCGCAGCGCCGAGACGAGCTTGGCGGCGGCCGGGGCGCGCAGCAGGCCGGCCATGTCCTTGACCGCCAGGACATGGGCGCCGGCCTCGACGATCTGCTCGGCGAGGCGCAGGTAGTAGTCGAGCGTGTACAGGCGCTCGTTGGGGTCGGACAGGTCCGAGGTGTAGCAGAGGGCGACCTCGGCGATCGCGGTGCCGGTCTCGCGCACGGCGTCGATGGCGGGGCGCATCTGGCCGACGTCGTTGAGGGCGTCGAAGATGCGGAAGATGTCGATGCCGGTGGCGGCGGCCTCCTGTACGAAGGCGTCGGTCACCTCGGTCGGGTACGGGGTGTAGCCGACGGTGTTGCGGCCGCGCAGCAGCATCTGCAGACAGATGTTCGGCACGGCCTCGCGCAGGGCGGCCAGCCGCTCCCAGGGGTCCTCGGCGAGGAAGCGCAGGGCGACGTCGTAGGTGGCACCGCCCCAGCACTCCAGGGAGAGAAGCTCGGGCAGGGTGCGGGCGACGACGGGCGCCACGGCGAGCAGGTCCTTGGTGCGCACCCGGGTGGCGAGCAGGGACTGGTGGGCGTCGCGGAAGGTGGTGTCGGTGATGCCGATGGTCGGCGACTCGCGCAGCCAGCGGGCGAAGCCCTCCGGGCCGAGTTCGACGAGATTCTGCCGGGAGCCCGCGCGCGGCTCGCCCTCGGGCAGCGGGGGCAGCTTGGTGACCGGCTCGATCAGCTCGGGGCGCTCGCCGTGCGGCTTGTTGACCGTGACGTCGGCGAGGTAGGTCAGCAGCTTGGTGCCCCGGTCGGCCGAGGAACGCGCCGTCAGCAGATGCGGGCGCTCCTCGATGAACGAGGTCGTCACCCGTCCCGCCTGGAAGTCCGGGTCGTCCAACACCGCTTGCAGGAAGGGGATGTTGGTGGCCACACCCCGGATACGGAACTCGGCGACGGCCCGCCGGGCCCGCCCGACGGCGGCCTTGAAGTCCCGGCCCCGGCAGGTGAGTTTCACCAGCATGGAGTCGAAGTGCGCGCTGATCTCCGTACCGGCGTGGGTGGTTCCGCCGTCCAGACGGATGCCGGAGCCGCCGGGCGAGCGGTAGGCGCTGATCCGGCCGGTGTCCGGGCGGAAGCCGTTGGCGGGGTCCTCGGTGGTGATACGGCACTGCAGGGCCGCGCCGTGCAGCTTCACCGTCTCCTGGGACAGACCGAGGTCGGCGAGGGTCTGGCCGGAGGCGATGCGCAGCTGGGCCTGGACCAGGTCGACGTCGGTGACCTCCTCGGTGACCGTGTGCTCGACCTGGATACGCGGGTTCATCTCGATGAAGACGTGGTTGCCGTCCCGGTCGAGCAGGAACTCGACGGTGCCGGCGTTGCGGTAGCCGATCTCGCGGGCGAAGCGGACGGCGTCGGCGCAGATGCGGTCGCGCAGGGCCGGGTCCAGGTTGGGCGCCGGGGCCAGCTCGATGACCTTCTGGTGACGCCGCTGGAGGGAACAGTCGCGCTCGAAGAGGTGGATGACATTGCCCTCGCCGTCGGCGAGGATCTGCACCTCGATGTGGCGGGGGTCGACGACCGCCTTCTCCAGGAAGACGGTCGGGTCGCCGAACGCGGACGCGGCCTCACGGGAGGCGGCCTCGATGGACTCGCGCAACGCGGCCGGGTCCTCGACCCGGCGCATGCCACGCCCGCCACCGCCGGCGACGGCCTTCACGAACACCGGGAAGCCGATCTCCTCGGCCGCGCCCACCAGTTCGTCGACGTCGTTGGAGGGCTGGGAGGAGCCGAGCACCGGGACGCCGGCCGCGCGGGCGGCGGCCACGGCACGGGCCTTGTTGCCGGTCAGCTCCAGGATCTGCGCGCTGGGCCCGACGAAGGTGATGCCCGCGTCCTCGCAGGCCTTGGCCAGCTCGGGGTTCTCCGACAGGAAGCCGTAGCCGGGGTAAACGGCGTCGGCGCCGGCCTTGCGGGCCGCGCGGACGATCTCCTCCACCGACAGATAGGCCCGTACGGGATGGCCGGGCTGGCCGATCTCGTACGCCTCGTCGGCTTTCAGCCGGTGCAGCGAGTTGCGGTCCTCGTGCGGGAAGACGGCGACCGTCCGGGCACCCAGCTCGTAGCCGGCACGGAATGCCCTGATCGCGATCTCACCACGGTTGGCGACCAGCACCTTGCGGAACATCGCCGCTCCCTTCAGCCTGCCGATGACGTCCCCCATGGTGTCGGTGACATGCCTCCCTGGCCATGTGAGCCGGGCCACTCAGGGGGTGATTTTCGGCGTCGCCGTGTTGATCTCCGCCGCGGCCTTCTCGATGGCCTCCCGGATCCGGCTGTAGGTGCCGCACCGGCAGACGTTCTCGATGCCGTCGATGTCGGCGTCCGTGGGGTGGGGTGTCCGCTTCAGCAGGGCGACCGCGGCCATGATCTGGCCCGGCTGGCAGAAGCCGCACTGGGCGACGTCGCGCTCCAGCCACGCCTGCTGCACGGGATGCAGGGTGGCGCCGTCGGCCAGGCCCTCGATGGTGGTGACCTTCCGGCCCGCGCAGTCCTCGACCTTGACGACGCAGGGCTGGATCTCGTCTCCGTCGAGGTGGCTGGTGCAGGCGCGGCAGACGCCGACTCCGCAGCCGTACTTGGGGCCGGTGACGTGCAGCAGGTCGCGCAGCACCCACAGCAGGGGCATGTCGGCGGGGGCCTCGACGGTGACCTTCTCGCCGTTGAGGGTGAAGGAGTAGGAGGGCATCGGGTCCTTCTCAGAAGCTCAGCGGGAAGCGGCGCGGCTTGGTGCCGGTCGCGCGGGCGTAGGCGTTGGCGACGGCCCCGGAGGCGGCCGGCACCCCCAGCTCCCCGGCGCCTCCCGGGTCCGCCGTGGACGGCATGACGTGCGCCTCGAAGTGCAGCGGGGCGTGGCGCTGCCGGGCCCAGTGGAAGTCGGCGAAGCTGCCCTCGCGCACGGCACCCCGGTCGATGTGCAGGCCGGCCGACAGCACCGTGGAGATCCCGTCGATCGCCGTGCCCATGAGCTGGGCCTCCAGGCCCCGGGGATTGATCACCGTGCCGACGTCGGCGGCCATCACCACCCGGGTCACCCGGGGCTGCCGTGGGTCGGTCGCGTCGATCTCCGCGAGGCAGGCCACGCAGGAGCCGTACTCCTCGTGCACGGCCACGCCCTGCCCGTGCCCGGCGGGCAGGGGCCGCCCCCAGCCCCCGGCCCGGGCGACCTTGTCCAGCACGGCCCGGACGGACCTGCTGCGCAGGGTCGTACGGCGGAAGGCGACCGCGTCCTGGCCGAGGCTCGCGGCGATCTCGTCGACGAGGATCTCCTCCGCGGTGCGCGCGGTTCCGGAGTCGACCGACCGCCAGGCGCCGAGCGGGATCGGGAGGTCGACCCCGCCCGAATCCCCGGACAGGCGGCCGAAGTTGTACAGCCCGGAGTCGCTGGGCGCGGGTCCGGACGCGCGCCGTACGAAGGATGCCCGGTCCACCCCGCTCTTCCCGGACGACTCGTTGACCGAGGCCATCGCGTGGGCGAAGGCGATCACCCGGCCGCCCTGGTGGCTGGCGCGGATGCGGTGGTGGCTCGCGGGGCGCATCCTGCCGTGCCGGGTGTCGTCGTTGCGGCTCCACATCAGCTTGACGGGCCGCTTGGCGGCCTTCGAGATCAGGGCCGCCTCGATCGCCGCGTCGAAGGTCAGCCGCCGCCCGAACGAGCCGCCGCCGCGGATCACATGCACCGTGACGGCCGAGACGGGCAGTCCGACGGCGGACGCGATGGTGTCGCGCGCCTCCATCGGGGTCTGCGTGGAGAACCACAGCTCCGCCCGGTGGGCGCGCACGTCCGCGATCGCGGTCAGCACCTCCATCGGCGCGTGGCTGACGAACGCGAACTCGAACTCCCCCTGCACCTGCGTCGATCCGCGCGGCGGTGAGCCCAGCGCGGGGAGCGCGGCCCGCAGCCGGGAGCGGATGCCGGCGTCGGACAGCGAGGCCATCGGGCCCGGCGCCCACCTGATCTTCAGGGCGTCCCGGGCGGTGAAGGCGTGGTGGAAGGACTCGGCGACCACGGCGATCCCGCCGGGCACCCGCACCACGGCGTGGACGCCCGACAGGGCGCGCGCCGCCCGGTCGTCGACCGAGACGACCCGGCCGCCGAGCGTCGGCGGCCTGGCCACCACGGTCGGCTTCGCCCCGGCCACGGCCAGGTCTCCGGTGAACGTGGCCTTTCCGGTGACGATGTCCCGGGCGTCGATCCGGCTCGTCGGCCGGCCGATCACCTTGTGCCGGGCGGCCGGGCGGGGCCGGGCGGAAACCTCGGTACGGCGGATCCGGGCCGCGTCCGCGCTGAGCGAGCCGAAGCTCGCCTTACGGCCGTCGGGGGCGAAGACCATGGTGTCCCGGGTGTGCAGGGTGCGGGCGGGCAGGTGCCAGCGGTGCGCGGCCGCGGTCACCAGTCTGGCGCGGGCCGTGGCGGCGAGCCGGCGTGCGGGGTCGTACAGCGATCGGACGGAACTGGAGCCGCCGGTGGACTGGTTGCCCTTGGTGCGGGCGTCCGCGAGGGGGATGTCGACGTCGTCGAGGCGGGCGTCCAGCTCCTCGGCGATCATCATGGCGACGGCGGTGGTGACGCCTTGGCCGACCTCGACCCGGGGCAGCCGTACGACCACCCGGTTCGCCTTGGTGACCTCCAGGACCAGCATCTCGTCGTCGTCACCGGTGGCCACCGCGCCGGCGGGCTCGGAGCCCTGCGCCCTGGAGGCGTCGCAGGCGAGCGGGGCGGCGACGGTGAGGGTGGCGGCGGACAGGGAGTAGACCATGAACCTGCGGCGGGAGACCGCGCGCGGTTCGGGAGGGGAGGACTCGATGCCGTCCAACGGACACTCCTCGGGTGTGTCGCCCACTACGTCAACCGGTAGGAGGGTGCGGCCGTCCTGTGGGTTGCCTGAGAGGTACGTGCGGGGGCTCCGACCGGTTCAGGGCCGTTCGGACAGGTTGCGTTCGTCTGCCCCTCGCCGTCCGTAGGCTCTGGGATGCGCAGATGTGCGGTGGATGCCCCCGTCCCCACGACCTACGGAGAGCCATGGCCGACCCCAGTCCCCCGGCCCGTGCCGTCACCCTGCTGGGCCGCCCCAAGCTGTGGCTGATGCCCACCCTTCTGACCGGGCTGCTCGCCCTGTTGCTGTCCCTGCTCTACATGGGCGGCATCGTCGACCCGCAGCGCGATCTGCGCCATCTGCCCATCGCCCTGGTCAACGGCGACACGGGCAGACCCCCGGCCGGTCAGCAGCAGAACGCGGGCACGCAGATCGCCGCCGCCATCACCTCCGACACCTCCAGCGACAAGGCGGCGTGGCGCACCCTGACCCTCGCCCAGGCGCAGGACCAGCTCGACTCCGGGAAGGTGTACGGCGCCCTGGTCATCCCCGCGAACTTCACGGACTCCGTCACCGCGCTCGCCACCAGCGACGCCACCGAGCGGCCCGCGATGACGGTGCTGACCAACCCCGGCAAGGGCAGCCTGGGTTCCTCCCTCGCCAGTCAGATCACCACGCAGGCCGCGCACCAGGCGTCACAGACCATCGGCAAGCAGCTCACCCGGGCGGACGCGCGGGCCAACTCCACGACCAAGCTGCTGCTGGCCGACCCGGTCAACGTCGTCACCCAGGTCGGCCATCCCCTCGGCAGCCACAGCGGCCTGGGCCTGAGCGCCTTCTACTACACCCTGCTGCTGGTGCTGGCCGGCTTCATCGGCGGCAACGTCATCAGCAACGCCGTCGACACCTCCCTCGGCTACGCCGACAACGAGATCGGCCCCTGGCACACCCGGCTGCCCACGGTCCCGATCAACCGCACGCAGACGCTGCTGCTGAAGATGGCCATGACCGCGGGCATCACGGTCCTCACCGTCTCCCTGATCATGCTCGCGACGATCACCATCCTGGACATGGACGCGAGCCACCTCCCCCTGCTGTGGATCTACTCCTACTGCGCCTCCCTCGCCGTCGGCCTCGGCGTGCAGGCCATCAACGCCGCGTTCGGCGGGGTCGGTCAGCTGGTCTCCATGTTCGTCTTCATCGTGCTGGGCCTGCCGTCCTCCGGAGCCACCGTCCCCCTGCAGGCCGTCCCCGGCTTCTACCGCTTCCTCTCCCACTTCGAGCCCATGCGCCAGCTCAGCGACGGAGTGCGCGCCATCCTCTACTTCGACGCCCGCGGTGACGCCGGCCTGACCCGCTCCTGGATCATGATCGCCATCGGCGTGGCCCTCGCCCTGCTCTTCGGCTTCGCCATGACCCGCTATTACGACCGCAGGGGCCACGCCCGCCTCACGCCCCAGCCGGCCTGAGCCGTCACCGCCCCTCAGCCTCCGGGAGCCCGAGGGGCCGGTCGACGACGGGATGGGGGCGGCGGTCCGCCCGTTTCATGCGCGACCTTGCCGGTCCGTGGAGAGGGTGTGCAACCCTCTCGCAACGTCGGGCGTGCTGCCCTGGCGCCATGGACGAGGAGACCCCGCGTGTCGAGCTCACTCCCGCGGCCGCCGACCTGCTGCGCCGGCTGCGGGCCACGCACGGACCGCTGATGTTCCACCAGTCCGGCGGCTGTTGCGACGGCAGCGCGCCCATGTGCTACCCCGACGGCGAGTTCCGCACCGGCGGATCGGACGTGCTGCTGGCGGAGCTCGAGGTCGAGGGCGTGCCGGAGCCGGTGACGTTCTGGATGGCGCGAAGCCAGTACGAGGTCTGGAGCCACACCCGGCTGATCGTGGACGTCGTGGCGGGCCGTGGCAGCGGTTTCTCGCTGGAGGCACCCGAGGGGGTGCGTTTTCTCACCCGTTCTCGTGTAGTCGACGCCTAGCCACCCCGCGGGTCTCCGTCTTCTGCTGCACTTCCCTTGGTGTCCGGGACAGTTGACGAGACCTCAGGGGGCAGTGTGACGCATCGTCAGAAGCGTTTACCGGCAGGCAGATCCAACAGATCCGTACTCGCTCTTCTCACGGCATTCGGCGCGCTGGCCGGTGCCGCCCTGGTGGGGGCGGCACCGGCCAGCGGCGTACCCGCCGTCACCGCGATGGCGAAGGGCGTCACCTACCGGCAGTTCGACGTCCAGGGGTCGAAGGGGCTCACCCATGCCCATCTGGTGACGGTCGACCTGCGCGACCCGCACGTCCGGCTCGACCTGCTGCACCCCGGTGCGGTGGCCGCCCGGGCGCCCGTCTCCCGGCTCGCCGACGCCCAGCGCGCGGTCGCGGGCGTCAACGGCGACTTCTTCAACATCACCGAGACCCAGCACCCGGGGGTCGAGGCCACCGGCTCCACGGACGGACCGGCGATCGCGAACGGTCACCCGCTGAAGGCGTCCGTGCCGGACGGCCAGCGCTTCGGCCCGGCGCTGCCGCCCGGCACCAGCACCGAGGACGTGCTCGGGGTGGGCATCGACCGCAGGGCCCGGCTGGACCACCTGGCCCTCCAGGGAACGGTCCGCACACCGGTGGGGCGCCTGCCGCTCGGCGGGTTCAACCAGTTCGCGCTGCCGGTGAACTCGGTCGGCGCGTTCACCTCGGAGTGGGGAGACGTCTCCCGGCTGCGTGCCACCTGCGGCACGGACACCGACCGGGCGGCCGCGTGCAGCAAGGACACCTACGAGGTGACGGTCCGGCACGGCCGGGTGGTGTCGACGTCGGCCACGCCGGGTGCCGGCGCGATCGCGACGGGCACCACGGTCCTCCTCGGCCGGGAGACGGGCGCGGACCGACTGCGCAGGCTCGTGAAGGGCGAGCGGGTGAAGGTGACGCACCGTCTGGTCGCGGCCACCTCCAGGATCCCGTACCGCTTCGCCCTCGGCGGCTACCCGGTGCTCAGGGACGGACGGCCGCTGGCCGGGCTGGACAACGGCACTGCGGCCGTGCGGACGGCCGTCGGCATCGCGGACGGCGGCAGACGGGTCCTGCTGTTCGCACTCGACGGTGCGCCCCAGTACCGCAAGGGCCTGACGATCGCCGAAGTCGCGGCCGAGATGCGGGCGTTGGGCTCGGTGGACGCCTTCAGCCTGGACGGCGGCGGCTCGACCACCCTGGTCGCCCGGGCACCGGGCGCGAGCGGGGTGACCGTACGCAATCATCCGTCCGGCGACGCGGAGCGCCCGGTCCCCAACGGCATCGGGGTCTTCGTCACGCGGTGACCGCGCACGGCCTCACGGGTGCAGGCCGCTGACGATGTCGGCGGTCGCGGTGAGGCCGCTGTGGATGGTGGGCGCCATGCTGGTCCCGGCCAGGAAGAAGCCCAGCAGCACGCAGACCAGGGCGTGCGAGAACTTCAGCCCACCGCTGCGCAGGAAGATCACCGCCAGGATCAGGAACAGCAGCACCACAGAGATGGAAATCGCCATCGTCAACCTCCTCCGCCACGCCGCACGTGCGGTTCACGGCTTTCGGCCGCAAGTGTGGCGTAGCGGGGGGTTCGTCCGGGCGGCTGACCTGTCCTCCGAACGTGTGGTTCTCAGTTCGCCTTGTGGGCGTCCAGGAAGGACTCCAGTCCGGCGAGGTCGTCGGTGTTGAAGTAGTCGACGCCGGCGGCGAGCAGTTCGGTCCACAGCGCGTCCCGGGCGGGCCCGGCCACGTCGGGGGTGTTCCAGAACCGCACCGTCTGCCCGGCCTTGTGCACCTGGCCGATGATGCCGCGCAGCTTCTGCCGCTCGGCCTCGGGGAAGGCGCCCACGCCCAGCCAGGTGAAGTTGAGCTGCCAGTTGTCGCTGATCAGCGGGACGAAGGAGGCGGGTGCCGAGGTGCCGAGGTCGGTGAGGCGGCCGTCGTAGAAGGCGCGGCGCACGCTCTGCGCCTCCATGGGGATACGGGCGGCCCGGTCGCCGGAGATGACGTTGGTGACGGCGCCGGCGTGGACACGGCCGTGGGCGTAGGTCGTGAACAGGTGCTTGTAGCGCTGGAGATGGCGGTCGAGTTCGAGGTAGGTCGAGGAGCCCTCGGTCTTGATGTCGATGAGCAGCTGCAGCGGCCGGTGCCAACCCCGGTACACGGTACCGTGGTTGGCCTTGACGATGCGGGCCAGCGGGTCGAGGTAGAGGGACTCCAGGGTGCGGGTCGGGTCGAGGTCGTCGACCGTGTGCCCGATCAGCAGCTGGTCGCCGACGAGGAAGATGTCGGCCTCGACGCTGCCGAACCGGTGGTCGAGCGCGTCGAAGAGGGGGCGCGGGTGCTCGTAGTCGTTGTGGGCGTGGGCGCGCCACAACGGGCGCTTGGTGTGCTTGCGTCCGTCCGCGAACGCGCTGCCGGCCGGCGGGGCGAGCACGGCGGCGACCGTGGCGCCGAAGGTGGTGAGGGCTCTGCGGCGGGTGACGAGGGCCATGTTCTGCCTCCCTGTGGGGCGGGTCGGAACCACAGGGAGTATGAGGCGCGTTGGCACCCTATGAACCTGTACATGCCAGGAGTTGGCCGGACTGCCGTCGCCCGTTCACTCCTTCGGCACGGGCACACGAAGAAGCCCGCCCCAGGTGGGGCGGGCTTCACCAAGTGACCGTCAGGGGGCCTGCAGGTCGACGAGTTCGGCCACCGCGCCGCGGTGGGCGCCGGCCGTGCCGTAGGCGATCGAGTCGGCCTTGGCCCGCTTGAGGTAGAGGTGGACGGGGTGTTCCCAGGTCATGCCGATGCCGGCGTGCAACTGCAGCGCCTCCTCGGCGGCGTGGACGGCGACGGGCGACGCGTAGGCCTGGGCGACGGCCACCGCGAGGTCGGTGTCCTCGCCGGTGGCGAGCGCGTCGGCCGCGTTGCGGGCCGCGGCACGCAGGCTCGCGACCTCCAGCCACAGCTGGGCGAGCCGGTGCTTGAGCGCCTGGAAGCCGCCGACGGGCCGGTTGAACTGCTTGCGCTCCTTCAGGTAGCGCACGGTCTCCGTCAACGTCCATTCCGTGAGCCCGAGTTGCTCGGAGGCGAGCAGTCCGGCACCGGCCCGCAGCGCCCGCCGGACGCTGGGTCCGGCGTCGCCGAGGCGTCGGCCCCGGGCGCCGTCGAGGGTGACGGTGGCCAGCGGCCGGGTGAGATCCAGGGACACCTGCGGGGTGACGGTGGCGTCGGCGGCCTCCACCGCGTACAGCCCGCCGTCCTCGGCCGGCACCAGCAGTACGTCCGCCACGACGGCGTCCGCGATGCCGGTCAACTCCCCGTGCAGGGCGCCGCCTTCCAGCCGTACGGCGGGAAACGCGGTGCCGGGAGCGCGGTGCAGTCCGACCGCGAGCACCCCGATGGCCCGTCCTGAGGCCAGCCGGCCGAGCAAGTCCTCGTCCCCGCACTCCAGCAGGGCCTCGGTGGCGACGACGGCGCTGCCGAGGTACGGCACGGGGGCGACCGCGCGACCCAACTCCTCAAGGACCACGGCGACTTCGCGGTGCGTGGCGCCCTGGCCGCCCTGCGCCTCGGGCACCAGCAGGCCCGCGAGGCCCATGCCGTCGGCGAGGGCCTTCCACGCGGCGAGGTCGTGCGGGGCGTCGGACTCGGTGCGGGCGATGACGCCCGGGGCGTCGCAGTGGTCGGCGAGCAGGTCCCGTACGGCCGCCCGCAGCGCCTCTTCCTCCTCCGAGTACAGCAGGTCGGTCATCGGGCGAGGTCCTTCCAGGCGACGTCCTTGTCGGTGCGCGGCTCGGCGGGCAGGCCCAGGACCCGCTCGGCGACGATGTTCAGCAGGACCTCGCTGGTCCCACCCTCGATGCTGTTGCCCTTGGAGCGCAGATAGCGGTAGCCGGCCTCGCGGCCCGTGAAGTCCACCAGCTCCGGGCGCCGCATGGTCCAGTCGTCGTACAACAGACCCTCCTCGCCGAGGAGTTCGACCTCCAGGCCGCTGATCTCCTGATTGAGGCGGGCGAAGGCGAGCTTCATGCCGGCGCCCTCGGGGCCGGGCTGGCCGGCGACCAGTTGCTGACGCAGGCGCTCGGCGGTGAGGCGGGAGACCTCGGACTCGACCCAGAGCTTCAGCAGCCGCTGGTGCAGGTCGTGGGTGCGCAGCTCGGGCCGCTCGCGCCAGGTCCTCGAGACGGGGCCGATCATGCCGCCCTCGCGGGGCAGCCGCATACCGCCGATGGCGACGCGCTCGTTGTTCAGCGTGGTCTGCGCGACCCGCCAGCCGTCGCCGACCTCGCCGAGGCGCCGGGAGTCCGGGATGCGGACGTCGGTCAGGAAGACCTCGTTGAACTCCGCCTCGCCGGTGATCTGTCGCAGCGGGCGGACCTCGACGCCGGGGTCGGTCATGTCGCAGATGAAGTACGTGATGCCCGCGTGCTTGGGCACGTCCGGGTCGGTGCGGGCGATGAGGATGGCCCAGCGGGCGAGATGGGCGCTGGACGTCCACACCTTCTGCCCGTTGACCACCCAGTAGTCGCCCTCTCGGACGGCCCTGGTGCCGAGCGCGGCCAGGTCGGAACCGGCGCCCGGCTCGCTGAAGAGCTGGCACCAGACCTCCTCCCCCACCCACAGGGGCCGCAGGTAGCGCCGCTTCTGCTCCGCGGTCCCGTACTTCAGGATGGTCGGCGCGGCCATGCCCAGCCCGATGCCGATGCGCCGGGGATCGTTGTCGGGAGCCCCGGCGGCCTCCAGCTCGGCGTCCACGACGGTTTGCAGGGACCGGGGCGCACCCAGGCCACCGAGGCCTTCGGGGTAGTGCACCCAGGCCAGCCCCGCGTCGAAGCGGGCCCTGAGGAAGTCCAGGCGGTCGGTGCCGGCCGGCGGATACGTGGCCAGCAACTCCCGTGTGCGGCGCCGCAGTTCGGCTGCGTCGGTCATGCGGCGGCTCCCTTCTCCAGCGACGGGAGGACGACCACCCGGCCGGTGGTCACACCGTCGGCGACGCGCTGCACGGCCGCCGCGCCCTCCTGCAGCGGCACCCGCTCGCTGACCAGCGGCTTGATGGCGCCCCGGGCGGCGAGTTCGGTGAGCTGTTCGTGGCAGTGCTGGACCAGCTCGGGGTTCTTGGTGTTGTACAGGCCCCAGTGCAGACCGAGGATCGAGTAGTTCTTCACCAGCGCGTGGTTGAGTCCGGGCGCGGGGATGTTCCCGCTGGCGAAGCCGACGACGACGATCCGGCCCTCGAAGGCGACGACCTTGGTCGACTGCGTGTAGGCCTCGCCGCCGACCGGGTCGTAGATCACGTCGACGCCCCGGCCCCCGGTGGCCTCCTTGACCGCGCCCACGACGTCCTCACCGCGCCGGTCGATGACGACGTCACATCCCAGCTCCCGGGCCACCACGGCCTTTTCGGCACCGCCCACGACACCGATGACCCGCGCCCCGGCGGCCTTGCCGAGCTGTACGGCCGCGCTGCCGACCCCTCCTGCGGCAGCGTGGACCAGCAGCGTCTCCCCGGCCTCCAGGTGCGCCCGGCGGTGCAGACCGAACCAGCCCGTCTGGTAGCCGATGTGCAGCGCGGCGGCCTCGGCGTCGTCCAGCGAGTCCGGGGCGGTCAGTACGGCGGCGGCGTCCGCGACGGCGTACTCGGCGAAGCCGCCGTACGGCAGCGCGGGGTTCGCGATCACGCGGCGCCCGTCCTCGGTCTCGCCGCAGATCTCCACGCCCGGTGTGAAGGGCAGCGGCGGGCGGACCTGGTACTGGCCGCGGGCCATCAGCACGTCCGGGAAGTTGATGTTGGCGGCACGCACCTTCAGCAGCACCTGGCCCTCGCCGGGCGTGGGCGGCGCCACCTCCGCGAGGCGCATCACCTCACCCGGCTCGCCGTTCTCGTGCACTTGCCATGCCTGCATGCGGTGCCTCCACGGGACTGCGTCGACTGCGTCGTCCGACCTGGTCACTCGCATACTAAGCGGTCGCTTGCCAACCTGGGAACCGCCTCCGGCCAAACCGCTCAGTGGCCCGCGCCACGGCCCCGTCCCACCGCCCTCAGAGGATCGATGGGAGCGCAGGGGAAAGCCGGGGCGCAGGAGGCCGGGGAGCATGTGATCGCGGTCGGCCGCCGGCGCGTCGCGCTCGGTGGCCTCGTGCGCCGAGTGGACATACCGGTCGGAGGGGCCCGGGGTCAGGGCCGGGGTGTGGTGGTCGGGCTGCGCGTGCAGCAGAGCGCCGAGAGCGTGTGGGGAGCCCGCTGTCACCGCCGACGCGAGGTCGTCGGAAGTTGACCGGCCGGTGCGAGTCGACCGCGAGACGCTCACCCTCGGGTACGCGGGCGCCTACTCCAGCTTCCTGCGCCACGCCGAAACCGCGGCCGCCCGCCACGGCCTGGACACACGGACGATCCTCGTCGAGGTCGGCCGACCCGGTCTGGTGGGCGGCCAGGAGGACATGCTCACGGACATCGCCCTCGATCTGAGCGCCACCAGAGGTATGTGACGCAGCGTCTGGCGCCCCGACGGCAGCCGGTCCGCTGGGCCGCACCACACCTCTCAACGGTTCTCAGCGCTGTCCACGGGAGTCCGCGGTGAGGTCCGGTGGCGCGGACGGTTGCCGCAGGAGTTGTTCGATGAGGCGTTCCTTGGCCAGGGCGAGGTGGCGCCGGTAGGTGCCGTAGGGCACCCCGAGCCGTCGGGCGGCGGCCTTGTGGGTGCGGCAGGCGGTGACGTAGGTGGCGGTGAGGGCCTCGTGGGCCTTGACGCCCGCGGGGTCGGTCTGCAGCGCGTCGAGGGCGGTGACGATGGCGCGGCGCAGGTCGGCGGCCGGGTCGGCCGAACCCGGCGGCACGAGATGGGAGTTCAGCAGAACACTGGTCGCGAACGCCCGGGGCGTGTGCCAGGTGCGCAGCGCCTCCAGCACGGCTTCCGCGAACGCGGCACGCGCCGACTGGTCGCCCGGCCCGCTCCTGGCGACGGTCGAGGGCCAGGTCGCCACAGGGGTGACCACCGCACGGGCCCGGTGCTGCACCCAGTGCTCCATCGTCTGCCGTCGCCAGTCCCGGCCGAAGACATGCTGTCGCCGCCCTCCGACGTCCACCGCCGCGACCTCCGGCATCCCTGCCTCGGCGAGGTAGCGCCCCCACCGGTCGGCGTCCTCGAAGACCGTGAAGGTCACCGCGCGCCCGTGGGTCCTCATCTCCTCACCGATGGCGCGCCGGCTGATGAGTTCCATCAGGGGCGACGGCCGCTGGTTCCCGCCGGACTGCACCGCGAAGCGGCGGATGCCCAGGTGTTCGCCCGCCCGCAGCGGAGCGGCGGTCTCCACCAGCTCCCAGACGGCCGCGATCACCGGGTCCTCGGCACAGTCCTCGGGCAGCGGTGCGTCCAGCCGCAGAATGGCCATGAAGGACACGGGTGCGGACGAGCCCGCATGGCGGTGGACGCGGAAGGCCTCCGGCTGGCGGCGCACCCAGTGCTCGACCGCCGCCGCCGATGCCGGGCCCTCCGCCTCCTCGGCCATGCGCAGCACGCCGGACACGTCCTCGGGCCGGAGCGGAGTGTCCTCGATGTGCGGATGCGTCCGGTAGTTGTACAGGTCGTCCGGTCCGCCCCGGTGGCGGAAGAGGAACATCCACTCCGCGACCCGCAGCAGCGCGTCGTCGGGGGCGGCGGCGCGCACGGCCCGCAGGCCGGCGAGGGAGATACGGACGCGTACGTCGTCGTAGCGCTCGGGGTCCCGCCAGCGCAGGTCGGCCTCGAGGGTCGCCCGCACCGCGTCATGCGGGTGCAGCCCCTCTGGAGTGGCCTCGATGTAGGGCAGTTGGCGCAGCCAGGAGAACACCACGTCGGTGTCCTCGTCTCCCAGCACCGCGCGCAGCAGGGGTTCGCGGGTGACGTAGGCCTGTGCGACGACCTCGAGGGCGCGCCGGTGGACGGCGCTGGGCAGGTCGCCCACGAGCCGTTCGACCAGGGTCGTCAGGACGTCACCGGTCGGCTCCCAGGGTGTGCCGGGTGCGGCCGGGGGCACCCAGGCCGCGAGCGAGAGGGCGAGCGGACTGCCTCCGGCGAAGGCGACGAACGCGCCGCGCTGTTCGGCGGGCACCCCCCGGGCGGCGAGCAGGGCGTGGGACTGGGCGGCGTCGAGCGGCCGTACGGCCAGTGCGGTGAACAGCTGCGCCCATCCGGGGTCCAGTGACCATTCGGGGTCGGGGGCGACCCTGCCGGCCACGACCACGACCGTATGGTCGGCGAGCCGCGGCAGAAAGGTCTCGCGCAGCCATGCCTCGAGTGGCTGGCACTGCTCGAAGGTGTCGATGAGCAGCACCGCGCCGGCTTCGGCGCACGCCGGGGCCGCCGCCTCCTCGAGCCGGCGCGGATCGGCGTCGAGGAACCGTCCGTCCACGTGCACCACGCGGCGGCCGGCCAGTTCGGCCTGCCGGGCGGCGTAGCGCACCAGCGAGGACTTGCCGATGCCGCCGGGGCCGTGCAGGTACGCCACGAGCGGGGCGTCCGCCGCGCCCGACAGCATCCGGTCGAGCAGCGCCCGCTCCGGCTCCCTCCCCACCAGCGCTCCGGCTCGTGCCGCGGCCAGCCGCCCCGCCAGTCCCGCCGCTCCCAATCCGGGCTCCTTCCTGGTTGCGTCAGCTTCGGAGATCCTTGCGGCGGCGAGGCGCGGCCGAGCGGGGCGGTGTCGAGCGCATGTGGTCGCGCACCGGCGCCAGCAGGCCGGCGAGCGCCTTGACGTCGTCGCGCGAAAGCGGCTCGAAGAGAAGGCCGTTGACCACCTCGATGTGTCCCGGCAGCACCTTGCCGAGCAGCGCGCGCCCGGCGTCGGTGATGGTGACGGTGACGCCGCGCTCGTCGTCCGGCGAAGGAGCCCGGACGACCAGGCCGTCCTTCTCCAGCAGACCCACCTGGTAGGTCAGGCCGCTGCGGCTGTAGACGACGCCGTCGGCCAGATCGGTCATGCGGTGGCTGCCCGTGGGTGAGTCGCCGAGGCGGGCCAGCAGCTGGAACTGCACGTAACTGAGATCGCCGCTCTCGCGCAGCTGCTGATCGACCGCGTGCCGGAGCAGGCTGGCCACCTCGATGAGGGAGAAGTAGGCGCCCAGCTGTTCGGGGTCGAGCGACGGCGGCGATTCAGGCATGACCGGAGTGTACTGCTTCGAATTCGAAGAGAGTGGAGCGTCCGGTGTGGGCAGCGGTGGACCCCACTGAGCACCGCTGCCCCTTCAGATCGGGCAGCGGTGCGACACAGGGTTGCGAACAGGAGGACGGCGCCGCCGCCCACGGAACCCGAGGACCGGCCATGAGCATCCCCTACCTTGCCCAACGCGAGGACCAGCAGCAGCTCGAGTGGATCGCCGGCAGCGTCTTCAGTGTCCTGCTCGACGCCGAGGCGACCGGCGGGCAGCTGACCGTCGGCCGCTTCGACGTCGGCAAGGGTGAGGCGCCGCCGTACCACGTCCACAACAACGAGGACGAGGTCTTCCTGCTCCTCTCCGGTTCGGCGCTGGTGTGGGCCGACGACGTGGAGCACGAGTTGCGGGAGGGCGGCATCGTCTTCCTGCCCCGGCGCGTTCCGCACGGTTACCGCATCACCTCCGAGAAGGCGGATCTCCTGCTCATCTCGACGCCCGGAGGGCTGGAGAAGATGTTCCGCCACGCCGGCCGTGACCTTCGCGAACCACGCCCGGAGGGGTTCGAGATCTCCCCACAGCTGCTGGCCGAGGCCGCGGAACTGTCCGGCAACATCATCCTCGGTCCTCCCCGGTGAGAGTGGCCCGCCGAGGTCGAGATGGCAGAGCTGCACCGGCACCGAGGGCATGCGCAGACGCCTGACCGGCGCCCGTGCCCACCCCGTGCCCACGGTCGTGGTTGCCGACACACCACTTGCTTCGAATTCGAAGCAGATGTATCGTCGGCGGCAGTTGCTTCGAATTCGAAGCACATCGGATCGCAGTGAAGGTGAGAACCGAAATGAAGGCTGTGCGTTTCCACGAGTACGGCGACCCCGGCGTCCTGCGCTACGAGGACGTGGACCTGCCCGTCCCCGGGCCCGGTCAGGTCCGCATCCGGGTGGCCGCGACCTCGTTCAACCCCGTCGACGGCAACATCCGCGGCGGCTTCATGCAGGGCCCCATCCCGGTGGTCCTGCCGCACACCCCCGGCATCGACGTCGCCGGCACCATCGACGCGCTGGGCGAGGGCGTGGACGGCATCGCGGTCGGCGACGACGTCATCGGCTTCCTGCCCATGGACAAGCCCGGCGCCGCCGCCCAGTACGTCCTCGCCCCGGCCGACATCCTCACACCGGCCCCCAAGAGCGTCCCGCTGCCCGACGCCGCCGCCCTGCCGCTGGTGGGCCTCACCGCATGGCAGGCGCTGTTCGACCACGGCAAGCTGACGGCGGGACAGCGGGTGCTGGTCAACGGCGCCGGCGGAGCCGTCGGCGGCTACGCCGTGCAGCTGGCCAAGAACGCCGGCGCCCACGTCATCGCCACAGCCGGCCCCCGCAGCGGCGAGCAGGTCAGGACGGCGGGCGCCGACGAGGTCGTCGACCACACCTCCACGGAGGTGACCACC
The DNA here is from genome assembly GCF_040630525.1 of Streptomyces sp. NPDC005799. Taxonomy (NCBI): domain Bacteria; kingdom Bacillati; phylum Actinomycetota; class Actinomycetes; order Kitasatosporales; family Streptomycetaceae; genus Streptomyces; species Streptomyces sp. NPDC005799. The sequence goes on from NZ_JBEXXQ010000003.1 coordinate 176,118, forward strand.
GCGGTGACCGAGCCGGTCGACGTCGTCCTCAACCTCGCCCCCGTCGACCCGGCGCAGCTGGCCGCGCTCCCCGGCCTGATCCGCCCCGGCGGAGTCCTGGTGAACACCACGGTGTGGATGCCCGCGCCTTCCGACGAGGAGCGCGACGTACGCGGCGTCGACCTGTTCGTCCGCAGCGACGCGCAGCAGCTGGCACACCTGGTGACCCTCACCGACGGCGGACACCTGCACATCGACGTCGCCGAACGGGTGCCGCTGGCCGACCTGCCGGCCCTGCACGCCCGGGCCGCCGACGGCGCGGTGCACGGCAAGGTCATCGTCGTCCCGCCCGCGGCCTGACGCCGCACCATCGGCGGTGGGGGACGTCGCGGTGCGGCGCGCCTGTGGGAGCCGATCATCGGCGCCGCGGGAAGTCGCGGCAGACACGGCGGGCTTCGACATCGGCGACATCATCGACGCGGGGGCGGCGGTGCTGCGCGGCGAACTGCCCGACGGCAGGATGCCCGCCGAGGGTGTCAAGTCACCGCGGACCGACCCCGCGGACCTACGACCGCTTCGGCCGCGCCCGCACATGCATCCGCTCCCCCTGCGGACCGAACAGGCTCAGGCACTCCACCGGCCCCTCCCCCGTCGACCCGAACCAGTGCGGCACCCGGGTGTCGAACTCGGCCACCTCGCCCGGCCCGAGCACCAGGTCGTGCTCGCCCAGCACCAGGCGCAGCCGCCCGGAGAGCACGTACAGCCACTCATAGCCCTCGTGCGTGCGCGGATCCGGCTCGCGTCTGCCGGGCGAGGTGAGGATCTTGTACGCCTGCAGCCCGCCGGGCTGCCTGCTGAGCGGCCAGAAGGTGTGCCCGCCGCGCTCCAGCGGCTTGGCCCGCACCCGTGGATCGCCGACCGGCGGGGCCCCGACCAGCTCGTCCAGGGGCACCTGGTGCGCCCGCGCGATCGGCAGCAGCAGCTCCAGGCTCGGCCTGCGCAGCCCGGACTCCAGCCGGGACAGCGTGCTCACCGAGATGCCGGTGGCCGCCGAGAGCCCGGCGAGCGTGGCGCCGCGCTCCTTGCGGATCCGCCTCAGCCGGGGCCCGACCTCGGCCAGGACCTCGTCGGTGTCGTCGCTCGTGGAGTCATTCATGCAGTCATTGCAGTTTCGGCAAACAGGTTTGTCAATGCGGCAGTGCTCGGGCGACCGTCGGGGTCGGAGGTGGTCACCCATGACCGAGAAGTACGAAGTGGTCGTCGTCGGCGGCGGTGCGGCCGGGCTCTCCGCCGCACTGGTCCTGGGCCGCGCCCGGCGCCGCACCCTGGTCGTCGACGCCGGCGAACCCCGTAACGCGCCCGCCGCCCATATGCAGGGCTATCTCTCCCGCGACGGCATGCCGCCCGCCGAGTTCCTGGCCATCGGCCGCGAGGAGATCTCCCGGTACGGCGTCGAACTGGTCCGCGACCGCGCGGTGGACGCCTCGCGGGGCGAGGGCTTCGAGGTGGCCCTGGAGAGCGGCCGTACCGTCGCCGCGCGGGCCCTGGTCGTCGCCACCGGCCTGAAGGACGAGCTGCCCACCGTGCCCGGGGTCGTGGAACGCTTCGGCCGGGACGTGCTGCACTGCCCGTACTGCCACGGCTGGGAGGTCCGCGACCAGGCCTTCGGCGTGCTCGCCACGACCCCGATGAGCGCCCACCAGGCGCTGATGGTGTCGCAGTGGTCGAAGAACGTGACGTTCTTCCTGCACACGGTCGCCGAGTCAGAACTCTCGGACGACGATCTGCGCCGCCTCGGCGCGGCCGGCGTCGAGGTCGTCCCGGGCGCGGTCGCGGGTCTCGTCGTCGAGGACGACCGGCTGACCGGCGTGCGGCTCGCGGACGGGACGGTCCACGACCGGTCGGTGCTCTTCGTCGCGCCCCGCCCCGTCCCGCAGACCGGACTGCTGGAGCGGCTGGGCGCCGAGATGGGCGAGACGCCCTTCGGCGCCTACCCCGTGATCGACGAACGGGGCAAGACGAGCGTGCCGGGCCTGTGGGCGGCGGGCAACGCCTCCGGTTTCGCCGAGCAGGTGGTCAACGCGGCGAGCCGCGGCTACCGGGTCGGCGCCACCATCAACGGGGAACTGCTGATGGCGGACCTGGACGCAGCGCTCTGAAGCACGGCCCGGCGGCTCCGTCGCGCGGACGCGAGCAGCCGCAACGCACCCGCGCCCGACGTACACCCCCTCGCCCGGGTGTAACCCGGGCGAGCGCGATGCACCATGGCAGCATGCTGCTTGCCCGGCTGGCCCATGTGTCCCAGGAGGTCGCCGCCACCTCCGCGCGGTCCCGGAAGATCGCTCTGCTCGCCGAGCTGTTCCGGGACGCCGAGGCGGACGACGTACCGATCGTGATCCCGTATCTGGCGGGACGGCTGCCCCAGGGGCGGCTCGGTGTCGGCTGGAAGGTGCTCAGCCGTCCGGTCGCCCCCGCCGCCGACCCCACGCTCACCGTCCGCGAGGTCGACGCCCGTCTCACCGAGCTCGGCAAGGTCTCCGGCTCCGGCTCCCAGGCCGAACGGACCCGGCTGGTCGGTGCGCTGATGGGCGCGGCGACCGCGGCGGAACAGCGCTTCCTGTTCGGCCTGCTCACCGGAGAGGTACGGCAGGGCGCCCTGGACGCCGTCGCCGTCGAGGGGCTGGCGGAGGCGACCGGGGCGCCGCCGGCGGACGTGCGCCGGGCGGTGATGCTCGCGGGCTCGCTCCAGACCGTCGCGCGGACGCTGCTCGCGGACGGACCCGGGGCCCTGGAGCAGTTCCGGCTCACCGTCGGCCGTCCCGTGCTGCCGATGCTGGCGCACACCGCCTCCTCGGTGACCGAGGCGGTCGAGAAGCTCGGCGCCTGCGCCGTCGAGGAGAAGCTGGACGGCATTCGCGTCCAGGTCCACCGCACCGGCGACAGCGTACGGATCTACACCCGCACCCTCGACGACATCACCGACCGTCTGCCCGAGGTGACCGGCGCCGCGCTGCGGCTGCGGGGGAATCGTTTCGTCCTGGACGGCGAGGTCATCTCCTTCGACGCGGACGGGCGGCCCCGCACCTTCCAGGAGACCGCGGGACGCGTCGGCTCGCGTGTGGACGTGGCCACGGCCGCCAAGTCCGTCCCCGTCTCCCCCGTCTTCTTCGACGCCCTCTCCGTGGACGACCGCGACCTGCTCGACCTGCCCTTCGCCGAGCGGCACGCCGAGCTGGCCCGGCTGGTCCCCGAGCCGATGCGGGTACGGCGTGTCGTGGTCGCCGGGCCCGAGGACACGGGCGCGGGCGAGGACTTCCTCGCCGAGACCCTCGAGCGCGGCCACGAGGGCGTGGTGGTCAAGGCCCTCGACGCCCCCTACAGCGCGGGCCGGCGCGGCGCGTCCTGGCTGAAGGTCAAGCCCGTGCACACCCTGGACCTCGTCGTGCTGGCCGCCGAGTGGGGCCACGGCCGGCGCACCGGCAAGCTCTCCAACCTGCACCTGGGCGCCCGCGCGGCGGACGGCGGATTCGCCATGCTCGGCAAGACCTTCAAGGGCATGACCGACGCGATGCTGACCTGGCAGACCGAGCGACTGCGCGAGATCGCCGTGGCGGAGAACGACCACGTGGTGACCGTACGCCCCGAACTCGTGGTCGAGATCGCCTACGACGGTCTGCAGCGGTCCACCCGCTATCCGGCCGGCGTCACCCTGCGCTTCGCCCGCGTGGTCCGCTACCGCGAGGACAAGCGCCCCGAGGACGCCGACACCGTGGAGACACTCCTCGCCGCCCACCCGGAGGTGCAGCCGTGACGACGGGCAAGCGCAGCGCGGGTCTGCTGTTGTACCGGCACACCGATCACGGCCTGGAGGTGTTATTGGGCCATATGGGCGGACCGTTCTTCGCCAGGCGCGACGCCGGGGCGTGGAGCGTCCCCAAGGGCGAGTACGAACCCGACGAACCCGCCTGGGACGCGGCCCGCCGGGAGTTCCGCGAGGAACTGGGCCTCGAACCGCCGGACGGCGAGGCCGTACCGCTCGGTGAGGTGCGCCAGACCAACGGCAAGATCGTCACGGCGTGGGCGGTCGAGGCCGACCTCGACCCGGCGACCATCAGCCCCGGCACCTTCACGATGGAGTGGCCCCCGAAGTCCGGACGTAACCAGGAGTTCCCGGAACTGGACCGCGTGGAGTGGCTCACCCTGGACCGGGCCCGCGAGGTGATCGTCAAGGCCCAGTCCGCGTTTCTCGACCGCCTGGCGGAGCACTCGCCCTGAGGACGCACACGCGTTGCGGTCGCCCGCGTGGCGCGGGAAGGTCGTAACACCAAGCCGCCCCAGGGAGGTCAGCCATGCCCATCGCGACGGTGAACCCGGCGAACGGCGAGACGCTCAAGACGTACGAGGCCATGGGCGAGGAGGAGATCGACCGCCGGCTCCAGCTCGCGGAGGCGACGTTCCGTACGTACCGGACGACGACCTTCGCCGAGCGGGCCCGTCTGCTGAACCGGGCCGCCGAGCTGCTCGACGGGATGCAGCAGGACGTCGGCCGTGTGATGACCACCGAGATGGGCAAGCCGATCAAGCAGGCCCGCGCCGAGGTGGCCAAGTGCGCCAAGGCGATGCGCTGGTACGCCGAGCACGCCGAGGAACTGCTCGCCGACGAGGAGCCCTCCGACTCCGACGTCAAGGACTCGGGCGCGTCACGGGTGCGGGTCCGCTACCGGCCCCTCGGCCCCGTCCTCGCCGTCATGCCGTGGAACTTCCCGCTCTGGCAGGTCGTCCGGTTCGCCGCGCCCGCTCTGATGGCGGGCAACGTGGGCCTGCTCAAGCACGCCTCCAACGTCCCGCAGACCGCGCTGTTCCTGGAGGACCTCTTCCATCAGGCAGGCTACCCCGAGGGCTGCTTCCAGACCCTGCTCATCGGCTCCGCCGCGGTCGACGACATCCTGCGCGACGACCGCGTCAAGGCGGCCACGCTCACGGGCAGTGAGCCCGCCGGGCGGGCGGTCGCGTCCACGTCCGGCGAGATGATCAAGAAGACGGTGCTGGAGCTGGGTGGCAGCGACCCGTACGTCGTGATGCCGTCGGCCGACATCGACCGCGCCGCGCGGATCGCGGTGACCGCGCGGGTGCAGAACAACGGGCAGTCCTGCATCGCCGCCAAGCGGTTCATCGTGCACACGGACGTGTACGACCGGTTCGCCGAGCGGTTCGTCGAGGGCATGAAGGCGCTCAAGGTCGGCGACCCGATGGAGGAGGACACCGAGGTCGGGCCGCTGTCGAGCGAGCAGGGGCGGGCCGACCTGGAGGAACTGGTCGAGGACGCCAAGCGCAGCGGGGCCGAGGCGCTGTGCGGCGGCCACCGGCTGCGCAGGCCGGAGCTGCCCGGCTGGTACTACCCGCCGACCGTGCTCGCCGGGATCACCCGCGAGATGCGGATCCACCGGGAGGAGGCTTTCGGGCCGGTCGCCACGCTGTACCGTGCCGCCGACCTGGACGAGGCCGTTCTGATCGCCAACGACTCGCCGTTCGGCCTGAGTTCGAACGTGTGGACGCGGGACGAGGCCGAGGTCGACCGGTTCGTACGGGACCTGGAGGCCGGCGGTGTGTTCTTCAACGGCATGACCGCCTCCCATCCGGCGTTCCCGTTCGGCGGGGTCAAGCGGTCCGGGTACGGGCGTGAGCTGTCCGGGCACGGAATCCGGGAGTTCTGCAACATCACGACGGTTTGGCACGGAGCGTGACGCTTGCGCGGCTAACATCCCCGGTGTGAACCGCGAAGTGACTCTGCCTCTGATCGTCGACGACCGCGGGACCCTGCAGGTGGCCGCGGCCGACGTCAGCAAGTTGTTGCGGACCGTGGGCGGGCGGTGGCTGCACCTCGTCGAGGCCGGGGAGGGCGGGCTCGACGAGGACACCGTGGCGGCTCTGACCATCGAGCTGGCCAAGCTCGCCGACCGCATCGACGTGGCGTGCATCGCGCACAGCAGCGGGGGCGCCCCGTGACCCTTCAGGCCACCCCGTGCAGCGTGGCCCAGAACATCGCCTCGTAGCTCTGGAGCAGGCGGCCGTACCCGTGAGCCGCTTCCTCGTCGAGGATCCCCGTGTCCAGTCCCTCCTGGACGGCCGCCCTCGCCCTCTCGTCCAGCTCCGGAGCCGGCTGCGCGAAGAAGTCGAAGAAGGCGCAGTCGTCCGCGGTGAAGCCGTACCAGGTGCGCAGGGACTCGGCGACCGTGGCGCAATAGCCGCCCCAGGCCGAGAAGTTGGCGGTGATGGCCAGGACAACGTCCGTCGGGGAGGCGTTGAGAGCCAGCCAGGCGACGAAGGCGGGGTAGGCCTGGCAGCCCGGCAGGGGAGCGTAGGAACGGGTGCGGCTCTCGTCGATGCCGCAGGCCCGCGCGAAGGGCTTCAGGCGCTCCGCCGCCAGGGACTCGCCCTCGGCCAGCATCGTGAAGAAGGCGGCGGCCTCCGGTTCCTCCCGCGCCCGTGCGGCCAGATGCAGGAACGCGGCGCGGTCGGCAGGGATCACCCAGTGCTGTTCGAGGGCCAGGGTCCCGAGGACGTCCCGGGAGGCCTCCCCCCGGGCGATCAGGGGGATCAGTGGATTGGAGCGCGGGTCGGGAGCCAGCTGGGCGGTGGTGGTGGCCAGGAGTTCCGAGGCCGTACGCGCCATCGCATTCCTCCGTCGGTCCGGATACGGGACTTCTCCCCAGACCTTGGCACAAGCGCCCCAAAGGGGCGCGGGGCCGTGCCGAGATGCGGCTCCGCCGCGCGGGCGCGACGAGTCACAGCGAACGACCGGTCGGCAACGCACCGCACCCCCCACGGCGCTACCGGATCGGCATCCCCGACAAGGTGCGCGCGATCACCAGCCGCTGGATCTCGCTCGTCCCCTCGAAGATCGTGTAGATGGCCGCGTCCCGGTGCATCCGCTCCACCGGGTACTCCCGCGTGTAGCCGTTGCCGCCCAGGATCTGGATCGCCTGGGCCGTGACCTTCTTCGCCGTCTCGCTCGCGAACAGCTTGGACATCGAGCCCTCGGCGGCCGTGAACTGCTTGCCGTTGATCGCCATCCAGGAGGCGCGCCAGACCAGCAGACGGGCCGCGTCGACGGACGTACGCATGTCGGCGAGCTGGAAGGCGACCCCCTGGTTGTCGATGATCGGCCGACCGAACTGCTCACGCGTCTTGGCGTAGTCGAGAGCCACCTCATACGCCGCCCGGGCGGTGCCGACCGCCATGGCACCCACCGCGGGGCGGCTCGCTTCGAACGTGGCCATCGCCGCGTTCTTCACACGCTCCCCGCCCTGCTTGGCCTTCTCCCGGGCCCGCGCCAGCCGCTGGTCGAGCTTCTCCTTGCCGCCGAGCAGGCAGGAGCCGGGCACGCGAACGTTGTCGAGGACGACCTCGGCGGTGTGCGAGGCACGGATGCCGTGCTTCTTGAACTTCTGGCCCTGGGTCAGCCCCGGCGTGTTCGGCGGGATGATGAAGGACGCGTGGCCCTTGGAGCCCAGGTCCGGGTCGACGGACGCGACGACGACGTGGACGTTGGCGATACCGCCGTTGGTCGCCCAGGTCTTCGTGCCGTTGATCACCCACTCGTCCTTGGCCTCGTCGTAGACGGCACGCGTGCGCATGGAGGCCACGTCGGAGCCGGCGTCGGGCTCGGAGGAGCAGAACGCGGCGACCTTGACGTCATTGGCGTCGCCGTACATCTGCGGGATCCAGGTGCCGATCTGTTCCTCGGTTCCGTTGGCGAGAACGCCCACGGCGGCCAGACCTGTGCCTACGATCGACAGGGCGATGCCCGCGTCGCCCCAGAAGAGCTCCTCCATGGCCATCGGAATGCCCAGGCCGGTGGGGTCGAAGTACTGCTGGGCATAGAAGTCGAGGGAGTAGATGCCGACCTTCGCGGCCTCCTGGATGACCGGCCAGGGAGTCTCCTCACGCTCGTCCCATTCGGCGGCCGCGGGGCGGATGACGTCGGCGGCGAAGCCGTGCAGCCAGTCCCGGACCTCCTTCTGTTCGTCGTTGAGCTCCATGGTGAACTCGGCCATGTCCCCTCCAGCGGCGGCGCACTTATGTGTTACTAGCGGTAACACCAGTCTGTTACCGACGGGTAGGAAAAGTCAACTCCCGATGACGCCTCGGCAGCCAGTTCGATGCAGAGGGCATGCTGAGTGTTAGTTTGCGCTGGCGTTACCGATTAAGCACGGGTGGGGAGAGCTCATGGACACCACACAGCGGACCGACCAGCAGCGGTCCGCCGACCGCCGTCGGCGCGAGCTGCTGGAGGCCGCGGACCGGGTGGTGCTGCGCGACGGCCCGCAGGCCTCGATGAACGCCATCGCGGCGGAGGCGGGCATCACGAAGCCGATTCTCTACCGGCACTTCGGCGACAAGGGGGGACTGTACGCGGCGCTGGCCAAGCGGCACACCGACGCGCTGCTCGACTCACTGCGGGCGGCGCTCGACGCGCCGGCCGAGCGGCGCGAGCGGGTGGAGGCAACCCTGGACACCTACCTCGCGGCGATCGAGGCGCGGCCCCAGGTGTACCGGTTCCTGATGCATCCCGCGGAGGGCGGTACGGCGGCGGAGCAGGGCTTCGACGTGGGCAAGCACTCGGCGCCGCTGCTGCGCAGGATGGGCGAGGAACTGGCCCAGGTCATCGAGGACCGGCTGGACCTCGGACCGGAGAGCCAGCAGCTCGCCCGCGTGTGGGGCCACGGCATCGTCGGCATGATGCACGCGGCCGGCGACTGGTGGCTGGGCGAACGCCCCTGCTCACGGGCCGAGTTGGTGCGCTGCCTGGCCGACCTGCTGTGGGGACGGCTCGCGGCGGCCGGCGACCGGGTGGGCAGCCCCGGGTTCTAGCCCCGGCCGCTCCAGGAGGCCTTGGCCGCCCGGCGGAGCACCTTGCGTCTGCGCCACCCGGTGAGGCGGTCCACGTAGACGCGGCCTTCCAGGTGATCCGTCTCGTGCTGCAAACACCTCGCAAAGAAACCCGTGCCGTGCACGGTGACCGGATCCCCGGTCACCGTGAACCCCTCGACCACAGCGTGGTCGTGACGTTCGGTGCCGGCCTCCAGGCCCGGCAGGGACAGACAGCCCTCGGGGCCCCGCAGCACCACCCCGTCGGCCTCGACGAGACGGGGGTTGACCACATGGCCCACATGCCGGATCTCCTCGTCGTCGGGGCAGTCGTACACGAACACGCGCAAAGATTCACCAACCTGGTTGGCCGCCAGGCCCACCCCCCGCGCCGCGTACATCGTCGCGAACAAGTCCTCCACGAGCAGGGCCAGTTGGGGGCCGAAGTCGGTGACCTCGGCGCACGGGGCGTGCAGGACCGGGTCCCCCAGCAGGGTGAGGGGCCGGACACGCCCGCGGGTGCCCGGGATGGAGCCGTTTCGCATGGCCGCAAGGGTACGGCGGTTCGGGAGCGTGAACAGATCTCGATAGGCTGAGGTCCACACCACGTTGCCGTAAGACTCAGAGGCTTCAGGCGCGGCGCGTACGCAAGGAGGATCGAGAACTGATGGCAGGCAACTCGGACCCGCTCACGCCGCGGGCCAAGCTGGCCGTGACCGCGGGCAAGGCGGTCGCGGCCGCATCGCGTGCCGCCGGGCGCGGCAGCGGTTCGGTGATCGGTGGCCGGGTCGCGCTCAAGCTCGACCCCGACCTCCTCGCCCGGCTCGCCCAGAGCCTGGACGTCGTCCTGGTCTCGGCGACCAATGGAAAGACCACCACCACCCGGCTCATCGCGGAGGCGCTGCGGGCCGCCGGCCCCGTCGTCTCCAACGCCCTCGGCGCCAACATGCCCGCCGGCATCACCTCCGCCCTCGCGGGCGGCTCGGACGCCAAGTACGCCGTGATCGAAGTCGACGAGAAGTACCTCGCGGGCGTGGCCCGGGACACCGCCCCCAAGTGCATCGCGCTGCTGAACCTCTCCCGCGACCAGCTCGACCGCGCCGCCGAGACCCGGATGCTGGCGGAGAACTGGCGCGAGGGGCTGGCCGGTTCGAAGTCCGTCGTCGTCGCCAACGCGGACGACCCGCTGGTGGTGTGGGCCGCCTCCTCCTCGCCCAACGTGATCTGGGTCGCCGCCGGGCAGATGTGGAAGGACGACGCCTGGTCCTGCCCGTCCTGCGGTGGTGTGATGCAGCGGCCCGGCGACGACTGGTTCTGCGGGGAGTGCGGCTTCCGCCGCCCGACGCCGAGCTGGGCCCTGTCCGGTGACCACGTCCTCGACCCGCACGGCTCCGCCTGGCCGATCCACCTCCAGCTGCCCGGCCGCGCCAACAAGGCCAACGCCGCCTCCTCGGCCGCCGTGGCCGCCGTCTTCGGAGTGCCGCCGCAGGTCGCCCTGGAACGCATGTACCAGGTGCAGGCCGTCGCCGGCCGCTATGACGTGGTCCAGTTCCTGGGCCGTGACCTGCGGCTGCTGCTGGCGAAGAACCCGGCGGGCTGGCTCGAAACGTTCAGCCTGATCGATCCTCCGCCCACCCCGGTGATCCTCTCGGTGAACGCCCGCGGCGCCGACGGCACCGACACCTCCTGGCTCTGGGACGTCGACTACACCCGGCTGACCGGCCACCCGATCTGTGTGATCGGCGACCGCAAGCTGGACCTCGCGGTGCGCCTGGAGGTCGCCAACCAGCACTTCCAGGTCTGCGAGAACCTCGACCAGGCCGTGCAGATGAGCCCGCCGGGCCGCATCGAGGTCATCGCCAACTACACCGCCTTCCAGGACCTGCGCCGCCGCGTCGGCAACTGACAACTCAGGGGACATCAGTGAGTGACAACAGCCTGCGGGTCGTCTGGATCTACCCCGACCTGCTCAGCACCTACGGCGACCAGGGCAACGTCCTCGTCGTGGAGCGCCGGGCCCGCCAGCGCGGCCTCGACGTGGCCCGGCTCGACGTGCGCAGCGACCAGCCGATCCCGACCTCCGGGGACATCTACCTGATCGGCGGCGGCGAGGACCGTCCGCAGCGGCTCGCGGCCGAGCGGCTGCGCCGGGACGGGGGCCTGCACCGGGCGGTGGAGAACGGCGCGATCGTCTTCTCCGTCTGCGCCGGCTACCAGATCCTCGGCCACGAGTTCATCAACGACCTCGGCCAGCGCGAGCCCGGCCTCGGGCTGCTGGACGTGGTGTCCGTGCGCGGCGAGGGTGAGCGGTGCGTCGGTGACGTGCTCGCCGACATCGACCCGCGCCTGGGCCTGCCCCAGCTGACCGGCTTCGAGAACCACCAGGGCGTCACCCACCTCGGCCCGACCGCCCGCCCCTTCGCGAACGTGCGCCTGGGCAACGGCAACGGCACGGGGGACGGCACGGAGGGCGCCTACAACGACACGGTCTTCGGCACCTACATGCACGGGCCGGTGCTGGCACGCAACCCGCTCATCGCCGACCTGCTGCTGAAGCTGGCGCTCGACGTCAACGCGCTGCCGCCGACCGACGACCGGTGGTACGAGGCGCTGCGCGGCGAGCGCATCGCGGCGGCGCAGCAGCCCGCCTGAGCTGCCGTACACCTGTCCTCAAGCCCGTCTTTACCGGCCCGTCTGACGATGACTCCGCACAGGTGAGCGAGGCCGTCCAGCAGGCGGACGGACGGTACGGCCCCGCCCCCTCCTGCCGCTAGGGTGGCGGGGATCGAACCGGACGACGTGGTCCGGTCCCGGCCCACGTTTACACGGTGAGAAGGTCTTTCGGGCTATGCGTATTGGTGTCCTCACGTCCGGCGGCGACTGCCCCGGCCTGAACGCGGTCATCCGATCCGTCGTGCACCGAGCCGTGGCCGACCACGGCGACGAGGTCATCGGCTTCCGGGACGGCTGGAAGGGCCTCCTGGAGTGCGACTACCTCAAGCTCGACCTCGACGCGGTGGGCGGCATCCTGGCGCGCGGCGGCACGATCCTCGGCTCCTCCCGGGTCCAGCCCTCGCACTTGCGCGACGGCGTGGAGCGGGCGAAGGGGCATGTCGAGGAGCTCGGCCTCGACGCGATCATCCCGATCGGCGGCGAGGGCACGCTCAAGGCCGCCCGGCTGATGTACGACAGCGGGCTGCCGATCGTCGGTGTGCCCAAGACCATCGACAACGACATCGCGGTCACGGACGTCACCTTCGGCTTCGACACGGCCGTGGGGGTGGCGACCGAGGCGCTGGACCGGCTCAAGACCACCGCAGAGTCGCACCAGCGGGTGCTGGTCGTGGAGGTCATGGGGCGGCACACCGGCTGGATCGCGCTGCACTCCGGCATGGCGGCCGGCGCGCACGCCATCGTCGTGCCCGAGCGGCCCTTCGACATCGAGGAGCTGGCCAGGCGGGTCGGCGAGCGGTTCGAGGCGGGCAAGCGCTTCGCGATCGTCGTCGCGGCGGAGGGCGCCAAGCCCAAGGCCGGCACGATGGACTTCGACGAGGGCGGCAAGGACGTCTACGGCCACGAGCGGTTCGCCGGGATCGCCCGCCAGCTGTCCATCGAGCTGGAGGAGCGGCTGGGGAAGGAGGCCCGGCCGGTCATCCTGGGCCACGTCCAGCGCGGCGGCACGCCGACGGCGTACGACCGCGTGCTCGCCACCCGCTTCGGCTGGCACGCCGTGGAGGCCGTGCACCGCGGTGAGTTCGGCAGGATGACCGCGCTGCGCGGCACGGACATCGTGATGGTGCCGCTGGCGGAGGCGGTGGAGACCCTCAAGACGGTGCCCGCCGAGCGCTACGACGAGGCCGAGTGCGTTCTCTAGCGTCCCACTGAGCCCGTACGGTCCCGAGCGGTCGCCCCCGGTCGCAGGCGCGGCCGGGGGCGGTTCTAGTCTGTGGGGGACACACATGCACAACCCCCACGAATCAGGAGCCGTCCGATGGATCACAGCGGGCACGGCATGACCATGGATCTGCCGCCGTTCACGCTGGGGCGGGGGCTGGAGTGGTCCGCCGATCCGTTCTTCCTCGTCGCCTGCCTGGCGGGACTCGCGCTGTACGGGTGGGGGGTCGTACGGCTGCGGCGCCGCGGCGACAAGTGGTCGCCGGGACGGACGGTGTCGTACGTCATCGGTGTGCTGACCGTCGGTCTGGTGATGTGCACCCGGCTGAACGACTACGGCATGGTCATGTTCAGCGTGCACATGGTGCAGCACATGATCATCAGCATGCTGTCGCCCATCCTGATCCTGCTCGGCGCCCCCGTCACCCTCGCCCTGCGCGCACTGCCGACCGCGGGCAAGGGCCGCAAGGGGCCCCGTGAGCTGCTGCTGATGCTGCTGCACAGCCGGTACATGCGGATCATCACGCACCCGGCGTTCACCATCCCGCTGTTCATCGCGAGCCTGTACGGGCTGTACTTCACACCGCTGTTCGACTTCCTGATGGGGTCGAGGGCGGGGCACATCGCGATGATGGTGCACTTCCTGGCCGTGGGCGTCGTGTTCTTCTGGCCGATCATCGGCGTGGACCCCGGGCCGCAGCGGCCGGGCCACCTCATGCGGATGCTGGAGCTGTTCGCCGGCATGCCGTTCCACGCGTTCTTCGGCATCGCGCTGATGATGGCGTCGACGCCGATGGTGGAGACGTTCAAGAACCCGCCCGCCTCCCTCGGCATCGACGCGCTCTCCGACCAGACCGCGGCCGGCGGCATCGCCTGGGCGTTCAGCGAGGTTCCCTCGGTGCTGGTGCTGCTCGCCCTGCTGTTCCAGTGGTACAGCTCGGAGCAGCGGCAGGCCAAGCGCCAGGACCGGGCCGCCGACCGCGACGGCGACAAGGAACTCGAGGCCTACAACGCCTATCTGGCCTCATTGAACGCACGCGGGCGTTGAAAGGGTTCGTCATTCGGCGCCTTTCAGTAGCATGATGCGCAGGGGGAAAACCGCCGGGGGGAGCGGTGATGACACTTCGCGCATTTATGCACAGGGCCGGGAAATCGGCGGTTCGCCGGATGGCCGTCCTGCTCGTATTCGTACTGGTGCTCAGTGGATGTGATCGAAGCACGCCGCTGACGCTGGTACGGGCGGTGGCCGCGGGAGTTCCGTCTCTCGCGCCTTTCTTCGACGAGAGCGGCGGCCTGGGGCACGACGAGGCGCTTCGGCCGCAGGTCGTTCGCGGCAGTCTGCAACAGGGGGACACGCCCGGGCTGTACGGAGGCACACGCAGGCCGACCATCTGTGACGTCCGGAAGCTCAAGGCGTTCCTCATGGCTCCCGGCAATCATCGGAAGGCGCAGGCGTGGGCGACGGCGCTGGGTATTTCCACGGACCGGATCCCGGGATATCTGGACCGGCTCACTCCTGTTCTCCTGCGTCACGACACACTCGTGCGGAATCACGACTACAGGAAGGGAAATGCTGTTCCCTTCGACTCCTTGCTGCAGGCCGGAATCGCCATCCTCGTCGATCAGCAGGGGGCGCCCGCCGTGAAATGTTCGTGCGGAAATCCGCTGCGGCCCTTCATCCATGACACGAATCGCATTTCGGTCAAGTTCGAGAACGGCAACCGGAAGTGGAAGGGATTCACACGTTCCTCCGTGGTGGCCGTACGGCCCGCACCGAGGAAAATGGAGCGGCTCGCCCTGGTCGACGTCGGCGATCCGAACCGGGGCATCGACCGGCCGGTCGGCACGACGGGAACGCGCGACAAGGCCTTCGACGCGGGCAGCCGTCGAGCGGTGCCGGATCTCACCGGGACGACCTTCGGACGGGCGAGCCGTGAGCTGGCCGCCAAGGGGCTTGCGGCCGGGTACACCGGCAAGGCGCTGCCCGCCGACGACGCCCGGGTCACGGCATCCGACCCTCCGGCGGGCACCGAGCTGCGGTTCGGGCAGTACGTGACGCTGAGCACGGCAGGGGGGAGTCCGTCGGGGAGCACGTCCGTGGGACCGAGCACTCCCCCGGTGCCTCCGCCGTCTGGTTCCTCGGGATCGGTCGGGCCTCATCCGTCACCTCCGTCGCCTCCGTCGTCCGGATCGAGCACCGGGCCCGGCTCGTCCTCCGCCCCACCACCGCCGTCGAGCGCACCGCCCAGCTCGCAGCCGCCGCCGAGTTCCTCATCGCCGCCGTCGAGCGCACCGCCATCGACGGCCGGCACAGGACGGACGACCGGCAAGCCCGCGACCACCAGCGCCGGGCCACCGAGCAGCAAGCCCGCGACGACCGTCGCGCCGCCTCCGCCCAGCGGCCCGATGACCACCAGCGCGCCGCCACCGCCCGGAAAACCGGTCACCAGCAGCGCACCGCCGGCGCCCGCGACCGTCAGCGCCCCGGCCACCAGTGGGCCGACGAGCAGCGCGCCCGGCCCGAGTGGGCCCGGGTCCTCCGGGTCCGCCTCGGGCGCGATCACGTAGCGCCTCCGCAGAACCCGGGAGTCACCGGATGCATTCAGGATCACCGACGTCGGGAGTGGGCCGGATCATCGCCGGCCGTTATCTGCTGCTGAACCGGCTCGGCAGCGGCGGCATGGGCCATGTGTGGCTCGCCCACGACCAGAGACTCGCCTGCGAGGTCGCGCTCAAGGAGATCGTGTTCCGCGATCCGGACCCCGTGGGTGAGGAACGCGAGGCGCGGGTGGCCCGGGCCCGGGCGGAGGCCCGGCACGCGGCCGGACTGCGCGGCCACCCGCATGTGGTGACCGTGCACGACGTGCTGGAGCACGAGGGGCTGCCGTGGATCGTCATGGAGTACGTGACGGGCGCCGTCGACCTCAAGGAACTGGTCGAGACGCGCGGACCGCTCGCCCCGGCGGAGTGCGCCCGGATCGGCCTGGCCGTGCTCGACGCGCTGACCGCCGGGCACGAGCGGGGCGTGATGCACCGGGACGTGAAACCGGCGAACATCCTGCTGGCGCCGGACCGCACCGGGGCGCCGTACGGCCGCGTCCTGCTGACGGACTACGGCATCTCGGTGCGGCCGGACGGCGGCGAGACGCGGTACACGCTGGCGTCCGTGCTGGTGGGGACGTCGGGTTATCTGGCGCCCGAGCGGGCGACGGGCGGTCCGCCGACCCCTGCGGCCGACCTGTTCTCGCTGGGCTGCACGCTCTACTACGGCGTCGAGGGCCGGGCTCCCTTCGAGCGCGCGTCGCACCTCGCCGAGGTGACCGCGGTGGTCATGGAGGAGCCGCGGCCCGCCGTGCGCGCCGGCGCGCTGGGGCCCGTCCTGCGGGGTCTGCTGGAGAAGGACCCGGGGCGACGGGCGGCGGCGGCCGAGGCGGAGGCGGCACTGTCGGGGATCGTGACGCCGCAGGCCGAGCCGTACGCCCGGACCCGGACCGACCTCGGCTCGCAGCCGCCGTGGGCCGGGGCCACCGCTCCCCCGCCCAGTCCCGGCCCGGCCGGCTTCGGGCCGGTCTCGGCGCGGGTGCCCGCCCACCGGCGCCGCGAACTGCCCCGCGTCCTGCGCGCCCTGCTCGCCGCGTCCGTGGGGCTGGTGCTGGCCCTGGGCGGCGTCTGGTACGCCATGGCCCGCCAGACACAGGACGACGGCGGGAAGGCGGCCCCCTACGGTACGGCGGTCGGGCTCACCCGGCCCCTGAAGGACGGTGACTGCGTGCTCGCCGACTGGCCCGACGCGGTGCGCTTTCGGGGCACGCCCCGGCTGACGCTCGATCCCAGTTGCCGGGACCAGGCGCCGGACGGGCAGGTGATGGCGTTCGTGGCGGCCGCCTCGGCGGACGAGGCGCGCACGCTGGGACCGGCGCGGTGCGAGGAGCGGACGCAGGAGATCCGGGAGGGGCTGGCGGACGTCCGTACGGTCGCCGTCGTGCCGACCGGCGCCGGTTTCGAGGCCGCGCGGCGCCGGATCGCCTGTCTGGTGTTGGGCGCGCACGGGCCGGTCTACGGGCCGCTCGGCGCACACCGGAAGCCGGGCCTCGCGTTCGCTGACACGGCGACCATGCAGCGCCGGGACTGCCTCCTGACCCGCTCCAACAGGGACGCCCGGCTGGTCTCCTGCAAGGACCCACATGACGAACAGGTGCTCGGTTTCACCCGGTTGGGAAGGGACGTCACGTACGCCGAGGCGCGTACGGAGTCGGACGCGGTGTGCGCCAAGGACGTGCCGCCGCGGGACTACGGCTTCGATCCGTCGGTGTACGCCTCGGGGTCCTGGACCAGTGAGGGGCCCTGGAAATCGGGCACGCATTTCGTCGTGTGCACCGTTCGCAGGCAGAACGGGGGCACCATGGAGGGGGACGAATCCTGAGGAGGGTGTCGCGATGCCCGGTTCCACGGACGGTTCTACGAAGACGATGGGGGTGCTCACCGTCGGCGGTCTGGTCGTGGTGACCGCCTACACGGTGGCGCTCGGCAGCAACGGCTGGCTGTGGTTCGGCTGGGTCGTGCTGGGACTGCTCACCCTCGGAATGATCGCCACCCGCAGCGGGACCTAGCCTCAGTCCCCGGAGAACTCCCCCGAGAACTCCTGGGTGATCCGGCCCGCGGGGTGGACGCCCGGCTGGTACTTCGGCAGCCGGGCGGTGACCTTCATGCCCGCGCCGACCGCGGTCTCGATCACGAGCCCGTAGTCGTCGCCGTACACCTGGCGGAGCCGGTCGTCGACGTTGGACAGCCCGATGCCGCCCGAGGGGCTGACCTCGCCGGCGAGGATGCGGCGCAGCAGGACCGGGTCCATGCCGACGCCGTCGTCCTCGATGACGACCAACGCCTCGGCGCCGGCGTCCTGGGCGGTGATGCTGATGTGGCACTTGCCCCCGGCGGTCGCGGCCTTGCCCTCCAGGCCGTGCTTGACGGCGTTCTCGACGAGCGGCTGCAGGCACAGGAACGGCAGGGTGACCGGCAGGACTTCCGGGGCGATCTGCAAGGTGACGGAGAGTCGGTCGCCGAAGCGGGCCCGGACCAGCGCCAAGTAGTGGTCGATGGCGTGGAGTTCGTCGGCGAGGGTGGTGAAGTCGCCGTGCCTGCGGAACGAGTAGCGGGTGAAGTCGGCGAATTCGAGGAGGAGTTCGCGGGCGCGCTCGGGGTCGGTGCGCACGAACGAGGCGATCACCGCGAGCGAGTTGAAGATGAAGTGCGGGGAGATCTGGGCCCGAAGTGCCTTGATCTCGGCCTCGATCAGCCGGGTGCGGGACTGGTCGAGGTCCGCCAGCTCGAGTTGGACGCTCACCCAGCGGGCGACCTCGCCGGCGGCTCGGACCAGGACGGCGGACTCGCGCGGGGCGCAGGCGACGAGTGCGCCGTGCACCCGGTCGTCGACGGTGAAGGGCGCCACGACCGCCCAGCGCACCGGGCAGTCCGGCGTCTCGCACCTGAGGCGGAAGGCCTCGCCGCGGCCGGTCTCCAGGACGCCGGAGAGGCGTTCCATGATCTCGCCGCGGTGGTGGGCGCCGACGCCGTCCCAGACCAGGACCCGCTCGCGGTCGGTCAGGCACAGCGCGTCCGTGCCGAGCAGGGTGCGCAGCCGACGGGCCGACTTGCGCGCCGTCTCCTCGGTCAGCCCGGCCCGCAGCGGCGGCGCGGCGAGCGAGGCGGTGTGCAGGGTCTGGAAGGTGGCGTGCTCGACCGGGGTGCCGAGATCGCCGAGGCTGTCGGGCCGCGCGGTACGCCGCCCGAGCCAGAACCCGGCGGCCAGCAACGGGAGAACGGCCACGCACAGACCGGCCAGGAAGCCACTCATGCGGTCACCTCCGCTCGCCGGGACGGCACATCGACGCCCCGCCCGCGCAAGCCATCACCACCACACCCGGGCACAGCCACCACAACCACCCGCCCAGCCCGCCCGCGCGAGCCTTCGCCGGGGCAGGCGGGGACGGCCACCACAACCACCCACCCGACGCGACCGCACAAGCCATCACCGCCACACCCGGGCACAGCCAGCACAACCACCCGCCCGGCCCGCCCGCGCGAGCCTTCGCCGGCGCGTGCGGGGACGGCCACCACAACCACCCACCCGACGCGACCGCACAAGCCATCACCCCCACGCCCGGGCACAGCCAGCACAACCACCCGCCCAGCCCGCCCGCGCGAGCCTTCGCCGGGGCGGGCGGGGAGCGTCGTGGCAGTCGCCCTGTCCGTCCGGCCGCTCACGCCTTCACCTCCGCCCGCAGTTCCTCCGGCAGATGGAACCGCGCCAGGATCGCCTCCGTCCCGGCCGGTACCCGGCCCGGGGTGGCCAGGGACACCAGCACCATGGTGAGGAAGCCCAGCGGCACCGACCAGAGTGCGGGCCAGGCCAGCAGAGCGTGCGCGGGGCCCCTGCCGGGCACGTCCGCCATCGTCGCCGCGACCGCCACGAACGCCGAGCCGCCCCCGGCCAGCATCCCGGCCGCCGCGCCCGGCGGGGTCAGCCGCCGCCACCAGATGCCGAGCACCAGCAGCGGGCAGAAGGAGGAGGCGGACACCGCGAAGGCCAGCCCCACCGCGTCCGCCACCGGCAGCCCGCCCACCAGGACGCTGGCGGCCAGTGGCACGGCCATGGCGAGCACCGTGCCGAGCCGGAAGTGCCGTACCCCGCGCGAGGGCAGGACGTCCTGGGTGAGGACGCCCGCGACGGCCATGGTCAGCCCGGACGCCGTGGACAGGAACGCGGCGAAGGCCCCGCCCGCCACCAGCGCGCCGAGCAGATCGCCGCCGACGCCGCCGATCATGCGGTCCGGCAGCAGCAGTACGGCCGCGTCCGCGTCGCCGGTGAGGACGAGTTCGGGCGTGTAGAGCCGGCCGAGGGCGCCGTACAGGGGTGGCAGCAGGTAGAACGCGCCGATCAGGCCGAGGACGGCCACCGTGGTGCGGCGGGCGGCGACGCCGTGCGGGCTGGTGTAGAAGCGGACGACCACATGGGGCAGGCCCATCGTGCCGAGGAAGGTGGCGAGTATCAGTCCGTACGTTGCGTACAGCGGCCGTTCCTGGCGGCCCATGGCGAGAGAGGTGGACATGCCGCCGTTGGTGGCGGGGTCGGCGGTCGGGACGGCGGTGCCCTTGGCGAAGCTCAGCCGGGTGCCCTTCGCGATGTGGTGCGTTCCGGCGGGGAGTTCGAGGCGTCGGCCGTCGTGGGCGCGGCCGTCGACCGTGCCGGTCACGGTGACCGTCAGGGGGGCGGCCAGTTTGAGGTCGAGGCTGTCGTCGACGCGTACGAGGCGCTGTTCGCGGAAGGTCGCCGGTTCCTCGAAGGCGTGGCTGGGGGATCCGTCGCCCTGCCAGGCGACCGCGAGGAAGAGGGCGGGGACGAGCAGGGCGGTGAGCTTCAGCCAGTACTGGAAGGCCTGGACGAAGGTGATGCTGCGCATGCCGCCGGCGGCGACCGTGGCCACCACGACGAGGGCCACGATCAGTCCGCCGAGCGAGTCGGGGGCTGCGGTGAGGACCGTCAACGTCAGCCCGGCGCCCTGGAGTTGGGGCAGCAGATACAGCCAGCCCACCCCGACGACGAAGGCACCGGCCAGCCGCCGCACGCCGGGCGAGCCGAGCCGCGCCTCGGCGAAGTCGGGCAGGGTGTAGGCGCCGGAGCGGCGCAGCGGGGCGGCGACGAACAGCAGCAGGACCAGGTAGCCGGCGGTGTAGCCGACCGGGTACCAGAGCATGTCGGGGCCCTGGACGAGGACCAGGCCCGCGATACCCAGGAAGGAGGCGGCGGAGAGGTACTCGCCGCTGATGGCGGCCGCGTTGAGGCGGGGGCCGACGGTGCGGGAGGCGACGTAGAAGTCGGAGGTGGTGCGGGAGATGCGCAGGCCGAAGGCGCCGACGAGGACGGTCGCCACGACGACGAGGGCGACGGCCGGGACGGCGTAGCTGGAGTTCATGGTGCTGCCGCTTCAGCGGTCCTCGACGAGCCGCACGAAGTCCCGTTCGTTGCGTTCGGCGCGGCGGACGTACCAGAGGGCGAGCAGGACCAGCGGGGCGTACAGGCAGAAGCCGAGGACGGCCCATTCGAGGCGATGGGCGTCCGGCATGGCGTTGAACACCAGCGGCAGTGGGCCGATCAGCAGGCCGAGGACCGCGAACACCGCGAGGCCTGCGCGGAGTTGGGAGCGCATGAGGGAGCGGACGTAGGTGTGGCCGAGGGTGGTCTGCTCGTCGATCTCGGTGCGCGGGCGGTAGTAGCCGGAGGCGCGGCGGGTGCGCCGGGGCGGTCCGGTGTCGACGACGCGCCGTTCGGCGGGGTCCTGGTGGGGCATGCTCAGGGCCTCCTCATCAGCAGGTCCCGCAGCTCACGCGCGTGACGCCGGCTGACCTGCAGTTCCTCGCCGCCCACCAGGACGCTCACCGTGCCCGCGTCCAGGCGGAGTTCGCCGACATGACGCAGGGCGACCAGATGGCGGCGGTGGATGCGGACGAAGCCGCGGGTGCGCCAGCGGTCCTCCAGGGTGGACAGCGGGATCCGTACGAGGTGGCTGCCCTTGTCGGTGTGCAGGCGGGCGTAGTCGCCCTGGGCCTCGACATGGGTGATGTCGTCGACCGCCACGAAGCGGGTGACGCCGCCGAGTTCGACCGGTATCTGGTCGGGGTCGGGCTCGTGGACGCGGATGCGCGGGGTGTTGCCGGTGAGTTCGGCGGCCCGGCGGACCGCCTCGGCGAGGCGCTCCTTGCGGACGGGCTTGAGGACGTAGTCGACGGCCTCGAGGTCGAAGGCCTGCACCGCGAAGTCCTCGTGGGCGGTGACGAACACGATGTGCGGCGGCTTGGCGAACCCGCTCAGCAGCCGCGCCAGGTCCAGGCCGTCCAGGCCGGGCATCTGGATGTCGAGGAAGACCACGTCGATCGCCTCGGGCCCGCCCGGCCCCGACTGGAGCGCCCGGTTGATGCGGCGCAGCGCCTCGGTCGCGTCGCCCGCTCCCTCCGCGCTGCCGATGCGGGGATCCGCGTTCAGCAGGTACAGCAGTTCCTCCAGCGAGGGGCGTTCGTCGTCGACGGCGAGGGCACGCAGCATGAACCCGGAGTGTAGGTGGAATCCCGACGCCTGGACATGTTCCGGGAAGTGGACGTTCGCGCTGGATACAGTGCCGACATGAACAGCGGTCCGGCCCCCTTCGACGACACCGACCGGAAGATCGTCACGGCACTGATGGCGAACGCCAGGACGTCCTTCGCCGAGATCGGCGCGGCGGTCGGACTGTCGTCCACGGCGGTGAAGCGGCGCGTGGACCGGCTGCGCGAGACGGGCGTGATCACCGGGTTCACCGCCACCGTCCAGCCCGCGGCGCTGGGCTGGCGCACGGAGGCGTACGTCGAGGTCTACTGCGAGGGCGCGGCGCCGCCGCGGCGGCTGGCGGAGGTGGTCCGCAACCATCCGGAGATCACCGCGGCCATGACGGTGACCGGCGGTGCGGACGCCCTGCTGCATGTCCGGGCCCGGGACGTGGACCACTTCGAGGAGGTGCTGGAGCGCATCCGTACGGAGCCCTTCATCCGCAAGACGATCAGCGTGATGGTGCTGTCGCATCTCCTCCCGGAATCCCCGGAGGCCGGGGCAACACAGCCGGCACCCGAATAAACACCCGAATAAACATCCGAGTACGCAGCAGGACTGCGTGATACCGCTCGAAGACGCAGCATTCCTGCGCGAACACGCAATTCTCGTTGCTTGTCGCCCCTCTCCGTCACTTCCTACCTTGGTGTCAACCCTCAGTCGACACCCCAGGAAGCGGAGGAACCCCTCTGTGTCCGACTCCCGTGTGCCGCGCCGGCGGCGGTACCTCGTCTGCGAACCCAGACACTTCGCCGTGCAGTACGCGATCAACCCCTGGATGCAACCCGATGTCCGCGTCGACGTGGACCTGGCCCGGGCCCAGTGGCAGGCTCTGATCAGCGCCTACCGGACCCACGGCCACACCGTCGACTCCGTGGAGCCGGCCCCCGGCCTGCCGGACATGGTCTTCGCCGCGAACTCGGCGGTCGTCGTGGACGGCCGCGTCTTCGGCTCCCTCTTCCACGCGCCCCAGCGGCGCCCGGAGTCCACGTACTACGACACCTGGTTCAAGGCGGCCGGCTTCGCCGTCCACCGCCCCGAGTCCGTCTGCGAGGGCGAGGGCGACCTGGTGTGGACGGGCCGGTACATGCTGGCCGGCACCGGCTTCCGTACGACCCGCGAGGCGCACCGCGAGGTGCAGGAGTTCTTCGGCCACCCGGTGATCAGCCTGACGCTGGTGGACCCGCGCTTCTACCACCTGGACACGGCGCTGTTCGTCCTGGACGACTCCGCCGAGGGCAACAACGTGGCGTACTACCCGGAGGCGTTCTCCCCGGGCAGCCGCGAGGTGCTGGCGCGGCTGTACCCGAACGCGGTGCACGCCACCCTCGACGACGCGCTGCACTTCGGCCTCAACTCCGTCTCCGACGGCAGGAACGTCTTCATCGCGCCCCAGGCCGAGTCCCTGGCCGCCTCCCTCGCCGACCGCGGCTATGTCCCCGTGCCCGTCGACCTGTCCGAGTTCCGCAAGGCAGGCGGCGGCATCAAGTGCTGCACTCAGGAGATCCGTTCATGACCGCTCCCGTGACCACGCGTTCGTCCGCCGACCTGATCCGCGCCGAGGAACCGGTCCTGGCGCACAACTACCACCCGCTGCCCGTGGTCGTCGCCCGTGCCGAGGGCACCTGGGTCGAGGACGTCGAGGGCCGCCGCTACCTGGACATGCTGGCCGGCTACTCGGCCCTCAACTTCGGCCATCGCCACCCGGCGTTGATCGAGGCCGCGCACCGCCAGCTGGACCGTCTGACGCTGACCTCCCGCGCCTTCCACAACGACAAGCTGGCCGAATTCGCCGAGCGGCTGGCCGAGTTGACCGGCCTGGACATGGTGCTGCCGATGAACACCGGCGCCGAGGCGGTCGAGTCCGGCATCAAGGTGGCCCGCAAGTGGGCGTACGAGGTCAAGGGCGTCCCCGCCGACAGGGCGACGATCGTGGTCGCCGCGGAGAACTTCCACGGCCGTACGACCACGATCGTCAGCTTCTCCACGGACGAGACGGCACGCGCGGGCTTCGGCCCCTTCACGCCCGGCTTCCGGATCGTGCCGTACAACGACCTGGCCGCGCTGGAGGCGGCGGTCGACGACACGACGGCCGCCGTGCTCATCGAGCCCATCCAGGGCGAGGCGGGCGTGGTCATCCCGGACGACGGCTACCTCACCGGTGTGCGCGAGCTGACCCGGCGCAAGGGCTGCCTGTTCGTCGCGGACGAGATCCAGTCGGGTCTCGGCCGCACCGGCCGCACCCTCGCCGTGGAGCACGAGTCGGTCGTGCCGGACGTGCTGCTGCTGGGCAAGGCCCTGGGCGGCGGCATCGTGCCGGTGTCCGCGGTGGTCGCCCGCCGGGACGTGCTCGGCGTGCTGCGGCCGGGCGAACACGGCTCGACGTTCGGCGGCAACCCGCTCGCCGCGGCGGTCGGCACGGCCGTGGTCGAGCTGCTGGAGACCGGCGAGTTCCAGCGCCGGGCGGCCGAGCTCGGCGTGGTCCTGCGCGGCGGGCTGGCCGGGCTCGTCGGCAAGGGCGTCACCGGGTTCCGTGCCCGGGGCCTGTGGGCGGGCGTCGACATCGACCCGGCCATCGGCACCGGCCGTGAGATCAGCGAACGCCTCCAGCGCGAGGGGATCCTGGTCAAGGACACCCACGGCTCGACGATCCGGCTGGCGCCACCGCTGACGATCACGGCGGAGGAGCTGACGGGCGCGCTCGGCGCCCTGGAGAGGGTGCTGGGTCCCTGACCCCGGTGGGGGTGGTCCGGCCACCCCCACCCTTGGCGCGTCCCTGATGCCCGAAGGGTGAAGATTGAGTCAAGAGGTGGTAGACCACTCTCAGCGACAGAGAGGTCGGCCGTGGGCACTCACGAGGAGCAGCATGTCGCCGGTCAGCGGTTCGACGTGGCCGATGCCGCGCCCCTGCTGATCGACTCGGACGGCGTGGTGCGCAGCTGGACCCGGGACGCCCAGCGGCTGCTGGCGTACTCGGCCGCCGAGGTGGTGGGCACCGGCGTCGGCGGTCTGCTGGCCACGGAGGACGCCGAGCGGATGCCCGAGCTGGCCGAGCGGTGCCGCAGGGACGGCGGGTGGGCCGGGCTGCTGACGGTCCGGCGCAAGGGCGGCCGGGCGGTCCGGGTCATGGTGCGCATCACTCCCGCGGTGGAACCCGGCGGCGCGGCCCGCTGGCTGGTCCTGCTCTCCGACGTGGCCGCCGGGGCACGCGGCTGGGACATGAGCCGTACGGTGCTGGAGCAGATGGTGACCGGCTCCCCCGTCGGCATAGCGATCGTCGACGTGAACCTGCGCTGCGTCTGGTCGAACGCGGCGCTGGAGCAGTTCGGCGGCGGTTCGGCCCGGGACCGGCTGGGGCGGCGGCTGGCGGAGATCCAGCCGGGCATCGACTCCGAGGCCATCGAGGCGCAGATGCGGCGCGTGCTGGAGACCGGCCGGCCGGTGGTCGGATACGAGCACGTCGGCCAGGTGCGCTCGGCGCCGCACCGGGAGACGGCGCACATGATGTCGTTCACCCGTCTCGAGGACGACGGCGGCCATCCGATGGGCGTCTACTACACCGTCGTCGACATCACCGACAAACACCGCGCCCGGCAGCGGCTCGCCCTGCTCGACCGGGCAGGCGAGCACATCGGCCGCACCCTGGACATCACCCGGACCGCCCAGGAGCTGGCGGACGTGGCCGTGCCGGAGCTTGCCGACTTCGTCGCCGTGGACCTGCTGGAGTGGGTGCTGCGCGGCGCGGAACGCGCTCCGGGGCCGCTCGGCGACCAGCAGCGGGTGTCGTTGCGCAGGGCCGGCCAGCAGTCGGTGAACCCGGGCGTTCCGGAGGCCGTCGTCGCGATCGGGGAGGTCGCCACCTACCTCGCCGGTTCGCCGCCGGTCCGCTCGCTGGCCACGGGCGTCTCCTGGCGCGAGGAGCGGCTGGACCCGCTGGCCAAGGAGTGGGCCACCGACACAGCGGGCGACCGCTCGGCCACCTTCCTCGACCTGGGTCTGCACAGCGTGATGATCGTGCCGGTCCGGGCGCGGGGCGTCACCCTCGGCGTCACCAGCTTCTTCCGGCGGGGCCGGCAGGAGCCCTTCGACGAGGACGACCTGAGTCTGGCCGAGGACCTGGTGTCACGGGCGGCCGTCTGCGTGGACAACGCCCGCCGTTACACCCGCGAGCGGGACGCGGCCCTGGTCCTCCAGCGCAGCCTGCTGCCGCACCGGCTGCCCGAGCAGGACGCGGTGGAGGTGGCCGCCTGCTACCGGCCGGCCGACGAACTGACCGGGCTCGGCGGCGACTGGTACGACCTCATCCAGCTCTCCGGCGCCCGGGTCGCCCTGGTCGTGGGCGAGGTGCCGGGCCACGGCATCGACGCCGCCGCCGCGATGGGACGGCTGCGGACCGCCGTACGGACCCTGGCGGCGCTGGACCTGCCGCCGGAGGAGGTCCTCGCGCACCTCGACGACCTGGTGGCGAGCACCGCCCGGGAGGAGGGGGACGAGCCGGGGGCTGCCGGCCTCCAGGCCGTGGGCGCCGGGTGCGTGTACGTCGTCTACGACCCCGTCGACGGGCAGTGCACCATGGCCGCGGCGGGCCATCCCGCGCCCGCCGTCGTACTGCCCGACGGCTCGGTCACGTTCGTGGACCTGCCGCAGGGTTCGCCGCTCGGCGCGGGCGGCCCGCCCTTCGAGGCCGTCGAGCTGGCGCTGGCCGAGGGCAGTGTCCTCGCCCTGCACACCGACGGGCTGCTGGCCCGTGAGGAGCGCGACTGGGCGGTGGATCCCGACCGCGACCGGCTGCGTCTGGCGCTCGCCCGGCGCGCCGCCTCGCTCGACCTGACCTGCCGGGCCGTGGTCGACGCGCTGGTCCCCGTCCGCCCGCACGACGACGTGGCCCTGCTGATGGCGCACACCCGCCTGCTGGGCGCCGACCAGGTCGCCGACTGGGACCTGCCCGGCGACCCGGCGATCGTGGCCGCCGCCCGCAAGGAGGCCGCCCGGCAGCTGGCCGAGTGGGGCCTGGACGACCTGGTCTTCACCACGGAACTCGTGGTGAGCGAGCTGGTCACCAACGCCATCCGGCACGCGGAGGGACCGATCCGGCTACGGCTGATCCGCGAGCGCGCCCTGATCTGCGAGGTCTCCGACGGCGGGGCCACGGCCCCGCATCTGCGTCATCCGCGCACCACCGACGAGGGCGGCCGGGGACTGCTGCTGGTCTCCCAGTTCTCCCAGCGCTGGGGCACCCGCTTCGTGCCCGAGGGGAAGGTCATCTGGGCCGAGCAGTCCCTGACCCAAGCATCACCGGACGTGTGAAAATAGCCCAAACCCGGCAGTGAGGCGGACGCCATGAACCAGGCCGAGATCGACTATGCGGCGGTGTTCCAGTGCCTGCCGGGGATGGTGGCGCTCCTGACGCCCGAACTGGTCTACGCCGACGCCAACGAGGAGTTCCTGCGCAACGCCGGGCGCACCCGCGCGCAGGTCGTCGGCCGTTATCTGTTCGACGTCTTCCCGGACAACCCCAACGACGACGGGGCGACCGGCATGCGCAACCTGGCCGCCTCGCTGCAGCGCGTGCTCGACACGCGCGAACGGGACACCATGGCGCTCCAGCGCTACGACGTCGAGGATCCCGACCGGTCCGGGCAGTGGGAGGAGCGCTACTGGAGCCCGGTCAACGCGCCGGTGCTCGGCCCCGGCGGCAAGGCGGTGCTGCTGGTGCACCGGGTCGAGGAGGTCACCGAGCTGATCAAGGCCCGCGGCGGCCCCAGTGGCACCAGGGCCCGCGTCCTGGAGGCCGAGCTGTACACCCGCGCCCGCGAACTGCAGGAACTCAACGAACGGCTGCGCCAGGCCCACGCCCGTGAGCGCGAGGTCGCCCTCGCCCTGCAGGAGGCGATGCTGCCCGCCCACCGGCAGGTCGGCCATCACGCCGCCGCCGTGCGCTACCGGCCCGCGGTCGGCGCGCTGAACGTGTGCGGGGACTGGTACGACCTCGTCGATCTCGTCGGCGGCAACCGCGTCGGCGTGGCGGTGGGCGACGTCGTCGGGCACGGACTCGCGGCCGCCGGGGTCATGGGCCAGCTGCGCAGCGCGCTGAGCGCGGCGTCCCGGGTGGCCGTCGGGCCCGCCGAGGCCCTCAACGTCCTGGGCCGGTACGCGCACGTGGTCGACGGCGCCGAGTCCGCGACCGTCGTCACGACGTTCATCGACTTCGACGCCCACACGATCACCTACAGCAGCGCGGGCCATCCGCCGCCGGTGCTCGTCCACGCCGACGGCCGCGTGGAGTTCCTCGACCAGGCGACCGATCCACCGCTGGACGCCCGCCCCGACCCGTTCCCCCGGCCGGAGGCCCACACGACCTACGACCACGGCGCCACCCTCGTCCTGTACACCGACGGCCTCGTCGAACGCAGACGCGAGGACATCGACACCGGCCTGGCCCGCCTCGCCGACTCCCTCCGCAAACACCGCGAGGAGGACCCGGAACGCCTCGCGGACTCGGTGCTGCTGGAGCTGCTGCCGCCGGGGGGCGCGACCGACGACACCGCTCTGGTCATCGTGCGGCTGTGAGGGGCGACGGTGTCGCCATGTACACCCCCGACCGGGTGGACAGGGCGATGGTGGGGCGGCGCGGGCGTTCGTAGCGTCGTAGCCATGACAGCCAACGAGAACCTCAACACACCGGCCACGCACAGCAGTTCGCCGTCCCGTCGGCGCGCGCTGCGGGGGCTCGCGGTGGCGGCCGGGGGCGGAGCCCTCGCGACGGGCCTGGGCAGCGGGACGGCCCGGGCGACCGGCAGGGCGGGCGTGCGGACGTACGTCCTGGTCCACGGAACGCACAGTGCCGGCGCCTTCTGGACCGCGATCGGACGGGAACTGACGCTGCGCGGTCACCGGGTCGTCGCGGTGGACCAGCCCCTGCACGGCACCGAGAAGTTCATCCCGAGGGCCTACCAGACCCAGGACCTGCGGGCGCTGGCGACGGAACCCTCACCGGTCGCCGCGCTCTCGCTGGACGACTTCGAACGCCGGGTGACCCAGGCGGTACGGCGGGCCGCGCGGCTCGGCGGGCCCGTGGTGCTCGTCGGACACAGCATGGGCGGGCTCTCGGTGAGCCGGGTCGCCGACGCCGTGCCCGAACTCCTCGCCCGCATCTGCTACATGGCCGCCTTCTGCCCGAGCCGCAGCATGCCCTCCCTCGACGACTGCGCGTCCTCGCCCGAGGGACAGCAGGCCATCACCCCGCTCCGAATGGCGGGCGATCCGGGGACGTTGGGCGTGCTGCGCCTCAACTGGCGTACCGCGGACCGCCGGGAGCTCGCCGTGTTCAAGGAGATGATCTGCGCCAATTACTCGGACGCCGGGTTTCTGCGGGTGCTCGACGGCATGCAGACCGACGAGTCGATGACGGCGTACGGCGACCGGGCGGTGGGACGCGCGGGCGCCTGGGGGCGGATCCCGCGTACCTACCTGCGGTTCGGCAAGGACAGGACGGTGGCGACGGCCCTGCAGGACCGCATGGTCGCGGAGGCCGACGCGCTCACCCCGCACAACCGTTTCACGGTGCACGATTTCCCCGATTCCGGCCACCTCGGTCCCGAAGATCCCGCACGTGTCACGGACGTCCTCCACGGCCTGCCCCTGTAGCCCCCGCTCCTCTACACTGGCAACCCCACAACACGCCGGTTGACCTGCCAGAACTCGGCGGCTGAGGCGATCCGCCGGAGTGAGGAGCGACCCCTTGTTCTACTACGTGCTCAAATACGTGTTGCTGGGACCTCTGCTGAGACTGGTCTTCCGGCCTCGCATAGAGGGACTCGAACACGTCCCGGACTCGGGCCCGGCCATCGTCGCCGGCAACCACCTGTCCTTCTCGGACCACTTTCTGATGCCGGCCATGCTCAAGCGCCGCATCACCTTCCTGGCGAAGAAGGAGTACTTCACCGGCCCCGGCATCAAGGGCCGGCTGACGGCGGCCTTCTTCCGCAGCGCCGGCCAGATCCCGGTCGACCGCACCGGCAAGGAGGCGGGCCAGGCGGCCATCCGCGAGGGCCTGGGGGTGCTGCGCAAGGGTGAGCTGCTCGGCATCTACCCGGAGGGCACCCGCTCGCACGACGGCCGCCTCTACAAGGGCAAGGTGGGGGTCGCGGTGATGGCTCTGAGGGCCCAGGTGCCGGTGATCCCCTGCGCGATGATCGGCACCTTCGAGGCCCAGCCGCCCGGCAAGGTCATCCCCAACCTCCACCCCGTCGTCATCCGCTTCGGCAAGCCCCTGGACTTCTCCCGCTACGCCGGCATGGAGAACGAGAAGGCGATCCTGCGGGCCATCACCGACGAGATCATGTACGCGATCCTGACGCTCTCCGAGCAGGAGTACGTCGACGAGTACGCGGCCGTCGTCAAGGCGCAGCAGACCGAGGCCGACGGGGCCGCGGACAAGGAGCGCCGGTTCCCGCGCATGCCGCTGGGGTGAGACGCGTCGAGCACGGGTGAGGGGCGGCCGGAGTGTTCCGGCCGCCCCTCACGTCGTACAGCTGCCGGTTACGGCTTGGGCGTCGCGTGCGGGGTGCACGTGACGTCCGCGGCGTCCAGCTTGCCGCTCAGCAGGTAGGCGTCCACCCGCTGGTTGATGCAGGGGTTGACCAGGCCGGTCACACCGTGCGAGCCCGCGTCCTTCTCGGTGATCAGGCGGGAGCCCTTGAACCGCTGGTGCAGTTCGACGGCGCCGTCGTAGGGGGTGGCGGCGTCACGCGTGGACTGCACGATCATGACCTGCGGCAGACCCTTGTGGGTCTTCACGTTCACCGGGGTCTGCTGCTTGACCGGCCAGGTGGCGCACGGCAGGTTCATCCAGGCGTTGGCCCAGGTCATGAACGGGTAGTTCTTGTTGAGCGCGGTGTTGTCGCGGTCCCACTTCTTCCAGCTGGTGGGCCACTTGGCGTCGGTGCACTCGACGGCCGTGTAGACGGCGTTGCCGTTCTCCGAGGTGATGTTGCCCGCGGTGTCGGACATGTCCGGGGCGGCCGCGTCGACGAGCGCCTGGGTGTCGCCGGCGAAGTACTTGCTGAACACCGTCGCGACCGGCACCCACGAGGAGTCGTAGTACGGGGCGCTCTGGAAGAAGGAGATCAGCTCGGCCGGGCCGACGACCCCGCCGATCGGGTTCGCCTTGGCGGTGGCGCGCAGCTGGAGCCACTTCGCCTGGACCGCGGCACGGGTGGTGCCGAGGTGGAAGGCGGCGTCGTTGGCGGCGACCCAGTCCTCCCAGTCCTTCCAGCGACCCTCGAAGGCGACGTCCTGGTCCAGGTTGGCCTGGTACCAGATCTTCTCGCGCGAGGGGTTGACGACGCTGTCCACGACCATGCGGCGCACGTGGCCCGGGAAGAGCGTGCCGTAGACGGCGCCGATGTAGGTGCCGTAGGAGACGCCCAGGTAGTTGAGCTTCTTCTCGCCGAGCGCGGCGCGGATGACGTCCAGGTCGCGCACGGTGTTCGGCGTGGTCATCTGCGCCAGCATCGCCTTGCCGGTGCGTTCGGCGCAGCCCTTGGCGTACTCGGCGGCCAGCTTGCGCTGGGCCAGCTTGTCGGCCTCGCTGTCCGGCACCGGGTCGGCCTTGGGCGCCTTGACGAACTCCTGCGGGTCCTCGCAGGAGATGGGCGCGGAGTGGCCGACGCCGCGCGGGTCGAAGCCCACGAAGTCGTAGGCCTTGGCCACATTGGCCCACACGGGGTTCTTGTTGGTGACGCGGGTCGGGAAGCGCATGCCGGAGCCGCCGGGACCGCCGGGGTTGTAGACGAGGGCGCCCTGGCGCTCCTCCTTGGTCCCCGTGTTGCCGATGTGGTCGACCGCGAGCTTGAGCTGCTTGCCGTACGGGTGCGCGTAGTCGAGCGGGACGCTGACCCAGCCGCACTGGATGGGCTTGGCGAAGCCCCAGTCGGCGGGGCAGTCCTGCCAGTCGATGCCGGCCTTGGCGGCCCGCGCGGCGGCGATGGCGGCGCCCTTGGCCTCCCGGTCCTGGCCGTACTGTGCGCTCGCGCTCGCGGTGGGCGCCACGACCGCGCCGGCCATGAGCGTCGCCGTGACGAGCGCTCCGGCCGAACCGAGCACCGTCGTCCGCCTGTTCGGTCTGAAAACCCTCAAGTGAGGTCCTCCCCCTACATCTATTCGATTGACAGGGGGATCCTCGCGGCTGTGAGCTGCCTGGGAACAGGGGTCGTTGACCTTCTTTACCATTCCGATAACCGGGGACGGGTGTCCCGCTGAGCGGATACTCAGGCCACCAGGCCCAGCGCCTCGTCCAGCACCCGCCGCAACCGCAGCGCGTCCCCGGCCACGGCACTCACCAGTACGGCGGGCCCGGCGAGCGGTGCGACAACGGCCCCCTCCCCCAGCACCCGCGCCGGTACCGGCCGCGCCTCGAACTCCGGCCGCACTACGACCAGTTGCCCCACGGCCCGGTGCCCGCCCAGCACGGCCGGGCCGTCCCATCCTCCCGGCGCCCCGGGTCCGCAGGCCAGTTCCTGATCGAGTACCACCCGCCCCCCGACCCGCACCGTGAGACGGCTGCTGGACCGCCCGGGTTCCTCCCCCACCCGCCCGAGCACCTGCTCCTCCCGCAGCACGAGCCGCCCCCCGGTCCCGACCTCGACGCGTGTCCCGACCCGCAGCTCGCTCCCGCCCGCGGAGATCAACTGCTCGGGCAGCCACTGAAGTTCCGCCCCGTCGGCCACCCTGAGCCGCACGTCGTAGCGCGCCTCGCCCTTCGCCTGCCCCGGCAGGGCGATGGTGGCCGCGGCCGACTGGACGCGAAGCCGCGCGCCTTCCTCGACGTCCGCCTCCACGGTGAAGTGGTCTCCCCCGAGCGGCCCGCTCATCGCCCCGACGAGCATGACGCGCGCCTCGCTGCCGCTGCCCCGGGTCCGCCGCAACGCCAGCGGCCCCTCCCCCTCCAGCACCGGCAACGACGTACCGCCCCTGCCGTCGGCCCGCGCGACGATCCGAGCGGTGGCCCGTACCCCGCTCACGCTCACGCCGACCACGCGGCGAGCTGCCCCCGCACCCAGGCGGCGACGTCCCCGACGCCCGCCTCGCTTCTCAACGACTGGAACACCACCGGCAGTTCGACCCGCTGCGCCTTGGCGTCCGCGGCCATCCGCTCCAGATCGGAGCCCACGTACGGCGCGAGATCGGTCTTGTTGACGACGAGCAGGTCGGCGGTGGTGACACCCGGCCCGCCCTTGCGCGGGATGTCGTCCCCGCCCGCGACGTCGATCACGAAGATCTGCGCGTCCACGAGCCCCTTGGAGAAGGTCGCGGTGAGGTTGTCCCCACCGGACTCGACCAGGATGAGATCGAGCGGACCCACCTCGTCCTCGAGGTCCTCGACGGCCTCCAGGTTGGCGGAGATGTCGTCCCGGATGGCGGTGTGCGGGCAGGCGCCCGTCTCCACGGCGCTGATCCGCTCGGGCGGCAACACGGCCTCCCGGAGCAGGAACTCGGCGTCCTCGCGGGTGTAGATGTCGTTGGTGACGACGGCGAGGGACAGCTCGTCGCGCAGCGCGCGGCAGAGGGCGGCCACGGTCGCCGTCTTCCCGGATCCGACGGGCCCACCGAGCCCGATCCGCAGAGCACGGCGCGCTCCGTCGGGCCGGCGGGCGTCGGCGCTGACGGCGGAGGGACCGTCGTGGGAGTGGTCGAGGTGCATGGGTACGGCTCCAGGGGGGATATGGGGGAAACGGGGGTACGGGGATGAAGGGCGGGCCGCGAGGCGAACTCGGCGGTTACGAAGCGAACAGGCGCACAGCCCAGGCCGCGTGTGCCTCGGCACCGATCTCCAGCAGGGGCGCCGAGCTCGCCGGCAGCGCGTCGGCCCCGTCGTCGACCACCCGCCGAGCGGCCTCCGCCGCCCGGTCGACGACCAGGTCGAGTTCGGGTGCCAGTCGGGCGAGGACTCCGGTCGCGTCGAAGGGGTTGAGGCTCAGCAACCGCACCGTCGCGCTCGCCGGCCCGCTCACACTCTCGTAGGCCGCGCAGTAGGCGGCGTCGACGGGCTCCAGTCCGGCCGCCCGAGCGGCGAGCCCCAGCACCACGGGCTGATGTGCGCCCTTGGGGAACTGCCGTGCGACGGCGTCGAGTTCGTCCGAGGGCCAGGTCGCCCGGGCGGCGCGCATCAGCTGTCGGCCGAGTCTGCGCGCGGCGAGGCGCAGGGCGGGGGAAGGCGTCCGCGCGTCCGCCGCCGCGTCCAGCTCGCCCGGGGCCACGCCGAGGACGGCGGCGGCGGCCAGGGCGGCGGCGACCAGCCCCGCCGTGTGCAGGCGCCCCCGGCAGAAGTCCTCCAGGCTCGCGGCGCCGGTGACCCGCCCCGCCTTCACGGCCGCCTCCGCCCCGCCGGAGTGCGCGTGCCCTCCGGCGGGGAACCGCCCGTCGGCCAGAACCAGTAGTGCGGCCCTGGACATCAGAACAGGAAGTAACGCTGGGCCATGGGCAGTTCGGCGGCCGGAGTCGCCTCGACGAGTTCGCCGTCGATGTGCACGGCGAAGCTGTCGGGATCGACCCTCACCCGCGGCCGCGCGTCGTTCTCCCGCATGTCCGCCTTGGTCACCCCCCGCGTCGACTCGATGGCGACGAACCGCTTGCCCAGCTGCAGCCGCTCCGGCAGCCCGTCCTCGATCGCCAACGGCGCCACGAAGTTGAAGGAGTTGGCGGCGGGGGCCCGCCCGATCGCGCCGTACATCGGCCGGGGCAGGATCGGCTGAGGCGTCGGGATGGACGCGTTCGCGTCGCCCATCTGCGCGTACGCGATCTGTCCGCCCTTGAGCACGAGATGCGGCTTGACCCCGAAGAACGCGGGTTCCCACAGCACCAGGTCGGCGAGCTTCCCGCTCTCCACGGAGCCGATCTCCCGGGCCAGTCCCTGGGCGAGCGCGGGGTTGATCGTGTACTTGGCGACATAGCGCCGTACCCGGTGGTTGTCCGCCCGTCCGTCGCCGGGCAGCGCGCCCCGGCGCCGCTTCATCACGTGCGCCGTCTGCCAGGTGCGCAGGACGATCTCGCCGACCCGGCCCATGGCCTGGGAGTCGGAGGAGATGATGGAGATGGCGCCCAGGTCGTGCAGGATGTCCTCGGCGCCGATGGTCGAGGGCCGGATCCGCGACTCGGCGAAGGCCAGGTCCTCCGGGACCGCCGGGTTGAGGTGATGGCACACCATCAGCATGTCGAGGTGTTCCTCGGCGGTGTTGACGGTGTAGGGGCGGGTCGGGTTCGTCGAACTCGGCAGTACGTGCGGCTCGGAGACCACGGTCATGATGTCCGGCGCGTGCCCGCCGCCCGCGCCCTCGGTGTGGTAGGCGTGGATGCCGCGGCCGTTGATCGCGGCCAGCGTGTCGCCGACGAAACCGGCCTCGTTGAGGGTGTCGGTGTGGATGGCGACCTGGATGCCGGTGCGGTCCGCCACCGTCAGCGAGGCGTCGATGACGGCCGGGGTCGAACCCCAGTCCTCGTGCAGCTTCAGGCCCAGCGCGCCGCCCCGGATCTGCGACAGCATCGCCTCGTGCGAGACGGTGTTGCCCTTGCCGAGGAAGCCGATGTTGAGCGGGTACTGCTCCATCGCCTCCAGCATGCGCGCCAGATGCCACGGTCCGGGTGTGACCGTCGTCGCCTTCGAACCCTCGGCCGGGCCCGTGCCGCCGCCCACCAGGGTCGTGATGCCGGCGGACAGCGCCTCGTCGGCGATCTGCGGGCAGATGAAGTGGACATGCGCGTCGACCGCGCCTGCCGTCAGGATCCGCCCGTTGCCCGCGATGACCTCGGTCTCCGGGCCGATGACCAGGTCCGGGTGGACCCCGTCCATGGTGTCGGGGTTGCCCGCCTTGCCGATCCCGGTGATCCGGCCGTCGCGGATGCCGACGTCGGCCTTGACGATGCCCCAGTGGTCGACGATCACCGCGCCGGTGATGACGGTGTCCGGTGTGCCCTCCGCGCGCGTGGCTCGGGACTGGCCCATGGACTCGCGGATGACCTTGCCGCCGCCGAACACCGCCTCGTCACCGGCGAGTCCGGGACCGCCGGAACGATCCTCCTCGATCTCGACGACCAGATCGGTGTCGGCGAGCCGGATGCGGTCGCCGGTGGTGGGGCCGAACAGGTCGGCGTACGCGGCACGGGAGATCTCAGGCATCGAGGGCACCTCCGGTCTGCCCGCGCAGGCCGGGAACGATCCGAGCGCCGCTGATCGGGACGAGTTCGACGTCCACGGGGATGCCGGGTTCGAAGCGCACGGCCGTACCGGCGGCGATGTTCAGACGCCTGCCGTGCGCGGCGGCGCGGTCGAACTCCAGGCCGGGGTTGGCCTCGGCGAAGTGGTAGTGGGAGCCGACCTGGACGGGGCGGTCGGCGGCGTTGAGGACGGTCAGCCGGGTGACCTCGCGGCCCTCGTTGTAGACGATCGGGTCCTCGGCGAAGAGGATCTCTCCGGGAATCATGGCGGCCCTCCCCGTCAGACGATCGGGTCGTGGACGGTGACGAGCTTGGTGCCGTCCGGGAAGGTGGCCTCGACCTGGACGTCGTGGATCATCTCGGGGATGCCCTCCATGACGTCGTCGCGGGTGAGGAGTTTGCGCCCGGAGGCCATGAGTTCGGCGACGGTGCGGCCGTCGCGCGCGCCTTCGAGGATGTGCGACGTGATGAGGGCGACCGCCTCGGGGTGGTTGAGCTTCAGGCCGCGCGCCCGGCGCTTCTCGGCCACGTCGGCCGCCACGTGGATGAGCAGCCTCTCTTGCTCGTGCGGGGTCAGTTGCACGTCCCACCTCACAGTCCTCGCTCCGGGCCCGTGCGGGGCCCGGTCGCCGCAGCCACGGGGCAAAGTCCCTGGTGGCGTGGATCGGCAGGCTAGTTGGACCGCGTTTCAGGCACGTTAACCGCGCTGTGATCCCGCACGCTCGTCAACGCCCGTAGACCGTCCCCCAGGATCTCGGCGGGCGCCGGGCCGAACAGGGCCTGCTGGGCGATGAAGCCCATCGCGGTGGCCATCATCGTGCGGGTCACATGGTCGGGGGAAACGTCCGACCGCATGATCCCGGCCTCCTGGTAGGCGGCGACGATCCGCGACCAGGTTTCCTGGACGGCGCCGTAGCCCTCGCGCAGCACGACCGCCAGGTCGTCGTTGCGCAGAGTCTCCGCCCACACCTGGATGACCAGTCCCGGGAACGCGGGCCGGCCGTCCACGGTCAGGTCCTCCTTGGCGGCCAGGACGCGGCCGAGGACCGACGTCACGAGGAGGTCGGGCGGCGGGGGCGGGCTGCTGCGGGCGGCCTCCTCGAAGCCCCCGCGCACCTGGGCGAGCACCTCGCGCACGATCGCGGCGATCAGCTCCTCCTTGCCGCTGAAGTAGCGGTACACGGCCCCGGCGGACAGGTCGACCTCCTTCAGCACGTCCTGCATGGACGTGGCGTGGAAGCCGTTGCGCGCGAAGCAGCGCGCCGCGCCGTCGAGGATCTGCCGGCGGCGGGCGTCGAGGTGTTCCTGGGATACGCGGGCCATGGCTCCAAAGTAAAACGAACATTCCTTCTTGACAAGAGAACGCGGCGGAGAGACGGTGGTGGTGCCGCTAAAACGAACGATCCTTCTTTTTGCAGACTCCGAAAGGTGCCCCCATGTCCGCCACCCGCACCAGGCCCCCCGTCCGCCGCCTGATTGCGGTCGTCGTGCTCGTCCCGGTCCTCGCCGCCCTCGCCCTGTGGGCCTTCGCCTGGCCGGCCGCCCGCACCGCGCCGCGCGACCTGCCGCTCGGCGTGGCCGGACCGGCCGCGGCCACGGCCCAGGTCGAGCAGCAACTGACGCGGCACAAGGGGGCGTTCGAGATCCACCACTACGCCGACGAGGCCGCCGCCCGTCGCGCGGTGGAGGACCGGACCGTATACGGAGCGGTCGCCGTCACCCCCCGGGGCCCGGAGCTGCTGACCGCCTCGGCCGCGAGCCCGGTCGTCGCGCAGCTGCTGCAGCAGGCGGTGGCCCGGCAGGCACCGGCGGGCACCCCGATCCGGACCGTGGACGTGGTTCCCACCCCGGCGAAGGACCCGCGTGGCGCGGTCCTGAACTCCAGCGTGCTGCCGCTCGCCCTGGCCGGGATCGCGGCCGGCGCAGTGGTGAGCCTGCTGGGCCTGCGCGGCGTCCGTGCCGTGGCCGCGCTGGTCGGTGCCGCCGCCCTGGTGGGCGCGGCGGCGGCCGGCATCGCGCACAGCTGGCTCGGGGTGCTGACCGGGGACTGGTGGACGGAGGCCGGTGTGCTGGCTCTCGCGACGCTGGCCGTGAGCGCCGCGGTCGCGGGACTCTCGGCGCTGCTCGGGCAGGCCGGCATCGCACTGGGCGCGGGGGTGGTGATGCTGCTCGGCAACCCGTTCTCGGGCGCGGCCTCGGCGCCGCGGCTGCTGCCCGAGCCGGTGGGCATGATCGGCCAGTGGCTGCCGCCGGGCGCCGGCGCGACCCTGTTGCGCTCGGTGTCGTACTTCGACGGCGCGGCGGCGACCGGTCCCGCGCTGACCCTGGCCTTGTGGGCCGCGCTGGGTCTGGGCGCCGTGCTGCTCGGCAGCGCGCTCGGGAAGCGCACCCCTGCCACCGAGGCGGCCGCCGGGCGGGAGCTCGCCCCGGTGGGCTGACCGCGCACCCCGGAACCGGCCGTGCGCCCCGCCGTAGCGGACGGGGCGCACGGTCTTTCGTGTGCCCTAGGAGGCGCCCGGCCCCCGGTGGTGCGCGGCGATGCCGAAGCGCTGTTGTTCGCGGGGAGCGGACGTCACCTCGCGCACCGAGGAGACCGCGCTGATCACCTGCTCGTCGGCGGGTTGGTCGAGCGCGTCGAGCCGCTCCAGGTCGGCGGCGGAGACCAGGGCGACGAGGGGTTTGCCGTGCCGTGTCACGACGACGCGCTCACCGCCGTACACCACCCGGTTGATCAGGTCGGCGAGTTCAGCCCTGGCTTGCGTCACCGGAATCTCGTAGGCCATACCCCCATCATAACGTCACGTACATCCTGTACATTTTTTACAGAGACAGCTCGGCGAGAGATCGCTCTGCCGCGAGGAGGGGTATGCCATGACCCGACCGTCCGCCCGTTACGTCCTGCCCGAGTTCACCGAACGCACGAGCTCCGGGCACAGGACGATGGATCCGTACTCGAAGCTGCTGGAGGAGCGGATCGTCTTTCTCGGAACGCAGATCGACGACACCTCGGCGAACGACGTGATGGCGCAGTTCATGCACCTCGAGTACCAGGACCCGGACCGGGACATCGCGCTGTACATCAACTCCCCGGGCGGCTCGTTCACCGCGATGTCGGCGATCTACGACACGATCCAGTACGTCGGCTGCGACGTGGAGACGGTCTGCCTGGGCCAGGCCGGTTCGTCCGCCGCCGTGCTGCTGGCGGCCGGCACCCCGGGCAAGCGCGCCGCGCTGCCGGGCGCCCGGGTGGTGCTCCACCAGCCGGCGCTCTACGAACCGGTGCAGGGTCAGGCCAGCGATCTGGCCATCCAGGCCGCGGAGTTGACCCGGACGCGGGCCCGGCTGGAGGAGATGCTGGTGCGGCACACCGGGCGCAGCCCGGAGCAGGTGAGCGCGGACATCGAGCGGGACAAGATCCTCGACGCCCCGGGCGCCCTGGCGTACGGACTGGTGGACCGGATCATCCCCAGCCGCAAGGACACCCTCGCGCCGCCCAGCGGGCGGTGAGCGGCCGGTGCTGCCACCCGAACTCCCTCCGCTGCCCGCGCTCACCCGCGCGGAGGGCGAGCTGATCGACCGTTATCTCGACGTCGTCGACCTGCTGGGCCGGATCAACCCGGCGCACCACGGGGACACCTACCGCGGACTGCGTGCCGCCCAGGCGCTGGTGGCCAAGGCGGCCGAACTGCGCGACGCGCTCGCCCTGATGCACCAGCGCGGCGAGACGGAGCTGCACGCCGAGACGCTGGGGCGGGCGCTTCGGGTGCTGGACGGGGAGCGGCGCACGGCCCGCGTCACCGTGCCGCCGGACTCCGCCAGTTGACGTGCCCCCAGGAGTGCGGACGCCCCGGCCGGGTCGCGGGGCGTCCGCACCGGGGTTGAAACGGACCAAAAGGCGTACCCCCCTTTGGAGTAGACGCGGATCCTTTTTCGCGACCGTTCCAGTTGCGCAACGCGCGTAGCCTCAGGGCGGAATGGGACATTCCATGCCTGGTCCGAGCCTCCTCGGGGTCGTCTACCCCGCCTCGAACACAGGGGTGTCCACCCGAACGGGTGAGTGGTGAGTAACAACACAAACCCCCGATTCCATTGGGATTTTCGGACATCCGTGAGTCAAGATCCCTGTCTGACGACAAGCCCCCGCCACAGCGGCGGGGCGGTCCGGGCGGACGCCGAGTCCTGCCGCCGCCCGGATGACCGGTCGACAGGAAGTGGATCGGCAGGAGTGGAGGACCCAGGCACGACGGGTCGCCGGGACGGTCACGCCATGACCGAGCCCGAGCAGCCCTTGGGGTGAAGCCGCGTCAGCGGCCGGGCAACTTCGCCAGCCCGAATCCGACAGGTCATCCTTCACAGGCGGCTGACGAAGGGTTGCGCATGACTGCGCTCAATCGTGTCCCGTCGCTGATGGTCCGGGCCGGTACGGCCTCGGCTCTCACCCTGGCCGCCGTGGGCGGCTCCGTCGTGATCCCGGGCGTCGCATCCGACGCCGCGGCCGCGACGCCGGCGACGAAGGCGCTTCAGGTAGCGGCGTCCAAAAAGGGTTCCCCGTACAAGTGGGGCGCCACCGGACCTCGCCGCTTCGACTGCTCGGGCCTCACGCTGTACTCGTACAAGGCTGCGGGCAAGAAGCTGCCCCGTACGGCGGCCCAGCAGTACAACAAGACCCACCACATCTCCGCGAAGAGCCGCAAGGCCGGAGACCTCGTGTTCTTCCACTCGGGGTCGAACGTCTACCACGTGGGCATCTACGCCGGGAAGGGGAAGATCTGGCACGCCCCCAAGACCGGGGACGTGGTGAGGCTGCAGAAGATCTGGACCAAGAGCGTCTGGTACGGCCGGGTCAGCTGACTCTCCCGTGGGGCGGCGGCGGACCTGACCCGACGCCGCCCCACGGGCCTGACGGGGGCCGGAGTGGTTACCCGTACCCGATGGACCACCACCATCCGTCCGCGCGCAACGAGACCCCGCTGGAGCGCGCCGACCGCAACTTCGTCGAGCTGCTGCAGGAGCTGCGCGTCACCCAGACCGGCGTGCAGATCCTCTTCGCCTTCCTGCTCAGCCTGGCCTTCACCCAGCGCTTCACCTCCCTCGACGCCTTCCAGCGCGCCACGTACGTCACCACGCTGCTGCTGGCGGTCCTCGCCGCCGCGCTGTTCACCGCCCCGGCAGCGCTGCACCGCTCGCTCTTCCAGAAGGGCGCGAAGCCGCTGATCGTGCAGGTCTCCTCACGACTGGCGACCGTCGGCATGAGGGTGCTCGTTCTCGCGTTCACCGGATCGGTCCTGCTGGTGGTGGACGTGACCACGGACCTGACCGGCGGGCTGGCGGCGGGAGCGGCGACCCTGCTGGTGTGCGTGGGGCTGTGGGGGCTGCTGCCGCGTCTGGTGCGTCGGGCCGCGCGCTCGCAGACCGGCTCGCGGCCCCTGGCGGCGGGGACCGAGGACGCGGAGGACCGGGAGATGGCGCACCGCTCGTAGAGGGAGCCGGGGCTGTAAGGACCGGCCGTGGAGACGCCGCCGGGGGGTTCTACGGCTCCTGCTGCCCCGCCGTGACGGGCTGCGCCGGTACGGTCCACGGGAGCTCGATGGAGACCGTCTTGCCGCCCTCCCTGGTGGGCCGGACCAGCAGTCTGCCGCCGCACTCGGCGGCCAGCCAGCGGATGATCACCATGCCGCGGCCGTTGTCCTGCTGCACGGCGGCCGGCAGCCGCTTGGGGAAGCGCGGATGGCTGTCCGTGACCCCGATCCACAGGTGTTCGTCACGGTCGAGGCGGATGTCCACCGTGAAGGTGGGGGACTGACCGAAGGTGTGCTGTACGGCGTTGGTGGCGAGTTCGGAGACGATCAGGCGGATGGTGTCGGCGATCTCCGTTTCGGCGGCCAGCCCCCACTCCGCCAGGGTCGTGACGACATAGCCGCGGGCCGCGGAGACCGAGGCCGGCTCGCTCGGCAGAGTGACGGATGCTTCCAGATGGTCTGCCATGACGACGTCGTCCCTTTCCCACGGGACCGGAGTCCGACACGGAGCGGATGGTTCGAGTACGGTCCCGGACTGGTGCTTCTTCGCCAGACTGCCATTACCGCGCCGGTCACGGTGCCGATCCACCAAGATATGCATATATCTGTCGCTCAAAGCGGTGAACTCTGCGACGAGAGACCGTATTTGGGTGGCCCGGAAGGAGTAAGGAGTAGCGCATGCTGCACGGTCCCGCGGTGCGCCGTCGGAAGCTGGGCACCGAACTGCGATCGTTGCGCACGAGCGCGGGGCTCACCAGCGGTGAGGCGGCCCGGCTGGTGGGCTGGCACCAGTCGAAGGTGAGCCGTATCGAGACCGGCTCCAGCGGGGTGAAACCGGCCGATGTGCGGTTACTCCTGGACGCCTACGGTGTCGCCGACTCCCAACTTCGGGAGTTGCTGCTGGTCTTGGCGGGGTCCGACGAGGGCGCGGGCCGGCATCACTGGTGGCACGCCTACCGGGGGGTGCTCCCGCCGACCTACCGCGACTTCATCAGTCTGGAGTCCCAGGCGAGCGCGATGCGCACCCTGGAGACCTCGGTCGTGCCGGGGCTGTTGCAGACGCCCGAGTACGCGCGGGCGGTGACCCGGGCCGCCGTCGGCGGTCTGGACGACGAACGGCTGGACGCGCTGGTGGAGGTGCGGCTGGCCCGGCAGGACGTGCTCAGGTCGGATCCGCCACTGGAGCTGAGCGCGATCCTCGACGAGGCGGTGCTGCACCGGGAGATCGGCGGCCCGGACGTCATGGCCCGCCAGCGGCAGCGGCTGATGGAGGCGGCGCGGCTGCCCCAAGTGCGGCTCCAGGTACTGCCGTTCACGGCCGGGGCCCATGTGGGCATCACCGGGCCTTTCGTAATCTTCTCATTTTCGAGCACTTCTGATCTGGATGTGGTTGTTCTCGACCACTTGACGAGTAGCCTCTACCTCGAACGGAAAGAAGACCTCCAGGCCTATACGGAGGCCTTCAACACCCTTCGGATCCACGCCCTTTCGCCCGAGGACTCGTTGGATTACCTCGCCGGTCTGGATGACGGCGCGTAAGGAGGCACCCATGACCGCACTGCCTC
Organism: Streptomyces sp. NPDC005799; assembly: GCF_040630525.1. Taxonomy (NCBI): domain Bacteria; kingdom Bacillati; phylum Actinomycetota; class Actinomycetes; order Kitasatosporales; family Streptomycetaceae; genus Streptomyces; species Streptomyces sp. NPDC005799. The sequence continues at coordinate 219,299 of NZ_JBEXXQ010000003.1, forward strand.
GGACCCTTCCCACCAGCACCGACCTGCACGGCGTGCGATGGCTGCGCAGCAGCTACAGCACGGGAGCGAACAACTGCGTCGAGACGGCACTGCCGCGCTCCGGCCCGGCGGCCGGCCTGCTCGCGGTGCGCGACTCCAAGGACCCGGCCGGACCCGCGCTGCTCTTCTCCCCCGAGAGCTGGGCGGAGTTCACCGCCGCGTTCCGGCCGTAATCACCTACTGAACAGTTTCTGATCGGTTTTGATCGGATGAGGCTCGGCCGTGTCACGCCGACTCATGGTCGCGTTTCCCCGATCACCCGTACAGCGTGTTCCACCTGCGCCTCGGAGAGGTCCGCGCGGGCGGTGAGCCTGAGCCGGGAGATGCCGTCGGGCACGGAAGGAGGACGGAAGCAGCCCACGGCGAGGCCTGCCGTACGGCAGTCGGCCGCCCACCGCACGGCCCCCTCCGGGGACGTCGCGCGCACCGAGACGACCGCGGCGTCGGGACGTACGGCCTCATGACCCGCGGAGGTCAGCCGTGCGTGCAGTTCGGCGGCCACCTCACGGGCCCGTGCCGCCCGCTCCGGCTCACCGCGCAGCAGCCTCAGCGCCGCAAGTGCCGCGCCCGCCGCCGCGGGGGCGAGGCCCGTGTCGAAGATGAACGTCCGGGCCGCGTTGACCAGATGGTCGATGACCCGGGCCGGGCCGAGGACCGCTCCGCCCTGGCTGCCGAGCGACTTGGACAGCGTGACCGTGACCACCACGTCCTCGGCGCCCGCCAGGCCCGCCGCCTGCGCGGCACCCCGGCCGCCGTCGCCCAGGACGCCGAGTCCGTGGGCGTCGTCGACCACCAGACCGGCACCGCGCTCCCGGCACGCGGCGGCGTACGCGGCCAGCGGGGCGGCGTCGCCGTCGACGGAGAACACCGTGTCGGACACGACGACCGCGGGGCCCTCACCCGTCCGCAGCGCCTTGCGCACCGCCTCCGGGTCGGAGTGCGGCACCACCTGGGTGACGCCCCGGGCCAGTCGGCAGCCGTCGATCAGCGAGGCGTGGTTGCCCGCGTCGGAGACGATCAGCGAGCCGTGCGGGGCCAGCGCGGTGACGGCGGCGAGATTGGCCGCGTAGCCGGAGGAGAAGACCAGCGCCGCCTCGAAACCGCAGAACCCGGCCAGCTCCCGCTCCAGCTCGGTGTGCAGTTCCGTGGTGCCGGTGACGAGCCGGGAGCCGGTCGAGCCGCCGCCCCAGGTGCGCGCCGCCGCGGCCGCCCCCTCTGCGACCTCGGGGTGATGGGCCAGCCCCAGGTAGTCGTTGCTCGCGAGGTCCAGCAGCGGCGAGTCGGCCGGACGTGGCCGCAGGGTCCGTACGAGTCCGGCGCGGCGGCGCAGCTCCGCCTGCTCGTCGATCCAGCCGAACGCCATGGCTCCTCCGGGGATTTTGTAGGCAGTGAACAGACACTAATCGCACCGGCCGCACCCCATGGTGTGGCAATCCACACACGGCGAAGTGCGGCTCTTGTTCAATCTCTCCTTGGCCCGGGACGGGTCGGTAAGACAGGATCGGCTCTCATGGACCTGCTGAACACGCTGGTGGACAAGGGGCTTCGGCGCGAGCTGCCGACCCGCGAGGAAGCTCTGGCCGTCCTCGCCACTTCCGACGACGACCTGCTCGACGTGGTAGCCGCGGCCGGAAAGGTGCGCCGGCACTGGTTCGGCCGGCGGGTGAAACTGAATTACCTCGTCAACCTCAAGTCCGGCTTGTGTCCCGAGGACTGCTCCTACTGCTCCCAGCGCCTCGGGTCCGACACGGGCATCCTCAAGTACACCTGGCTCAAGCCGGACGAGGCCTCCAAGGCCGCGGCGGCCGGCCTGGCGGGCGGCGCCAAGCGGGTGTGCCTGGTGGCGTCCGGGCGCGGTCCGACCGACCGGGACATCGACCGGGTCGCGGGCACCATCAAGGCGATCAAGGACCAGAACGAGGGCGTCGAGGTGTGCGCCTGCCTGGGTCTGCTCTCCGACGGCCAGGCCGAGCGGCTGCGCGAGGCGGGCGCGGACGCCTACAACCACAACCTCAACACCTCGGAGTCGACGTACGGGGACATCACGACCACGCACACCTACGCCGACCGCGTCGACACCGTGACCAAGGCGCACGCGGCCGGTCTGTCGGCCTGCTCGGGCCTGATCGCCGGGATGGGCGAGAGCGACGAGGACCTGGTCGACGTCGTGTTCTCACTGCGCGAGCTGGACCCGGACTCCGTTCCGGTCAACTTCCTGATCCCGGTCGAGGGCACCCCGCTGGCCAAGGAGTGGCACCTCACCCCGCAGCGCTGTCTGCGCATCCTGGCGATGGTGCGGTTCGTCTGCCCGGACATCGAGGTGCGCATCGCGGGCGGCCGCGAGGTCCATCTGCGCACCCAGCAGCCGCTCGCCCTGCACCTGGCCAACTCGATCTTCCTCGGCGACTACCTGACCACCGAGGGCCAGGCCGGCCAGGCCGACCTGGAGATGATCGCGGACGCCGGGTTCGAGGTGGAGGGCACCGACCAGGTGACCCTGCCGGAGCACCGGGTGACGGCCGGCGGCGGCTGCGGCTCGCACGAGAGCGCGGGCTGCGGCTCCCACGACGGCGCCGGGTGCGGCTCGCACGAGGCCGGCGGGGTGTGCGGTACGGCGGCGGTCGCGGCCGAGCCCCGCACCGACCTGGTCGCCGTGCGCCGCCGCGGTGCCGGAACGGACCTCGCGCCCAATGCCTGACCTGCCCGTCCCCGAGCTGCTGGAGCTGGACCGGCGGCACGTGTGGCATCCCTACGGGCCGATGCCCGGCCGGGCCGAACCGCTCGTCGTGGAGTCGGCGAGCGGGGTGCGGCTGCGGATGGCGGACGGCTCGGGCGAGCTGGTCGACGGCATGTCGTCCTGGTGGTCGGCGATCCACGGCTACAACCACCCGGTGCTCAACGAGGCCGCGCGCGAGCAGCTCGGCCGGATGAGCCATGTGATGTTCGGCGGGCTCACCCACGAGCCCGCGGTACGCCTCGCGAAGCTACTTGTCGACATGTCTCCTGACGGTCTGGAGCATGTCTTCCTCGCCGACTCCGGCTCGGTGTCGGTCGAGGTGGCGGTCAAGATGTGCCTGCAGTACTGGCGTTCCCTCGGGCGGCCCGCGAAACAGCGGCTGCTGACCTGGCGCGGCGGCTACCACGGCGACACCTGGCAGCCGATGTCGGTGTGCGATCCCGAGGGCGGGATGCACGAGCTGTGGACCGGGGTGCTGCCGCGCCAGGTGTTCGTCGACGCGCCCCCGGCCGAGTACGAGGAGGCGTACGCCGAGAAGCTGCGCTCCGCCATCGCCGAGCACGCCGACGAGCTCGCCGCCGTCATCGTCGAGCCGGTGGTGCAGGGCGCGGGCGGGATGCGGTTCCACTCCCCCACCTATCTGCGGGTGCTGCGCGAGGCGTGCGACGCGCACGACGTGCTGCTGGTCTTCGACGAGATCGCGACCGGTTTCGGCCGGACGGGCGCCCTGTTCGCGGCGGAGCACGCGGCCGTCACGCCGGACGTGATGTGTGTCGGCAAGGCGCTGACCGGCGGCTACCTGACCATGGCGGCGACCCTGTGCACCGCGCGGGTCGCCGACGGCATCTCGCGGGGCGAAGTCCCGGTACTCGCCCACGGGCCGACCTTCATGGGCAACCCGCTGGCCGCCTCCGTCGCCTGCGCCTCGATCGGGCTGCTGCTCGGCCAGGACTGGCTCGCGGAGGTCAAGCGCATCGAGGCGGGGCTGCGGGAAGGGCTGGAACCGGCGCGTGAGCTTCCGGGGGTGCGGGACGTACGGGTCCTGGGCGCCATCGGGGTCGTGCAACTGGACCACGCCGTCGACATGAAGGCCGCCACGGAGGCGGCCGTGCGCGAGGGCGTGTGGCTGCGGCCCTTCCGCGACCTGGTCTACACGATGCCGCCGTACGTCACCGGGGACGCGGACGTGGCACGGATCGCGCGCGCCGTGTGCGCGGCGGCGCGGGAGGGTTGAGATGCCGGTACTGGTGATCACGGGCACGGGGACCGAGGTCGGCAAGACGATCACGACGGCCGCGGTCGCCGCCGCCGCGGTCGCCGCCGACCGCTCGGTGGCGGTGCTGAAGGCCGCGCAGACGGGGGTACGGCCGGACGAGCGCGGGGACGCGGACGAGGTGGCCCGGCTGGCGGGCGATGTGACGGCTACCGAACTGGCCCGCTTTCCCGAGCCGTTGGCACCGGCCACGGCCGCGCGGCGGGCCGGGATGACGCCGGTGCGTCCGCAGGACATCGCGGAGGCCGCCGCCAAGCTGGCCGCCGAGCACGATCTGGTGCTGGTGGAAGGCGCCGGCGGACTGCTCGTGCGGTTCGACGAGGCGGGCGGGACCCTGGCGGACGCGGCGCAACTGCTGCGGGCTCCGGTGCTGGTGGTGGCGACGGCCGCTCTCGGCACCCTCAACACCACGGAACTGACGGCGCATGAACTGCGGCGCCGGAGCGTGGAGTTGCTGGGGGTCGTCATCGGCGGCTGGCCGGACTCCCCCGATCTGGCGATGCGCTGCAACATCACCGACCTGCCGGACGTCGCCGGAGCCCCGCTGCTGGGCGCCCTCCCCATGGGGGCCGGCTCCCTCGCACCGGCCGACTTCCGCGCGCAGGCACCGGGTTGGCTCGCGTCACGGCTGGACGGCACCTGGGACGCTGAGGCGTTCCGGACGCGGGAGGCGCCCCAGCCGTAGGGGACCGGGCCGCGACTTCGTCCGGTGACCGGCCACAGAGGGGTGTATCGGGCCCGTTCGGGGGACAATCGCCCCAAGGCCCGTCCTGCGGAGGAGGTCCCCATGCCACTACGGTCCCCCGGCTCCGGCTCCGTGAAGGCGGCCCGGGATCCCGTGCACCACCCGCTGTTCGCCCGCTACTACGTCCGGGTCAGTGTCTTGGCCGAGACCCGAATGGGGATGGGCGCGATCCGTGACCGGCTGCTGGCGGGGCTCTCGGGCCGCGTCATCGAGATCGGCGCGGGGAACGGGCTCAACTTCGCGCACTATCCGAGCACCGTGTCGGAGGTGGTCGCGCTCGAACCGGAGCGCAGTCTGCGGCAGTTGGCGGTCGAGAACGCCCTGCGCGCCGAGGTGCCGGTCGACGTCGTGCCGGCCACCGCGGAGGCGCTGCCGGTCAAGAGCGAGGCCTTCGACGCGGCGGTGGTCTCGCTGGTGCTGTGCAGCGTGCGGGACGTGCCCAGGGCGCTGGGCGAGGTACGGCGGGTGCTGCGGCCCGGTGGAGTCGTGCGGTTCTTCGAGCACGGCCGGGGTGGCGGTCCGGCGATGACCCTCACCCAGCGGCTCCTGGACCGCACGCTGTGGCCGCCGCTCAACGGCGGCTGTCACCTCGCCCGCGACCCGGTCGCCGCCCTGCGCGCCGCCGGGTTCGAACTCGGCCCCTACCGGCGGCTGCTGATGCCGGAGTCCGGACCGACCCTGCCCACCTCGTACTGCGTGCTGGGCACGGCCTGGCGGCCGGCGGCCGGGGAAGCGGCCGCGGACACGTGATCAGACCGTCCACTGGCGCAGCTCGGCGGCGATGTCGTACACCGTCGCCTCGCCGCTCTTGACCAGCCGGGCCAGTTCGCGGACCTGCACGGGCGAGGTGGCCACCTTCAGGCCGCTGGCGACGAGATAGGCGTAGGCGACGGCCGAGGCGAACAGGGCGTTGGAACGCTCCAGCGCCGGGACGTGGATGAGGAGTTGGAGCAGGGAGGCGGCGCGCGCGTGCGGGCTGTCGTAGACGGGCACGTCGAATATCTCCGCCTCGTGGCGGGCGACGGCCGCGACGAGGGCGCCCCAGTCGGTGACCTGGGGATCCCCCGGTGTGTTCTGTTCGGCGAGCATGAGAAGCCAGGCGAGGTCGATTCTGAGGTTGCTCAAGGGATCAGCGGCGACCTTCGCGCGTGCCCTCGTTCTCCCCGCCGAACTCGTCCGCGAAGACCGACTCGTACTGCTTCATGAAGTCGGCCGCGGCCTCGACGAAGGTGTGCCCCACTTCGCCGGTGTCCTGTCTGACCAGTTCCTCTATGTAGCGGTTGACGCTCATCCCGCGGGCCAGGGCGCGCTCGCGGGCGGCGCGGGCGGTGCCCTCGTCCACTCTCACGTTCAGTTGCGTCTTCGCCATACCTCGAAGCTAGCGCCGAGGCGCTAGCGCGGCAAGAGGCACGTGCCCTCCTGCCCAGGGTGGAGGATGCCCCTTACACCGGTACCGGGGGCACGACCTGGGGTGGAGACCGGCCCGACCGCAAGGGGGATACCGGGTGTGGGCGGGATCACACTACGCTCGGCCGGGACGCGGGAGTCGGCACGTCCTGAGGAGGAAGCGGCCTTGTCCACATCTGCTGCGGAGCACGCCCCCGGCCAGGCGCCGGCCGACGGGATCGCGGCCCGCGCCCGCGGGCTGACCAAGGCGTACGGCTCGGGCGAGACGACGGTGCTGGCCCTGGACTCGGTGGACGTGGACATCGCACGCGGCCGCTTCACCGCCGTCATGGGCCCATCGGGCTCGGGCAAGTCCACGCTGATGCACTGCCTCGCGGGCCTGGACACGGTCTCGGCGGGTCAGGTGTGGCTCGGTGACACCGAGATCACGGGGCTGAAGGAGCGCGAGCTGACCCGGCTGAGGCGGGACCGGATCGGGTTCATGTTCCAGTCGTTCAACCTCATCCCGACGCTCAACGCGGCCGAGAACATCACCCTGCCCATGGACATCGCCGGCAAGAAGCCGGACGAGAAGTGGCTGGACCAGGTCATCGACACCCTCGGTCTGCGGGACCGGCTCAAGCACCGGCCCTCGCAGCTGTCCGGCGGCCAGCAGCAGCGTGTGGCCTGCGCACGGGCGCTGGCCTCGCGGCCCGAGCTGATCTTCGCCGACGAGCCGACCGGCAACCTGGACTCGCGGGCCGGCCTGGAGGTGCTCGCCTTTCTGCGCCAGGCCGTCGACGAGCTGGGGCAGACCGTCGTCATGGTCACCCATGACCCGGGGGCCGCCGCCCACTCCGACCTGGTGCTCTTCCTCGGCGACGGGCGCATCGTGGACGAGATGGAGCGACCCACGGCGGAGGCCGTACTGGAGCGGATGAAGCGGTTCGACGTCATCCGCAGCCAGGTCGGCGACAAGGACGAGGGCGCGGACACGGACGGACGGGAGTAGGCCGGTGCTCAGGGCGACGCTGCGGAGCTTCCTCGCGCACAAGGGCCGGCTGCTGCTCTCGGCGCTCGCGATCATCCTGTCCGTGGCCTTCGTCGCGGGCAGCCTGATCTTCTCGGACACGGTGACCCGCACGTTCGACCGGCTCTTCCACTCCACCGCCGCCGACGTCACCGTCTCGCCCAAGGAGGACCTGAAGTCCTCCGTGCCCACCGGCGAGACCCGGACCGTGCCCGCAGAGCTGGCGCGGCGGCTGACGCGGGTCGACGGCGTCAGGTCGACCCACGCGGAGGTGGGCGTCCAGAACGTCACGATCGTCGACCGGCACGACAAGTCGGTGGGCCCCACCACCGGCGCACCCACCATCGCCACGGACTGGTACCTGACCGACCGCAGCCCCGTGCGGCTGACCTCCGGTCATGCCCCGCGCGGCGCGGGCGAGGCGCTGCTCGACGCGGACACCGCCGACAAGAGGCACGTGCGGATCGGCGACCCGCTCACCGTGATGGCCCAGCCGGGCACCTTCCGCGTCCGGGTGGTCGGGATCGCCACCTTCACCACCACCAACCCGGGGGCCGCCCTGGTCTACCTCGATCCCCGGGTGGCCGCCGCCAAGCTGCTCGGCTCACCCGACCGGGCCACGAGCATCTCCGTGTTCGCCGCGAAGGGCGTGACCGACCCCCAGCTCAAGCGGCGCGTCACCGCCGTGACCGGCACCCGCGACTACGACGTACGGACGGCGGGTGAGCAGGCCAAGTCCTCGGCGGCGCAGCTGGGCGGATTCCTCGACGTCATCAAGTACGTGATGCTCGGCTTCGCGGGCATCGCGGTCCTGGTCGGCGTCTTCCTGATCGTCAACACCTTCTCCATGCTGATCGCCCAGCGCACCCGTGAACTCGGGCTGCTGCGTGCCCTGGGGGCCGACCGGCGGCAGGTGCGCCGCTCCGTGCTCACCGAGGCGGTGCTGCTGGGCCTGGTCGGCTCGACACTGGGCCTGGCGGCCGGGATCGGGCTCGCCGCCGGGCTGATCAAGCTGATGGCCACCTTCGGCATGAACCTCACGACGGCCGAGATGGTCGTCGGCTGGGCGACACCGGTCGCCGCGTACGTCGTCGGGGTCGGCGTCACCTTCGTCGCGGCCTACCTCCCGGCACGGCGCGCCGCCGGCGTGTCCCCGATGGCGGCACTGGCGGACGCCGAAGTGGCGGGCGTCGGGCGCCCCCTGAAGGTGCGTGCCGTGGCCGGGTCCGTCGTCGGGGTGCTCGGGGTGGCCGCGCTGGCGGGCTGCGCCGCGTCCTCGAAGACCGCCTCGGCGGCCTCCCTGCTGGGGCTCGGCGTGGTCCTGACGCTCATCGCGACCGTGATCGCCGGGCCGCTTCTGGTCCGGCCGATGATCCGGGTGCTGGGCGGTGCCTTCCCCGCGCTGTTCGGCTCGGTCGGCCGGATGAGCCAGCGCAACGCCCTGCGCAATCCCCGCCGTACCGGGGCCACCGCGGCCGCGCTCATGGTGGGCCTCGCCCTGGTGGGCGGGATGTCGGTGGCCAGCGCCTCGATGTCCAAGTCCTTCGACCGGCAGATCGACAAGACGCTCGGCGCCGACTTCATGGTGCAGAACAGCAACTTCATGCCGTTCAACCAGGAGATCACCGACAAGGTACGGGCGACGGACGGCGTCCGTCTCGTCGTCCGGGAGCGCTTCACGGCCGTCGCGGTACGGCTGCCGGACGGCAAACGGGTCGAGACCACGGCCGCGGGCTTCGACCCGAGACTCGACGACGTCGCGCACATCACCTACACCCAGGGCGACACGGCGTCCGCGCTGGCCGACGGCGGCATCGCCATGGACGCGAAGTTCGCCGACGACCACCACGTACGTCTGGGCAGCGTGCTGGCCGTCGAGTTCCCCGGCCGGCAGACAACCCGGGTCCGGGTCGGCGCCCTGACCAACCAGGAGGGCTCCAGCGGGTTCGGCACCCAGGGCGGGCTGTACTTCGGCATCGCCACGGTGGAGAAGTACGTGCCGGGCGGGCAGGACACCGTGCTCTACGTCGACAAGGCCGCCGGCACCAGTGCCGACCAGCTGCGCAGGAACCTGGAGACCACGCTCAAGCCCTATCCGCAGGTCCAGGTCCGCGACCAGGCCGACTACAAGAAGCTGATCCACGACCAGATCGCCGTGCTGCTCTACCTGGTGTACGCGCTGCTCGGACTGGCGATCATCATCGCGGTGCTCGGCGTGGTCAACACCCTCGCCCTGTCGGTGGTGGAGCGCACCCGGGAGATCGGGCTGCTGCGTGCCATCGGGCTCGCCCGGCGCCAGTTGCGGCGGATGATCCGGCTGGAGTCGGTGGTGATCGCGGTCTTCGGCGCGGTGCTCGGGCTCGCGCTCGGTCTGGTGTGGGGCGTGTGCACCCAGCAGGTGCTGGCGCTGCAGGGCATGAAGGCACTGGCGATCCCCTGGGGCACGATCGTCGCGGTGGTGATCGGCTCGGCGGTGGTGGGTGTCGTGGCGGCCCTGCTGCCCGCGCTGCGTGCGTCGCGCATGAACGTGCTGGCGGCCATCGCCCATGACTGAAGGAGCCTCCGTCCTGACGACGAGGCGAGGTCATCCCCCGCACGTGCCGCTTCGGCATCGGCCTGATCGGCCCCGCGTCGTGCCCGACGCGACCCTGGAAGAGTCGCTGGAGCCGCCGATCCCGCTGGTGGGCACCGTGGACGAGATCGTCGCCCAGGTGCTGGACCATGGCACGGCCGCGCGGGCGTTGAGCGTCCGGATGCTGGAATTCCGTGTCCCGGCAGGCCGCCGGTGCTGGAATCGCCGTATGACTGAACCGCGCACACGGGCCGCGACATCCGACGACCTCGACACCGTCCTCGCCTTCTGGAAGACGGCCGCCGAGGGCACCAGCATCAGCGACGACCGGGACGGCGTGGAGCGGCTGGTCGGCCGTGACCCCGAGGCGCTGATCCTGGCCGAGCAGGACGGCGAACTGGTCGGCACCGTCATCGCGGGTTTCGACGGCTGGCGCTGCCATCTGTACCGGCTGGCGGTGCATCCGCGGCGGCGCCGGCAGGGCATCGGCTCGGCGTTGCTGGCGGCGGCCGAGGAGCGGTTCGTTCGGCTCGGCGGGCGGCGCGGGGACGCGATGGTGCTGGTCCGCAACGGGACGGCGCACCACGCCTGGCGCGCGGCCGGGTACGAGCCGCAGGAGCAGTGGCGGCGCTGGGTGAAGCCCTTCGCCGACTGACACACTTTGCCCATCCTTTACCATGGGAGGACCCTTCGGTCCCCGCATCGGGGACCACCCGGTCCTGCATGAAAGGTGTGAGCGTCCGCCCATGGGCGAGCCCCCCAGTAGCACGCGCCGTGTCCGACATCGCGCGATCCTCCCCGCCCTGCCCGACGATGGGACGGAGGTGACCCGATGACCGAAGTGCTCCTGCTGCTGGTGGCGATCCTGCTCTCGCTCGCCTGCGGCGCCTTCGTCGCGGCCGAGTTCTCCCTGACCACGGTCGACCGGGGCGAACTGGAGCGGGCCGTGGAGCGCGGCGAGCGGGGCGCCTCGGGCGCCCTGAAGGCCGTACGGAACCTGACGTTCCAGCTCTCCGGCGCCCAGCTCGGCATCACCGTCACCAACCTGGTCGTCGGCATGCTCGCCGAACCGTCCATCGCCAAACTGATCGCGGGCCCGATCCAGTCGCTGGGCCTGTCGCGCTCCGCGGCCGACTCGATCGCCCTGGTGCTCGGTACGGCGCTGTCGACCCTCTTCCTGATGGTCGTCGGCGAGCTGGTGCCGAAGAACTGGGCCATCTCCTCGCCGCTGGCCATGGCCAAGCGGGTGGGCAACGCCCAGCGCTGGTTCAGCGCGGCCTTCCGGCCCTTCATCACCCACCTCAACAACACGGCCAACCGCGTGGTGCGCCGCTTCGGCCTGGAGCCCGCCGAGGAGCTCGCCTCGGCGCGCGGCCCTCAGGAGCTGGCCGCGCTGGCCCGGCACTCCGCGCGGGAAGGGGCCCTGGAAGCGGACACCGCGGAGCTGTTCGTACGGACCCTGAACCTCGCCGACCTGACGGCGGAGAACGTGATGACCCCGCGCGTGCAGGTCATCGCCCTGGACGCCCAGGCCACCTCTGAGGACGTGGCCAACGCGACCCGCGCGACCGGGCTGTCCCGCTTCCCCGTCCACCGCGGCGGCCTCGACTCGGTCGTCGGCATCGCGCACATCAAGGACGTGCTGGCGATACCCGCCGACCGTCGTCCGCGCGTACCCGTCTCCGAGATCATGCGCGAGCCGCTGCTCGTCCCGGAGACACTCACCGTCGACCGGCTGCTCGACCGGCTGTCCGGCAAGCGGACCATGGCCGTCGTGATCGACGAGTACGGCGGCACCGCCGGCGTGGCCACCCTGGAGGACATCGTAGAGGAGGTCGTCGGCGAGGTGCGCGACGAGCACGACCCGCACGAGACACCCGACCTCGCCCCGGCGGGCAGCGACGACGACGGCCGAGCCCTGTACTCGGCCGACGGCTCCGCCCGCGTCGACCAGCTCGCCCGGGTCGGACTCCGGGCGCCCGAGGGACCGTACGAGACGCTGGCCGGCCTCGTCGCGAGCGAGCTCGGCCGCATCCCGGCCACCGGCGACACCGTCGACGTCGCCGGATGGCGGCTGGACGTGGTGGACGCCTCGGGGCGCCGGGCCGCGCGGGTGCTGATGCACGCGCCGTTCGACGACAGCGCCGACCGAACCGTCGAGGAGGGTGGGAAGTGACCGCCGTACAGCTGCTGATCGGACTTCTGACGCTCGTCGTCAACGCCTTCTTCGTCGGCGCCGAGTTCGCGCTGATCTCGGTACGCCGCAGCCAGATCGAACCCCACGCCGAGGAGGGCGACCGGCGGGCCAGGAGCGTGCTGTGGGGTCTGGAGCACGTGTCCGCGCTGCTGGCGGCGGCCCAGCTCGGCATCACGCTGTGCACCCTGGTCCTCGGTGTCGTCGCCGAGCCGGCCATCGCGCATCTGCTTGAGCCGGTGTTCCACGCCGTGGGCGTGTCCAAGGGCGCGGGGCACGCGGTGTCCTTCGTGATCGCGCTCTCCCTGGCGACCTATCTGCACATGCTGCTCGGCGAGATGGTGCCGAAGAACGTCGCGCTCGCGGAGCCGGTGCGCAGCGCGCTGCTGCTCGGGCCGCCGCTGGTCGCCCTGTCCCGCGCCCTGCGTCCGGTGATCTTCACGGTCAACGCCTTGGCCAACACCCTGCTGAGGCTGCTGCGGGTGGAGGCCAGGGACGAGGTCGCGGCGACCTTCTCGGACGCCGAGCTGGCCCGCATCGTGCAGGACTCGGGCGCGGCGGGTCTGATCGACGACCGTGCGCTGGAGCGGCTGAACGACGCCCTGGAACTGGGCCGGCGTCCGGTGCGCGATGTCGTCCTGCCGCTGGAACGCGTCGTCTACGCGCGCGTTGGGGTCACTCCGGAGGAGTTGGAGCGGCTGTCGGCCGAGTCGGGATTCTCGCGCTTCCCGGTCGTCGACGAGGGCCGCCGGATCGTCGGCTATCTGCATGTGAAGGACGCCCTGGACGCCGCCGGCCGGGACGTGCCGTTCCGGGTACGGGACATGCGGCCCATCGCGCGCGTGCGGGCGGCCACCCCGCTGGACGACGTCCTGACGGCGATGCGCGGCAGCCGTACCCATCTCGCCGCCGTGCTCGGTGACGACGGGCGGCTGGAGGGGCTGGTGACCATGGAGGACGTGCTGCGGGAGCTGTTCGGACAGCCCGCCTGACCACGGGCACCGGGAGGCCGACCGACCGGCGGGTATGGCAAACGGGTTACCATCTCATCCGCCATGCAGAAGAACCCCACATACACCAGCCTCGTCGCGGTCGGCGACTCCTTCACCGAGGGCATGTCGGACCTCCTCCCGGACGGCTCCTACCGGGGCTGGGCCGATCTCCTGGCCGGCCGGATGGCCGCCGTGACCCCCGGTTTCCGGTACGCCAACCTCGCCGTGCGCGGCAAGCTGATCGGGCAGATCGTCGAGGAGCAGGTCGACGTGGCGGCGGCCATGCGGCCCGATGTGATCACCCTGGTCGGCGGCCTCAACGACACCCTGCGGCCCAAGTGCGACATGGGCCGCGTCCAAGGGCTGCTGACGGAGGCGGTGGAGCGGCTGGCGCCGTCCTGCGAGCAGCTGGTGCTGATGCGCAGCCCCGGCCGGCAGGGCCCGGTCCTGGAGCGGTTCCGGCCGCGCATGGAGGAGTTGTTCGCCACCGTCGAGGAGCTGGCGGCACGGCACGGCGCCCTGGTCGTCGACCTGTACGGGGCGCCCTCGCTGAGCGATCCACGGCTGTGGGACGTGGACCGGCTGCACCTGACGGCCGAGGGGCACCGCAGGGTCGCCGAGGCGGTCTGGCAAGGGCTCGGCTACGACCCCGAGGACACCGAGTGGCGCACGCCGGTGCCGGCCACCGTGCCGCCCGGCTGGCTCGCCCGGCGCATCGCGGACGCGCGGTTCGCCCGGCAGCACCTGCTGCCGTGGATCGGCCGCCGCCTGACGGGCCGCTCCTCGGGCGACGGCCGCCCCGCCAAGCGCCCGGACCTGCTGCCCTACGAGGGCCCGGTGGCCTAGACGCTCATGGTGACGCGAGTGATCAACCTCAGGGGCCGCATCCACGACTTCGGCCCCCGGCTGGAACTCGCCCCCGAGGGCGTCGTCTACGTCGGCCGCCGCTGGACCCTGGGCGGCTGGGACCTGCCCCGGCACCCGCTCTCCAACCCCTTCGCGTACGACACCTCCGAGCGCCGCCGGGACGGCACCCGCGCGGAGGTGATGGCGATGTACCGGGCGTATCTGCTGGAGCGTCCCGAGCTGCTGGACCTGGTGCCGGAGCTGCACGGCCGCACGCTGGCCTGCTGGTGCGCGCCCGAGCTGTACCACGCGGACGTGCTGGCGGAACTCGCCGACGCCGCACCGTGACGCCGGTCTCGTAGCATCCGACGAACCGGGCCGCGGCGCTGGCCTGCACGAATCGCCAGTAGAATCCATCCACGTGACTTCCGCTCCCGCCAAGCCCCGCATCCCGAACGTCCTCGCCGGACGCTACGCCTCCGCCGAGCTCGCCACGCTCTGGTCGCCCGAGCAGAAGGTGAAGCTGGAGCGGCAGCTCTGGCTCGCCGTGCTGCGGGCCCAGAAGGACCTCGGCATCGAGGTGCCGGACGCGGCGATCGCCGACTACGAGCGCGTCCTCGACACCGTCGACCTGGCCTCCATCGCCGAGCGCGAGAAGGTCACGCGGCACGACGTGAAGGCGCGGATCGAGGAGTTCAACGACCTCGCCGGGCACGAGCACGTGCACAAGGGCATGACCTCCCGCGACCTCACGGAGAACGTGGAGCAGCTGCAGATCCGGCTGTCGCTGGAGCTGATGCGCGACCGCACCGTGGCCGTCCTCGCCCGCCTGGGCAAGCTGGCCGGCGAGTACGGCGAGCTGGTCATGGCCGGCCGCTCGCACAACGTCGCCGCGCAGGCCACCACGCTGGGCAAGCGGTTCGCGACGGCCGCCGACGAACTGCTCGTGGCGTACGGCAGGGTCGAGGAGCTGCTGGGCCGTTACCCGCTGCGCGGCATCAAGGGCCCCGTCGGCACGGCGCAGGACATGCTGGACCTGCTGGGCGGCGACGCGGCCAAGCTCGCCGAGCTGGAGAACCGGATCGCCGGACACCTCGGCTTCTCGCAGGCGTTCACCTCGGTCGGCCAGGTCTACCCGCGCTCACTGGACTACGAGGTCGTCACCGCCCTCGTCCAGCTGGCCGCCGCTCCCTCCTCGCTGGCCAAGACGATCCGGCTGATGGCCGGGCACGAACTGGTGACCGAGGGTTTCAAGCCGGGCCAGGTCGGCTCCTCCGCGATGCCGCACAAGATGAACACGCGGTCCTGCGAGCGCGTCAACGGCCTCATGGTCGTCCTGCGCGGCTACGCCTCCATGACCGGCGAGCTGGCGGGCGACCAGTGGAACGAGGGAGACGTCTCCTGCTCGGTGGTGCGCCGGGTGGCCCTCCCGGACGCGTTCTTCGCGCTGGACGGGCTGCTGGAGACGTTCCTGACGGTCCTGGACGAGTTCGGCGCGTTCCCCGCCGTGGTCGCGCGCGAGCTGGACCGCTACCTTCCCTTCCTCGCCACGACCAAGGTCCTCATGGGCGCGGTGCGTGCCGGTGTGGGCCGCGAGGTCGCGCACGAGGCCATCAAGGAGAACGCCGTCGCCTCCGCGCTGGCGATGCGCGAGCAGGGCGCCGAGCGCAACGAACTGCTCGACAAGCTGGCCGCCGACGAGCGCATCCCCCTCGACCGCGCCCAGCTGGACACGCTGATGGCCGACAAGCTGTCCTTCACCGGCGCCGCGGCCGCCCAGGTCGCCGCGGTCGTCGGCCGCGTCGAGGAGATCGTCAAGCAGCACCCGGAGGCCGCGGGCTACACGCCGGGGGCGATCCTCTGACCCGCTTCACCCAGGAGGAACTTCAGGCCGCGCGCGACCGTCTCGTCCCGGACGTGGTCGCGGACGGCCTCCATGTCCTGTTCTGCGGCATCAACCCCGGTCTGATGACGGCGGCGACGGGCCATCACTTCGCCCGCCCCGGCAACCGCTTCTGGCCGGTGCTGCACCTGTCGGGCTTCACGCCCCGGCTGCTGAAGCCCGCGGAGCAGGGGGAGTTGCTGTCGTACGGGCTCGGCATCACGAACGTCGTGGCGCGGGCGACCGCGCGGGCGGACGAGTTGAGCGCGGAGGAGTACCGGGAGGGCGGGCGGCAGTTGGCGCTGAAGGTGGCGCGGCTGCGGCCCCGCTGGCTGGCGGTGGTGGGGGTGACGGCGTACCGCGCGGCCTTCGACGACCGCAAGGCCCGGGTGGGGCCGCAGGACCGGATGATCGGGGACACGCGCGTGTGGGTGCTGCCGAATCCGAGCGGGCTGAACGCGCATTGGACGGCGCAGACGATGGCCGAGGAGTTCGCGAGGCTCCGGGTGGCGGCGGAGGGTCAGCCGGTCAGGGGGCTTCGGCGTCGGTGACCGCGGCGAGCAGTCGGGCCGAGTCGGCATCCTCCCGGTCGGAGACGGTCAGGGTGATCCATCGCCCGGTCCGGCCGGCCGGCCAGGTGCGCAGGTCGTCCGCCAGTACGCCGAGCTTCGCCCACGGCTGGGCTATCTCCTCGCCGCGTATGAGGCGTTCCCTGAGCGTCGTGGCCCCCCAGTGCTTGTTGCCGCCCAGCCGTTCGTTCAGCCGCTGGATCATCGCCACCTCGTAGGCGTACAGGTCCTCCGGGCTCGGCCAGGTGACCGGCCCTAACGGGACCACGAAGTATCCGGGCCCGCCGCACCCCACCTCCGTACTGCCGTGTTCCGTGGGGAAGTCCTGGACACACAGCAGGTCGAGCACGGCGAGGTCCCTCACGATGTCCATGTGATCCAGTATTGCCGCCACCACTGACAATTGGTGAGGCGTCAGGCGTCCCGGCGTCGAACGCTCCACGCTCCCGCCACCAGCGCGACCGTCGCCCACAACGCCGTCAGCGCCGGCCCGCCCCACGGCCCGGGGAAACCGTCGCCGTCGGCGTGGAGAACCGCCTGGCCCGCCCGGTCCGGCAGGACGTCCGCCACCGTGCCGGACATGTCCCCGACCACGAACGAGACGATGAGCAGGAACGGGATCAGGACGCTCAGTGCCGCGACACCGCTGCGCAGCACGGCGGTCAGGCCGGCCGCCAGCAGAGCCATCAGCGTCAGATAAACCGCACAGCCGACGACTCCGCGCACTTCTTCGCTCCACGTCAGCCCGTCCGCCTCCGCCCCCAGCGCCGCCTCCCCGACCACCAGGCTCACACCACCGGTGACCAGCCCCACCCCCAGCACGGGAACGGCGACGGCGACGGCCTTGGCCGCGAACCACCGCCCCCGCCACGGCACCGCGGCCAGCGTGGCGTGCAGCGCGCCGCCCTGGAACTCGGCCGCCACCGCCGTCGTACCGAAGGCGATCGCGGCGATCTGTCCGAAGTTGACACCGAAGAACACCGAGAACAGCGGGTCGAAGTCGGCCCCGTCGCTGTCGGTGGCGGCGAGCGCGGCAAGGAGGGCGGTGGCCGGCAGGACGGCGCACAGAGCGGCGACGAGCGACCGGCGCGTACGGATCTTCAGCCACTCCGAGTGGAGCACGGGTGTGAACGCCATGGTCAGGCCTCCTTGGTTGGTGCGGTGAACTCGGCTTCGGTCCCGGTCAGGTCCAGATAGGCCTGCTCCAAGGTGCCCTCCTCCGCCGCCAGTTCGAGGATCGGGACGCCGGCGGCGGAGAGGAGACGGCCGATGTCGTCCACGCGCGCGTGCTCCACCGTCCAGTGCCCCTCCCCGTGCTCGACGGCTTCGTGGCCGTGGTGCGCGAGGGCGGTGGTGAGTGCCCTGGCGTCGGTCGTGCGGATCCGCACCCGGGGCCGCACGCGCGTGTCGATGAACTCCCGCATGGGGGTGTCCGCGAGCAGTCGTCCGCGTCCGAGGACCACGAGGTGGTCGGCGAAGGACGCGGTCTCGTTCATGAGATGGCTGGAGACCAGGACCGTACGGCCCTCCTTCGCGAGCCGGCGCAGCAACGCGCGGATCCAGATGATGCCTTCGGGGTCGAGGCCGTTGGCTGGTTCGTCGAGCAGAACCACGGCGGGGTCGCCGAGCAGGGCGGCCGCGATGCCGAGGCGCTGCCGCATGCCGAGCGAGTACGTCCGCACCCGGCGCCCGGCGACCGGTGCCAGCCCCGTCTCCTCCAGCACCTCGTCGGCCCGTCGCCCCGGGATGCGGTTGCTGGCCGCCAGGACACGCAGATGGTCGCGTCCGGTGCGGGAGCCGTGCGCGGCCCGCGCGTCCAGCAGGGCGCCGACGTGGCGCAGGGGTTCGCCCAGTTCGGTGTAGCGGCAGCCGCCGATGGTGGCGGTGCCCGACGTGGGGTGGTCAAGGCCGAGGACCAGCCGCATGGTGGTGGACTTTCCGGCGCCGTTGGGGCCGAGGAAGCCGGTGACCCGGCCGGGGCGGACGCGGAAGGTGAGGTGGTCGACGGCGCGCCGGGTGCCGTGATCCTTGGTGAGGTCGTGGACGTCGATGCTGGTCATGGCAGCAGCGTGGCCGCCGGGACGGGGCGGTCACCTCCCCCGCCGGTGGTGTTCGTCTCCCCCGCCCGGGGGAGGTCCGGTGTCGGTGGCGGCTGGCACGATGCCGAAATGGCCCGCTTTCTGCGCCCGTTGCTCCGGGGGACGACGTACACCCGCCTGCTGCACCTGTGGGTGCCGATGCTGGTCGTCAGCGTGTGGCTGTACGTCGACATGTCGAGGTGGTGGGTACCGGCGGCCGTGCTGGTCCCGGTCGGTCTCGTTCCGGCGGTGCGCATCGGCGAGGGCGTGCAGGCGCGGCTGCTGCTGACGCCCGGTGAGCAGGACCCGGGGATCGCGGTGGGCCCGGCGACGACGTGGCGGGACCGGCTGCGCACGGTGCTGTGGCTGGAAGTGCGGATGGCGCTGGGAGTACCAGTGGCGTTCGCCTGCGTCTGGCTGCCGATACTCACCTACCAGCTGGTCGAGACGGTCCGCGGACGCGTCCCCGACGACATCCCGGTCCTCGACCAGGCCCAACCCCACTGGGCGTACGCCCTGTTGGCGCCCGTGCCGCTCGTCGCCCTGTACGGAGTCGTCGTCGGCCTGG
Source organism: Streptomyces sp. NPDC005799 (assembly GCF_040630525.1). Classification (NCBI taxonomy): domain Bacteria; kingdom Bacillati; phylum Actinomycetota; class Actinomycetes; order Kitasatosporales; family Streptomycetaceae; genus Streptomyces; species Streptomyces sp. NPDC005799. Next base: position 238,210 of record NZ_JBEXXQ010000003.1, read on the forward strand.
GGGAGGTCGTCACCGCCGTCGCACGCCGGCTCCTCGGCCCCTCCGCGGCCGAGCGTCTTGAGGCCCTGGAGGCGCGCACCGAGCAACTCCTGGAGCGCAACCGCATCGCGCGCGAACTGCACGACTCCATCGGGCACGCCCTCACGGTGGCCGTCGTCCAGGCGGGCGCTGCCCGTGCCGCGGGCGACCCGGAGTTCACCGGCCGGGCGCTCGCCGCCATCGAGGACACCGGGCGCGCCGCGCTGGAGGACCTGGAGCGGGTGCTCGCGGTGCTGCGGGAGGCGGAGCGGCCGGTGAGCAGCAGGCCCACGCTGGCGGAGGCGGACCGGCTGCTGGAGTCCGCGCGCGGGTCCGGCGCCAAGGTCGACGCCGATGTCCGCGGTCCGCTGGAGTCGGTACCGGGCCCCGTCTCCCGCGAGGGCTACCGCATCCTCCAGGAGGCCCTGACCAACGTGCTGCGGCACGCGGGCGCCGTCCCCGTGCGCGTGCGCGTCGAGGTCACGGACGGGATGCTCGCCCTGGAGATCCGCAATCCGCTGCCCGCCGGTGTGTCCGGTCCGGGCCGGGGCAGCGGCCTGCGCGGGATACGCGAGCGCGCGGCGCTGCTCGGCGGCCGTGCGCGCACCGGGCCCGACGAGGGCGACTGGCGGGTACGGGTGGAGCTGCCACTCAGTTGATCTAGGCTGGCCGGATGCCGGTGACCGTTCTCCTCGTCGACGACGAACCCCTCGTCCGCGCCGGTCTGCGGGCCGTGCTGGAGGCGCAGCCCGACATCGAGGTGGTGGGAGAGGCGGCCGACGGCGCGGCGGTGATCCCGCTGGTACGTCGGCTGCGGCCCGACGTGGTCGCCATGGACGTGCGGATGCCGCTGATGGACGGGATCGAGGCCACGCGTGCGGTACTGCGCACGGTCGACGACCCGCCGAAGATCGTCGTCGTGACGACCTTCGAGAACGACGAGTACGTGTACGCGGCGCTGCGCGCCGGAGCCGATGGGTTCCTGCTGAAACGGGCGCGGCCGGCCGAGATCGTGCACGCGGTGCGGCTGGTCGCCGAGGGCGAGTCGCTGCTGTTCCCGGCCTCGGTACGGCGGCTGGCCGCCGCCCACGGTGACGCCGACGGGAACCGGGAGGCACGGGCGGTGCTGGAGCGGGCGCGGCTGACCGAGCGGGAGGCGGAGGTGCTGCGGCTGATGGCCCGGGGGCTGTCGAACGCCGAGATCGCCGCCCGGCTGGTAGTCGGCACGGAGACGGTGAAGTCGCATGTCAGCGCCGTCCTGGCGAAGTTGGGGGCACGGGACCGCACCCAGGCCGTGATCGCCGCGTACGAGTCGGGGTTCGTGGCGCCGGGCTGACGGGGCCCGTGGGACACCGGCACTCGCCGGGTTTCGCCGTGACGAGTACGATCCGGCCAACACGCGCACGAGCTGGGAGGACGGACCGTGGAGCGGCTGACCGGCGGGGATCCCTCGCTGCTGCGAAGGATCAACTCCGCGGTGGTGCTGCACGCGCTGCGCGCCACGGACTGCGCGACGCTCACCGAGATCACCCGGGTGACCGGGTTGTCCCGGCCGACCGTCGAGGGCGTCGTCGAAGGGTTGATCGAGGCGGGGTACGTCGTCGAGAAGGCCGCGGACGAGAGCGTGGTCCGGCGTCAGGGGCGGCCCGCGCGCCGGTACCGTTTCCGGGCGGAGGCAGGACATCTGCTGGGCCTGGACATCGGCTCCCACCGCGTGGCGGCGCTCCTCGCCGACCTGGACGGGCGGGTGCTGGGCGCGGTCTCGAAGGACGTCGACGAGTCGGCACCGGCCGAGGAGCGTCTGGAGCGGCTGCGTACCGCGGTGGCCGAGCTGCTGCGCCGGGCGGGCGTGCCGCGCAGCTCGCTGCGGGCGGTGGGGGTCGCCTCACCGGGGATCGTCGAGGGCGACGGCACGGTACGGCTGAGTGCCGCGCTGCCCGAGTGGACGGGGCTGCACCTCGGGGAGCGGCTGAGCCGGTCCTTCAACTGTCCGGTGCTGGTGGAGAACGACGCGAACGCGGCGGCGGTCGCCGAGCACTGGAAGGGTGCGGCCACCGAGTCCGACGACGTGGTGTTCGTGCTGGCGGGGCTGAGCCCGGGGGCCGGTTCACTGATCGGGGGGCAGCTGCACCGGGGGTTCGGCGGGGCGGCCGGGGAGATCGGCGCTCTGCATCTGCTGGGCCGTGAGGCCACGCCGGAAACGCTGCTGTCCACGACCGACGAGCCCCTCCACCCGCTCGACGAGCAGGCCGTCGCCGAGGTCTTCGCCCAGGCCCGGGAGGGCGACCAGCGGGCCCGTGCCGCTGTCGAACGCTTCATCCAGCGCCTCGTCCACGACGTCGCCGCCCTGGTCCTCGCCCTCGACCCGGAACTCGTCGTCATCGGCGGATGGGCGGCCGGCCTCGACGGCGTCCTGGATCCCCTGCGCCGCGAACTGGCCCGCTACTGCCTCCGTCCCCCCAAGGTGACCCTCTCCCTCCTGGGTGAGGCCGCGGTGGCGACAGGAGCCCTCCGTCTGGCCCTCGACCACGTGGAGGAACAGCTCTTCGCGGTAGAGGCCACAGCAACAGCCCGCCGCGGCCCCGGCCCGGGCAAGGCCCTGGGCCCGTGACCGACCTGCGGATGCCCTGAGGCACTGAACTCCGGCAGCACGGGGCGCCGCAGCGGGAGCAACAGCACCGCCAGCAGCGCCAGCACCGCCAGCACCGCCAGCAGCGCCAGCAGCGCCAGCAGCGCCAGCAGCGCCAGCAGCGCCAGCAGCGCCAGCAGCGCCAGCAGCGCCAGCAGCGCCAGCAACAGGCATCCCAGCTGCAGCGGCAGTGGCACCAGGAGGCGCGCCAGCCGCAGTGCCGTACGGCTCAGGGCGGCCACGCCGCGTCAGACGCCGACTGGGGCGACGCCCCGGCCTTTTGCCGCTCAAGGGCGGCGCCGAGCCGCAAGCACCATGCCCGAAGGCACTGAACGCGAGCGCAACGCCCGCGTGCCCCCGAGCTACGCGACCCACCCCGCACGCCCCGGCCCTCGGTTCCCAACCTCACGCCCCGCGCCCCGCGCCCCACGACGCCGTGCGCCCCGCGCGGAAACGCCGTGCCCCCGGCGTAGTTGCGGGGCGCACGGCGTGTGTCAGTGGGGTGGGGTCAGGACGCCTGGCGTTCGGGATCCTGGTGGATCTCCACGTTGCCCGAGTCGCCGAACGTCAGCCGGCAGGTGTCGGCGCGGTACGTGGCGACGGAGTACGCGGCGATGCGGCCCTGCGCGAGGTAGCGGGTGGTGACGACCAGGACGGGCGCCCCCGGCAGCCGGTCCAGCTCCTTCGCGTCGTCCGCGCGCGCGGAGCCCAGCTCGACCGAGCTCTCCTGCCCCTCCAGCTCCAGCCGCTGTAGCTCACGCAGCACCGCACGCGCGCGTGCGGGTCCGGAGGGGGCGTCTATGGCGGAGAGGTCCGGCACCGAGGAGGCGGGGACGTAGAGCAGTTCGGCGGCGACGGGCTGGCCGTGCGAGACCCGGGAGCGGCGCACCGTGTGCACGGCCTCCTCCGGCCCGGTCTCCAGCGCGGCGGCGACGGCGGCCGGCGCGGCGGCCCGGGCGCAGTCGACGGCCTGCCAGACGTCACCGGCGGCCCCCGGCCAGGCGTGCTGCTCCGTCCCCACGGCGACTCCCACGCGCGGCGGGGCGACGGTCGTACCGACCCCACGGCGGCGCTGCAGCCTGCCCTCCAGTTCGAGCTGCTCCAGGGCTTGGCGGAGCGTCGCGCGGGCGACGCCGAAGCGGGCGGCCAGGTCGCGCTCGTTCGGCAGGATCTCACCGACGGTGAACTCGGAGTCCAGTGCCTCACTGAGCACGGTCCTGAGATGCCAGTACTTCGGTTCCGGCACCGATTCCAGCTGCGTGGTCCCCACCCTGTCCTCCGCAATCGCCGTGGTCCGGCGGCGTTTTAGCGCCCTTGTTTATTAAAGGTTGTTGCACTTCTCTGCGACCATAGGGCGGCCCAAACCCTTGGTCAAGACCAATCCTCGATCCCATAGGGCCCGGATAGAGAGCGGTTGCCTAATCGAGGGGCAGCGACCGCAACTTGTCGGGGTTGCGCACGATGTACACCGCTTGGACACGGCCCTCGAAGACGTCCAGCTGGAAGACGCTGTCGGGCTTGCCGGCGGACATCGCCACGATCGCGGGACCGCCGTTGAGTTCCATGATGCGGAACGAAGGATCCGGTACACCCTTCGCCGCGGCGCCGACGAGGAAGCGGCCCACCTTGTCCGCGCTCTCCAGCACCCGCAGCGGCGCCCGCGCCTTCCCGCCGCTGTCGCCCACCAGCCGTACGTCGGGCGCGAGCAGCGCCAGGAGCCCGTCCAGGTCACCCTCCCCGGCGGCGGCGAGGAACCGCTCGGTGAGCTCTCGGCGCCGCTCCGGATCGACCTCGTAGCGGGGCCGCCGCTCCTCCACGTGCTTGCGGGCCCGCCCGGCGAGCTGCCGTACCGCCGGTTCACCGCGGTCGAGCATGGCCGCGATGTCGGCGTAGGGGTAGCCGAAGGCCTCCCTGAGGACGAAGACGGCGCGCTCCAGCGGGGACAGCGACTCCAGGACGACCAGGACGGCCAGGGAGACGGAGTCGGCGAGCACGGCCCGCTCGGCGGTGTCGGGGACGGTTGCCCCGAAGTCGGTCACGTACGGCTCGGGCAGCCACGGGCCGACGTACGTCTCGCCCCGCGCCTTAACCTGGCGGAGCCGGTCGATGGCCAGGCGGGTGGTGATCCGCACCAGATACGCGCGCGGCTCGCGCACCTCGCCGCGGTCCGTGCCGGACCAGCGCAGCCATGCCTCCTGGACCACGTCCTCCGCGTCGGCCACCCGGCCGAGCATGCGGTAGGCGACGCCCAGCAGGACGGGCCGGTGCTCTTCGAAGACATCGGTCGCGGTGTCGGTCGTCACGGCCCCCATCCCATGCGACGCGTGCGGACATGTCCAGCGGAAATACGCGTGTCCCGGAGGAGATCCCGGAGCAGAATTGACCGCGAGCCGCCGAGGCGGTCGGCGGTCCGGACGGACGGAGGCGGCCATGCGGTACGCGGTTCTGGGCACGGGCGACGTGGGCCGGACGCTCGGCGGCAAGCTGGCGGAGCTCGGCCACGAGGTGACGCTGGGGTCCCGTACGAAGGACAATCCGGCCGCCCTGGAGTGGGCGCGGAGCGCCGGTGCGGGGGCGCGGGCCGGCACGTTCGCGGAGGCGGCCTCGTCGGCCGAGGTGGTCGTGGTCGCCGTGGGCGGACGGGTGGCGCTCGCCGCGCTGGAGGCGGCCGGGGCGGAGAACCTGGACGGCAAGGTGGTCGTCGACGTGACCAACCCGCTGGCGTTCGAGGACGGGCAGGTGCGGCTCGACCCCGTGGGGTCGGACAGCGTGGGCGAGCAGATCCAGCGGGCGTTCCCGCACGCGCGCGTGGTGAAGTCGCTGAACACGGTCAACTGCAAGGTGATGGTGGAGCCCTCGCTGGTGCCCGGTGAGCACCAGGTCTTCGTGTGCGGGGACGACGCGGGCGCCAAGGAGCAGGTGACCGGCATGCTCGGCGAGTTCGGGTGGCCGGCGCACCGTGTGCTCGACCTGGGCGGCATCCGCTCGGCACGCGGTGTGGAGATGTTCCTGCCCCTGTGGCTCGACCTGTTCCGGCACACCGGGCACGCCGACTTCAACCTGGAGGTGCGCAGGGGGCATTGAGGCCGGAACGTTCGAGCCCGGTGGGCGGTCTCCGGGGGCTACCCGTCGGTAGCAATTGCTGACAAGCTGTCTACAGCGCGTCCGTCAGCGAGCACCGAGCGAGCCCCAGTCGAGGAGCACCCATGTCCGCCACCGTCTCCTTCAAGGTCCCTTCCCCACGCGGCCCGCAGCCCGTGACCGTCGCCTACACGCGCGTGGGCCGCGGTGCGCCGCTGCTCCTGCTGCACGGCATCGGTCACCACCGGCAGGCCTGGGACCCGGTGGTGGACATCCTGGCCACCGAGCGCGACGTGATCGCCGTCGACCTGCCCGGCTTCGGCGCCTCCCCGGGGCTGCCGGAGGGGCTGGACTACGACCTGCCCACGACCACGGCCGTGTTCGGCGCGTTCTGCGAGGCGCTGGAGCTGGACCGGCCCCATGTGGCGGGCAACTCGCTCGGCGGCCTGCTCGCCCTGGAACTCGGCCGCGAGCAGCTCGTACGGTCCGTCACCACCCTCTCCCCCGCCGGGTTCTGGTCGGAGGCCGAGCGGCGGTACGCCTTCGGGGTCCTGCTCGCGATGCGCCGTATCGCGCAACGTCTGCCGCTGCCGCTGGTCGAGCGGCTGTCCCGGTCGGCGGCCGGCCGCACGATGCTGACGAGCACCATCTACGCCCGCCCCGGCCGCCGTTCACCGGAGGCCGTGGTCGCCGAGACGCTCGCGCTGGCCGGAGCCACCGGGTTCGACGCCACCCTCAAGTCCGGTGCCACCGTCCTGTTCAGGGACGACATCCCCACGATTCCCGTCACTGTTGCCTGGGGCACCCGGGACATGCTGCTCGTGCGCCGGCAGGGCGTGCGCGCCAAGCAGATCATCCCCAAGGCGCGGCTGGTGCGACTGCCCGGCTGCGGGCACTGCCCGATGAACGACGACCCGGCATTGGTCGCCCGCGTCCTCCTCGACGGCAGCCGCTGACCCCGTCCGCCCCCGGGTCAACGCCCCGGATCCGAGGGCGACTCCGGCGCCCACGAGGGCGCTGCCCACGGCCTGGGCGGGCCCGTAGGCGCCCGTTCCGACAAGCGGGGCGGTGCAGGCGGCGGCGACCGGGATCAGGCCGGAGAACAGCGTGGCGCGCTCGACGCCGATGCGCTGCATGCCCATGTACCAGCACACGAAGCCGACGACGGTGACGACCGCCGCCTGCCACACCAGCGCGGCGGCCTGGGCGCCGTCGGGGCGGCGCAACCACGCCGTGCCGTCCAGCAGGAGTCCGACCACCGCCGACTCGGCCGCGGCGAGCCCGCACACGGTGGCCGACAACAGCCGGGGTCCCAGCACCCGCAGCACGGGCACCGCCAGGACCGCGAATCCGACCTCGCCGACGAGCGCGCAGCCCGAGAAGGCGAGGCCGGCCGCGTCCGTACGGCCCCATCCCTGGACGGTGAAGGCACCGAGGGCGACCAGCGACGCCCCGTACAGCACCCGGCGCCGGGGCCGCCGTCCCGCCAGGAGCGGGACCAGGACGGCGACGATCGCCGGCGCGCAGCCCACGAGAACGCCGGGCACCGCAGGTTCCGCGCTGCGTTCGGCGGCGATGACGGCCAGGTTGAAGCCGACCATGCCGATGGCGGCCAGTGCCACGAGCCGCACCCACTGGCGGACGGCCAGCGTCCGCAGCCGCCCTGTCGCGTCCGCGCCGGCCAGCGGGACGAGGAGCAGACAGGCCGCCCCGTAGCGCAGGAACTGCCCGCCCGCGTACGGGTAGTGGCCGAGGACGCTGTTGGCGGTGAAGGAACCGCCGACGAGCACACAGGCGAGGGCGGCGAGGAGGGCTCCGCGGGCGGTGGTGGCGTTCATGGTGGCGACGCTAGGGAGCCGGGCGGTCTGGTTTAAGGTCCACATCCATGAGGCCATCGGGGACCAATCCGGACGGCACGGCGGAGGCCGCCGTCTCCCCCGCCTGGGAGCTGCTGCTGTCGGCCGCCTCGGCCCCGGCACGCACGCGTGGCCGTTCCCTGCAGGCGGCGCTGCGGGAGGCCGTGCGGTCGGGACGGCTGGCGCCCGGGACACGGTTGCCGTCGAGCCGGGAGCTCGCCGCCGACCTCGCCGTGTCTCGGGGGCTGGTCACCGAGGCGTACGAGCAGTTGACGGCGGAGGGGTACCTGCGCAGCGGCCGGGGTGCCGGCACCTGGGTGAGCGGCGCCGTACGGACGGCCCGGCCACGCGCGCGTGACCTCGCGCCCCGGTCGCCCGGCACGGAGGCCGACTTCGTGCCCGGCACACCGGATCTGTCTCTCTTCCCCCGCGCGGCCTGGGCCGCGGCGCAGCGCGGTGTGCTGGCCGAGCTGCCCCACCAGGATCTCGGCTATCCCGATCCGCGCGGGCTGCCCCGACTGCGTACGGCGCTGGCGGAACTGCTCGCGCGCCGCCGGGGCGTGGTGGCGGACCCGGAGCGGATCGTGGTCGTCTCCGGAGTGGCGCAGGCGACGACGCTGCTCGGATTCGCGCTGCACGCGCGCGGGTTGCGCACGGTGGGCGTCGAGAACCCCGGAAGCCCCCAGCACGACGCCCTGTACACCGCGGCCGGCGTCACCGCCGTGCCCGTTCCCCTGGACGACGAGGGGCTCCGCCTCGGTGCGCTGCGCGAGTCGGGCGTGCGGGCCGTGGTGACGACCCCCTCGCACCAGTTCCCCACGGGCATCGCCTACTCGGCGCGCCGCCGGGCCGAACTGCTCGACTGGGCACGCTCGGTGGACGGACTCGTGCTGGAGGACGACTACGACGGCGACTTCCGCTACGACCGCGCCCCCGTCGGCGCCCTGCAGGGCCTCGACCCGGAGCGGGTGGCCTACACGGGGTCGGTCAGCAAGTCGCTCGCCCCGGGGCTGCGGCTCGGCTGGCTGCTCGTGCCGGAGTCGCTGGCCGACGAGGTCGTCGAGCGCAAACGCACCATGGACCTCGGCCATCCCACCCTGGACCAGGCGCTGTTCGCCAGGTTCGTGGAGCGCGGCGACTACGACCGCCAGCTGCGCCGCTGCCAGCGCGCCTACCGCGAGCGGCGGGACGCGCTCGTCGCCGCGCTGGCGGAGCACCTCCCGGGATCGGAGGTGTCGGGCATCGCCGCCGGACTGCACGTCATCGCGGCGCTCCCGCCCCGCTACGGCCCCGAGGAACGCTTCCTCGCGCGTGTGGCCGAAGCCGGTGTCGCCGTACGGCCGCTGACGGACTACACGCACGCGCCTGCCGGACAGGACGACGACGAAGCCGTGCGACTCGTCCTGGGATACGCCCATCTGTCTCCCGCTCGAATCCGAGCGGGTGTGAGGCTGATGGCTGAGTAAGCGATTCGCGGACGCCCGCGGTCAGTTGTTCACTTGTGGTTTGCGTGTGCGCTGCGGCGCCCCAGTAGGTGTGGGACCGCAACACTGGCCGGATCCCGTCCCTGGAGGCGCATCCATGTCGCACCGCCCGTTCCCCGCCCGCCGCAGCGTGCTGCGCGGCTCACTCGCCGCGTCGGCGGCCCTGACCCTGCCCACCGCCCTCGGCGCGGCGCCGGCGTTCGCCCTGTCGGGGCGGCCGAAGGCGAGCTGGGGTGTGCAGGCGGGAGACGTGACCACCGACTCCGGGCTGGTGTGGGTGCGTTCCGACCTACCCGCGCGGATGATCGTCGAGACGTCCGCGACCGAGTCGTTCCGCAACCCGCGCCGATGGCACGGTCCGCTGCTGGACGAGGGTTCGGACTTCACCGGCACGACCCGGCTGCACGGGCTCCCCGCGGGCGAGCAGATCCACTACCGGGTGCTGCTCGCCGACCCCGAGGACCCGCGCCGCACCGGCGAACCCGTCACCGGCACCTTCCGGACGGCGCCCGTCAAGCGCCGCAAGGGCGTCAGGTTCGTGTGGTCCGGCGACCTCGCGGGCCAGGGCTGGGGCATCAACGAGTCCATCGGCGGCTACCGCATCTTCGACGCCATGGCCAAGGTCGCCCCGGACTTCTTCCTGTGCAGCGGTGACAACATCTACGCCGACGGCGTCATCTCCGCCACGCAGGCGCTGCCCGACGGCAGCGTCTACCGGAACGTCACCACCGAGGAGAAGTCGCACGTCGCGACCACCCTCGCCGACTACCGGGGCAACTTCCGCTACAACCTGCTGGACGCGGCCCTGCGCCGGTTCAACGCCCAGGTGCCCAACATCATCCAGTGGGACGACCACGAGGTCCGCAACAACTGGTACCCGGGCGAGGTCATCGGCAACGGCACCCCCTACCCGGCCGGCACGAAGCTCGACGACCTGGCCGTGCGCTCGCGGCAGGCGTTCTCCGAGTACTTCCCCATCTCCACCATCAGCGGCCGCCCGGACGGCCGGATCTACCGCAAGGTCAGCCACGGTCCGCTGCTGGACGTGTTCGTGCTCGACATGCGCACCTACCGCAACGCCAACTCGCCCGACAACCAGACCACCGATCCGATCGGCATCCTCGGCCGTGAGCAGCTGGAGTGGCTCAAGCGCGAACTGGCGAAGTCCCGCGCGGTGTGGAAGGTCATCGCCAACGACATGCCGCTCGGCCTCGTCGTACCCGACCCGGTCGAGGGCAAGCCGAACTTCGAGGCGGTCGCCCAGGGCGACCCGGGAGCGCCGCTCGGCCGCGAGCTGCAGATCGCCGAGCTGCTGCGGTACATCAAGCACCGGCGGATCACCGGCACGGTGTGGCTGACGGCGGACGTCCACCACACCTCGGCCCAGCACTACGACCCCTCGCGGGCCGCGTTCAAGGACTTCGAGCCGTTCTGGGAGTTCGTCTCGGGCCCGCTCAACGCCGGCGCCTTCCCGGCCAACGCGCTGGACGGCACGTTCGGCCCCGACCGGGTGTTCGTCAAGGCGCCGACCGCCTCGAACGTGTCACCCGCCGAGGGCTACCAGTTCTTCGGCGAGGTCGACATCGACGGCGACAGCGGGGAGTTGACGGTGCGTCTGCGCGAGTACGACGGCACGGTGCTGTTCACGCGAACGCTGCAGCCGGGCCGGGTCGGCCAGTAACTCCCGTGATCTCGTTCCAGGGCCGCGTTCCGGCATCATCCCTCGGCGCGCGGCCCTGACGAAGGAAAAGATTCAACCAAAAGGTACATAAGTACGCTTTACCCATCAGTCACAGTGCGTTCGTGATCACGCAACACGTTTCCTTCACAGTGGCTGTATGAGTCAAGAAATATCTGATGTGACGCGTGCGAAGCGGAAGAACCTCGTCGGCCTTGCCACGGTGTTCCACAGTTGGTGGTCACGCCGCCACGGTCACGCACCCCCGACAAGTGATACCGGCGCCCGGTCGCTGCCGCCCGAGCAGCAGGCCGGGCCCCGCGCCGGTGTGCTGTGGCGTATGCGCACGACCGTGAAGGACGAACCCGGATCGCTGGCCTCGCTGTGCACGGCACTGGCCGGACGACAAGTGGACATCCTGAGCCTGCAGACACATCCGCTGGCCGAGGGCACGGTGGACGAGTTCCTGCTGCGGGCCCCCGGCGAGTTGGAGGCGTCCGAGCTCACCCGAGTGGTCGCGGCGGCCGGCGGCGCGGACACGTGGATCGAGCGGGCCGACGCCCATGACCTGGTGGACGCACCGACCCGGGTGCTGGGCCTGGCCGCCCGCACCGCCCTGGACGCGGCCGAACTGCCGCTGGCGCTCCGGCAGTTGGTGGGCCGGTGCACCATCCGGCAGACGCCCGCCGTGCCGGTCGGCGGCGGGCGGGCACCGGAGGGCGTGCCGGCGGAGGGCGTGCTCGAGGACACCGTGATGCGGCTGCGGGCGCCGGAGGGTGGAGTGATCACCGTGGAGCGGCCGTACCTGCCGTTCACCCCGACCGAGTTCGCGCGGGCGCGGGCGCTGGTGGAACTGGACGCTCGGCTCGGTCCCCGCCTGCCCCACAGTCACGACGTGTTGACGCTGCCCGAGGGCAACGACATCACCGTACGGCGGGCGGACACGCGGGATCTGGAGGCCGCGAAGGAGATGCACGAGCGGTGCTCGGCGCGGACGCTCGGGCTGCGGTACCACGGGCCGGTCGGGGACGCGGACCGCTATCTGAACCACCTGCTGAACCCGCGGTTCGGCCGGACGCTGGCCGTGCAGACCGCGTCCGGGCGCATCGTCGGGCTCGGACACCTGTTGTGGGACGGCGACGAGACCGAGGTCGCGTTGCTGGTGGAGGACAAGTGGCAGCGGCGTGGAGTCGGAGCGGAGTTGCTGCGCAGGCTGGTGGGGATGGCGTTGGCTGCGGGGTGCGAGAGTGTGTATGCCGTGACGCAGGCGTCCAATACGGGGATGGTCGCTGCCATGCGGGGGTTGGGGGTTCCTCTTGATTATCAGATTGAGGAGGGGACGCTGGTGATCACGGCTCGGCTGGATGTGGATGCGGCGTTGGTTACGCAGGCCGAGGCGCCGTAGGGGGTCCTGGTTGGGTGGCGTCTGCGGGTGAGTTGTGGCTGGTCGCGCCCCGCGGCGGAGCCGCATGTCGACACGGCCCCGCGCCCCTGACGGGGCGCTGCCCCAACGCCTGATTCAAGTCCAGCCACAGATCCTCCACATCCTCCAGGCCTACTGACATGCGCAGGAGGTGGTCGCTCACGCCTGCGTGTCGTCTGTCCTTCTCGTCCACTATCCGGTGGCTGATGGAAGCCGGGTGTTGGATCAGGGTGTCCACGCTGCCGAGGCTTACCGCGGGGGTGATCAGGCGGACCGCGGATATCACCTCGTGGGGGTCGGTCGTGGTTTCGAAGGCGATCATCGCGCCGCCGACGCGAGGGTAGTGGACGCGGGTGACGCGGGGGTCGGCGGTGAGGCGGCGGGTCAGTTCGGCGGCGGTGGCGGAGGCCGCGTGGACGCGGACCGGCAGGGTGGCGAGGCCGCGGAGGAGGAGGTAGCCCGCGAGGGGGTGGAGAACGCCGCCGGTGGCGAAGCGGATCTGGCGGAGGCGGCCGGCGAACTCCTCGTCGCAGGCCACCACGCCCGCCAGCACATCGCCGTGGCCGCCCAGGTACTTGGTGGCGCTGTGCAGGACCAGTCGGGCGCCCTGTCCGGCGGGGCGCTGCAGGACCGGAGTGGCGAAGGTGTTGTCGACCAGGAGGGGGACCGAGCCGCAGGAGTGGGCCACGGCCCGCAGGTCGACCTCGGCCAGGGTCGGGTTGGCCGGGGTCTCGACCATGACCAGTCCGGTGTCGGGGCGCAGGGCGTCCGTGATGCCGGCCGGGTCGGTCCAGGTCACCTCGGTGCCGAGCAGGCCGGCGGTCAGCAGATGGTCGCTGCAGCCGTACAGGGGTCGTACGGCGACCACGTGGCGCAGGCCCATCGACGCCCGTACGAGAAGGACGGCGCTGAGCGCGGCCATGCCGCTGGCGAAGGCGACCGCGGACTCGGTGCCCTCCAGACGGGCCAGGGCCGTCTCGAAGCGGGCCACGGTGGGATTGCCGAGGCGGCCGTAGACGGGCGGGCCCTCCGGTTCGGCGCCGGTGGTGGCGAAGGCGTCGATGCGGGCGGCCTCACCACGGCTGTCGTACGACGGGTAAGTGGTCGACAGGTCGATGGGCGGGGCGTGCAGGCCCTGCCGGGCGAGGTCGTCGCGGCCGGCGTGGACGGCCTCGGTGGCCAGTGCTCTCGTGGAGTCCATGCAGGGAAGGGTGAACATCGGGCGGCAGGTGCGGGGAGAAACCCGTGCTACGTTCGGGCGATGGGTGAATCCGTCGTACTGGATCCGGTGGACCTGCATCTGCTGCGCTTGTTGCAGAACGACGCACGGACCACGTACCGCGATCTCGCCGCACAGGTCGGGGTGGCGCCGTCGACGTGTCTGGACCGGGTGACCCGGCTGCGCCGGGCGGGCGTGATCCTCGGGCATCAGCTGCGGCTCGATCCGGCCAAGCTGGGGCGGGGGCTGGAGGCTCTGCTGTCGGTGCAGGTCAGGCCGCATCGGCGGGAGTTGGTGGGGCCGTTCGTGGAGCGGATCAGGGCGCTGCCGGAGTCCCGTACCGTCTTCCATCTGACCGGGCCCGACGACTATCTGGTCCATGTCGCCGTCGCCGACATGGCGGATCTGCAGCGACTGGTGCTGGACGAGTTCACGGCACGTCGCGAAGTGGCGCGCGTGGAGACGCGGTTGATCTTCCAGCAGTGGGACTGCGGGCCCCTGCTCCCGCCTTCGCCGTCGGCTCAATCGGGGTGACGTGCGGCGGGCCGTCGTACGAGGATGGGCCCATGTCTGAGATCAAGAGCCCGCTGCCCCGTGAGGTCGCCGACGCCTACGTCGACGACCTCGTCGCCCTCGATCCGATCACCGGCACCTTCCTCGGCGTGAAGGAGAGTTCCAGCAGGCTGCCCGACCTGTCGCCCGCGGGTGAGGAGGCCCAGGCGGAGCTGTCGCGCACGACCCTGCTCCGGCTCGCCGAGGCGGAGCGGCTGCCCGGCGCGGACAGTGACATCGAGCGCCGGTGCGCGCGTCTGCTGCGCGAGCGGCTGACCGCCGGGCTCGCCGTGCACGAGGCCGAGGAGGGCCTGCGCGCCGTCAGCAACCTCAGCTCCCCCGCGCACGCGGTCCGGCAGGTGTTCACCGTGACGCCGGCGCAGTCGCAGGAGGACTGGGCCGCGATCGCCGAGCGGCTGCGCGCGGTGCCGGCCGCGCTGGCGGGCTACCGCGAGTCCCTGGCCCTCGGGCTGGAGAAGAAGCTGTACGGCGGACCCCGGGCCACCGCCACCTTCGTCCAGCAGCTCGGCCAGTGGGCCGACGCGGACGGCGCGGGGCACGGCTGGTTCGAGCAGTACGCGGCCTCGGGGCCCGAGGCACTCCGGTCCGAGCTGGACGCGGCGGCCCGATCGGCCGACGAGGCCGTCGTCGCCCTGCGCGACTGGGTACGGGACGTGTACGCCCCGGCGGTCGAGGGCGCGCCGGACGTGGTGGGCCGCGAGCGGTACGCCCGCTGGGTCCGCTACTTCAACGGCACCGACCTCGACCTCGACGAGGCGTACGCGTACGGCTGGTCCGAGTACCACCGGCTGCTGGGCGAGATGCGGACCGAGGCCGAGAAGATCCTGCCCGGCGCCGAGACCCCATGGGTGGCACTCGCCCACCTGGATCGGCACGGCACGCACATCGAGGGCGTCGAGGAGGTCCAGCGCTGGCTGCAGTCCCTGATGGACGAGGCGATCGAGAAGCTGGACGGCACCCACTTCGACCTGGCCGAACGGGTACGGCGGGTCGAGTCCCGGATCGCCCCTCCCGGCAGCGCGGCGGCGCCGTACTACACGCCTCCGTCGGACGACTTCACACGCCCCGGGTGCACCTGGCTGCCCACCATGGGCCAGACCCGCTTCCCCGTCTACGACCTGGTGTCCACCTGGTACCACGAGGGCGTGCCCGGTCACCACCTCCAGCTGGCGCAGTGGAAGCACGTCGCCGCGGACCTCTCCCGCTACCAGGCCGGCGTGGGCATGGTCAGCGCCAACGCCGAGGGCTGGGCGCTGTACGCGGAGCGGCTGATGGACGAGCTGGGCTTCCTCACCGACCCGGAGCGCCGGCTCGGTTACCTGGACGCGCAGATGATGCGGGCCGCCCGTGTGATCATCGACATCGGCATGCACCTGGAGCTGACAATCCCGGGCGACTCCCCCTTCCACCCCGGGGAGCGCTGGACGCCCGCGCTGGCGCAGGAGTTCTTCGGCTCGCACAGCAGCCGTCCCGCGGACTTCGTGGAGAGCGAGCTGACCCGCTACCTGTCCATGCCGGGCCAGGCCATCGGCTACAAGCTGGGCGAACGCGCCTGGCTGCTGGGCCGGGAGAAGGCGCGTGAGCGCAAGGGCGACGCCTTCGACCTCAAGACCTGGCACATGGCAGCGCTCTCGCAGGGCTCGCTGGGCCTTGACGACCTGGTGGACGAGCTGGCCGGTCTGTGATCAACGCCGCCAGCCCCCTTCCGAGTTGACGACCTCACCGGTGATCCAGTCCGCCTCGTCCGTGGCCAGCCACGCGATGAGGCGGGCCGGGTCGTCGGGCAAGCCCCAGCGGCCGGCTGGGAAGCGGGCGGCGACGGCCTCGTGGACCTCGCCGGTCGCGTAACCGGTGTCCACGGGGCCGGGGTTGACGGTGTTCACCGTGATCGCGTGCTCGGCGAGCGTCGTCGACAGGGAGCGGGTGACGGAGGCGAGCGCGCCCTTCTGCAGGGCGTAGGCGATCTCGCCGGGCATACCGCCCGCGAGGTCCTGCCCGGAGGTCATCATCACGACGCGTCCGCCGGGTGTGCGCGGGGGGAGTTGACCCCGCAGACGGGCGTACGCCTGGACGAGGAGCAGCACGGAACGGGTGTCGACCGCCCAGTGCGCGTCCAGCATCGCGGCGTCGATCGTGTCGAGGGTGCCGTCGCTGCCGCTGAGGGCGTGGTTGGCGACGAGGATGTCGAGCCGACCGCCGAGCGCGCACGCCGCCGTCGCGATCAACTCGGCGGGCGCGGCGGGGTCGGTGAGGTCGCCGGGGCCCGCGAGGACCCGCGCCTCGGGATCGCCGAGCGCGGAGCGCACGGAGGCGAGGACGTCCTCGGGCCGGTCGGCGCCCCAGGGCATGGCTGCGTCGTGCGGCACGTGGTGGTGGAGATAGACGCTCGCGCCGTACGCCGCCAGCCGCCGGGCGACGGCATGTCCGATGCCGTCGCGTCTGCTGGCGCCGGTGACCAGGGCGGTGCGGCCGTGCAGCGGCAGGGGGTCACGGCGCAGGTCTTCGGGGGCGGGCTGCGGAAGTGGGGGCATGGGCCACCATGATCCGGACGTTGCCCGCGGACCGCACGTGGATTTGGGCCGCCGCTGTCAGCCCTTCTCGATCCGCCGCAGTTGTACGAGGCCCAGCCAGGTCTCGGGCCCCGGCTGGACGTTGGCCGCGCGGACCGCGTAGCGGCCCGGTTCGAGTGCGACCTTCAGGCTCTCCGTCCGCTCCGTCTCGCTGCCCGGCCAGGCGGAGTCGAACAGGACGACGGTGCCCGGCACGTCCCAGCTCACCTCGTCCTTCCAGTCCGCGGTGGCGAGGGCGGCCGGGACGCCGGCCAGGAGTTCGTCCTCGGAGTTGGCGGCGCACCAGCGCACGAAGGCCGCGTGCTCGGGCAGATAGGCGGTCGAGGCCGGTTCATCGCCGAGGACGAGGGCGGCCGAGTCACCGACCCGGAGCAGTCCCACCACGCCGTCGACCTCGCAGGCGCGGTCGTAGTCGGAGGCGGCCTCCTCGCCGTCGGCGCCCGCCCAGAACGGCAGCACCGTCTCCGGCACGGCTATGAGCGGGCCCCCGCCCGACTCGACCCACTCCAGCGTTCCGGGATCCGCGTATCGCACCATGGCGCAGAACCGTACACGCCGGGGGCGTGTACGAGGATCGCCGGTGTTCGTCATCCGCGAAGCCTCCGCAGCGGCTACTCGCGGCGGCCACGCGCAGGGTCACTGGCGGCGATCGCGCTCGGGGACGCTGGCGGCGATCGCGCTCTGGGGTCACTACCGGCGGCCGCGCGCGGGGCACTCGCCGGGGCACGACGGGGGGTGACTCGCCGCGGTCGCGTACGGGGTCACCCGCCGCGGTCGCACAGGGGTACTCGCCGCGGCGCGCTCGGGGGTGACGCGCCGGGGTCCTGCACCGGGTCACCCGCCGCGGCACGCTCGGGAACACCCGTGGCGGTCGCGCTCTGGGATCACTCGCACCGGCGCACTCGGGGTCACTCCGCCGTGGCGCGTTCAGCGGTGACTCGCCACGGTCGTGCACCGGGTCACCCGCCGCGGCACGCTCAGGGGGCACCCCCAGCGGTCGCCCACGCAGGGGGTCACGGGCAGCGGTCGCGCTCTGGGGTCACTCGCAGCCACCGCGCTCGGGATCACTCGCCGTGGCGCGTTCAGGGGTGACTCGCCACGCTCGTGCACCGGGTCACCCGCCGCGGCACGCTCAGGGGGCACCCCCAGCGGTCGCCCACGCAGGGGGTCACAGGCAGCGGTCGCGCTCTGGGGTCACTCCGCCGTGGCGCGTTCAGCGGTGACTCGCCACGGTCGTGCACCGGGTCACCCGCCGCGGCACGCTCAGGGGGCACCCGTGGCGGTCGCGCTCTGGGGTCACTCGCACCCGCCACACTCGGGGGCTGCACTCGCTGCAGCCGCGCTCGGGAGCACTCGCTGCAGCCGCGCTCGGGAGCACTCGCTGCAGCCGCGCTCGGGGGCACCCTCTGCGGCCGCGCACGCAGGGGGTCGTTCACAGCGAGCACGTTCGTGGGGCGGTCGCAGCAGCCACGCACTGGGTCACCCGCTCCGGCGCGACCGGAGGGCCACCCGCAGCGGTCCCGCACCGAGGCACCCGCAGCGGTCGCGCACGGAGGGGGCACTCCCCCCATCCGTCACAGTCGCCCGGGACGGTCGGGGGTCAGCAACCGCAGTCGGTCGGGGTCGGCGCCGCGGGCCGTGGCATGTGACATAGCACTGGCTCTCCGCCCCGCACCGGCGCCGTCAGCGGGTCCGCCGCCCGGCGCTCCCCGCCCCCTCCGGTCTCGTACGCGAAGCCCTCCCGCGCCCAGTACTCGAAGCCGCCGAGCATCTCCTTGACCTGGTAGCCGAGTTCGGCGAGGGCGAGCGCGGCGCGGGTGGCGCCGTTGCAGCCCGGGCCCCAGCAGTACGCGACGACCGGCACGGACCTGTCGAGGAGCAGCTCGGCCCGTTCGGGGATGAGCGCGGTGGGCAGGTGGAGCGCGCCGGGGATGTGGCCCTGGGCCCAGGACTCGGTGGAGCGGGAGTCCACGAGGACGAAGCCGGGACCGCCGTCGGCTGCCAGCGCGGCGGCCACGTCGGAGACGTCGGCGTGGAAGGCGAGGCTCGCGCGGAAGTAGGCGGCGGCCTGCGCCGGGGCGGCGGGGGCGACCCGGAGGACGGGGTTCGCGGTGTCGGTGGTCATGCCTGAAATCTACGAGCGGACGTCCGCCCTCTGAAGTGCGGTTCCCCGGCGCATCCCTTGATTCGCCGGGGATTCCCCTGCTATCCATCGGAGATGACCGCGTATTCCCCGGACGCCACCGATTGGCGCATCCTGGACGCCCTGCAGCGGGAGGGACGGGCCAGCTACGCCGAGCTGGCGCGGGCCGTCTCCATGTCGCCGAGCGCCGTCACCGAGCGGGTGCGGCGGCTGGAGGAGGCGGGTGTCATCCAGGGATACGCGGCCGTGGTGGACCCGGAGCGGCTGGGGCTGCCGATCCTGGCGTTCGTGCGCCTGCGGTACCCCAACGGCAACTACAAACCGTTCCACGATCTGGTCGCCGTGACGCCGGAGATCCTCGAGGCGCACCATGTCACCGGCGACGACTGCTTCGTCATCAAGGTCGCCGCCCGCTCCATGCGCCACCTGGAGGAGGTGTCGGGGAAGATCGGCACCCTCGGCTCGGTGACGACGAGCGTCGTGTACTCCTCGCCGCTGCCGCGCCGCGCGCTCGGTCAGTGACCGCGCTGCCGCAGCGTCGACCCCGATCTGCCCTTCACCACCTCCAACTGGGCGTGGATACGCCGCCGCAGGTCGGCGACATGGCTGACGATGCCGACGCTGCGGTCTCGTTCGCGCAGTGAGTCGAGCACGTCCAGCACCTCGTCCAGGGTCTGGTCGTCCAGGCTGCCGAAGCCCTCGTCGATGAAGAGGGTGTCCAGGCGGACCCCGCCGGCCTCGTCCGTGACGACGTCCGCGAGCCCGAGGGCGAGGGCGAGCGAGGCGAAGAACGTCTCGCCGCCGGACAGCGTGGAGGTGTCCCGCTCCCGACCGGTCCACGCGTCGACGACGTGCAGACCGAGACCGCTGCGGCCGCGTCCGGTGCGGTCGTCGGAGTGGACGAGGGTGTAGCGGCCGGACGACATGCGCTGCAGCCGCACCGTCGCCGCGGCGGCGACCTGCTCCAGGCGGGCCGCCAGCACATACGACTCCAGGCGCATCTTGCGGTCGTTCTCCGCGGAGGTGCCGGCGGTGAGGGAGGCGAGACGGGCCACCCGGTCGTACTCCTCCCGCAGCGGGGCGAGCCGGCGCAGCCCCGCGGCCGAGCGAGCGGAGAGTCGGTCGAGTTCGGTGCAGCGGCGGGCCGCCGCGTCGCGCGCGGAGGCGGCCTCGCGGACCCGGCGGCCCGTTCCGCCGAGGCGAGGTCGGCGGGCGGCTGCTGGGCGGCGGCCGCGGTGTCGGCCTCGGCGAGGACGGCGCGTACGCCGGCCTCCTCGGACTGCCAGGCGTCCAGGCGGCGTTGCAGCTCGCGGTGGGCGTGGTCGTCGAGGAGCGCGGCGGCCGCCGCCTGCGGGGTCTCGAAGCCGGCCCGGAAAGCGGCGTCGGCGAGCCGGGCGTCCGCGTCCTTGAGCCGTTGGGCGGTGTCCTCGGCGGCGCGGGCGGTGTCGGCGGCGTCGGTGAGCAGGGCGGCCCGGCGTTCGAGCTGGGCGGCGCGGGCGGCGACGCTCCCGGCGGCACCGCGGGCCTGCGTCAACTCCGCCTCCAGAGCGGCCCGTTCCTGGTCGAGGGTGTCCCGGCGGGCGACCCGGGAGGCGGCGCGTACGGCGGCGTCCTGCTGGGCGGAGACACGCCGGTCGCGTTCCTGCTCGGCCTGCCGCAGCTGTTCGTGAGCGCTGGACAGCGCGGAGGCTCCGGCGCGGGCCTCCGTGTACTGCCGCTCCAACTCATCGGCCTGGAGGGCCAGTTGCTCGGTGGGGGTGTCGCCGGCCTCGCCCTGGGCGGCGGCCAGGGCGCGCTGTACGACACCCAGGCGCCGCTCGGCCTCGGTGCGCTGTTCGTCGGCGTGCTGGTAGGCGGCGAGGGCACGCTCCTCGGTCTCCCGGCCGACGTGCCCGGCGTCCATGCGGGCGGGCGCGGGATGTTCGACAGCGCCACAGACCGCGCAGGGCGCACCGTCCGTGAGCTGGGCGGCCAGCTCGGCGGCGATGCCGTTCAGCCGCTGTTCCTTCACATCGAGCCATTCGGCGCGCGCCTTCTGCGCGGACTCCGTGGCGGCCAGCACCTGCCGCTGGGCGTCGTCGACGTCCCGGCCGAGCTGGTCGCGCTGCCGGGCGGCGGCGAGGCGCCTGCGGGCGGGGTCGCGCTGCACCGCCAGCTGTTCGGCCCGGGTGGCGGCTTCCTGCGCGGACTCGACACCACCCCGGAGTGCCGTGCGCGTCCGGTCCCACCCGGCGAGCCATGCCTCGGCCTCCTGCAGGACGTCCTCGTCGGCCCGCTCCTGCCGCTCCAGCCCCTCCCGCTCCTTCAGCAGCTCGGCCAGCCGCTGTTCGGCTCGTCGCGCGGACTCCAGACCACCCAGTTCCTCGGCGGCACGGCGAGCGGCGGCGGCGAGACCGACGGCACCGGCGTCGGTGAGTCCTTCCGCCGGCTCCAGGATGTTCCGCAGCAGCGCACGCGCGCGTGCCTCCGCCTCCGCCGCCCTGCGGTGCTCGGCGTCCGTGGCCTCCCGGAGGTCCAGCGCCGGTGCCACCGCTTCGGCCTTGCGGGAGCGTTCCATGCGCGCCTGGGCCTCCCGGTGGGCGTCGGCGCGCTCCTCCAGCCGCCCGGCACGCTCGCGTGCCTCGGTGAACCGACGCTGCAGCCGGTCCAGTTCGCGCGCGTCGTCCAGCACTCGCTCGGCTGCCGCGTGGGCCGACTCCGCGGAGGTGAGGCGGAGGTGGGCGATCGTGAGTTGTTCGCGGGCGGTGGTGCGGGCGACGGCGGCGGCCGCGATGACGGCTTCCGCCAACCCCGGTTCCCCCGGCGTGAGTTCGGGCAGTTCCATCGAACCGCCCGCGGCCTGCTGCATGCGGTGCGCGTCGGCCAGCAGTTCGGCGTCGCCCTCGCGTACCCGGGCCTCCGCGGCACGCCGTCGCTCGGCGAGACGCTTCTCCACCTCGGCGAAGCGGTGGGTGTCGAAGAGGCGGCCGAGGAGCTTGCCGCGCGCCTCGGCGTCGGCGCGCAGGAAGCGGGCGAAGTCGCCCTGGGGCAACAGCACGACCTGGCAGAACTGCTCGCGGCTCATACCGAGCAGCTGGGTGATCTCCTCGCCGATCTCCTGGTGGGAACGGCTGAGGTCCTTCCATGCGGCCGTCGTGGTGTCGTACTCGCGCAGCCAGCTCTGCGCCTTCTCCAGCGTCGTGCCGGAGCCGCGCTTCTTGGGCCGCTCCCAGGGCGGCTGCCGGGTGACCGCCAACCGGCGTCCGGCGACGGTCAGTTCGAGGGTGACCTCGGTGCGGGTGGCCGTCGCCGCGTGATCACTGCGCAGGGTCAGGCCCTGACCGCTCTGGCGGGCTCCCGGGACCGTCCCGTAGAGGGCGTAGCAAACGGCGTCCAGAACCGACGTCTTGCCGGCCCCGGTCGGGCCGTGCAGCAGGAACAGGCCGGCGGCCGAGAGTTCGTCGAAGTCGACGGACTGGGCGGCCCCGAAGGGTCCGAAGGCCGTGATGTCCAGCCGGTGCAGCCTCACCGTGCCACCTCCCGCACGGCCTCGTCGGCGCGTACCGCGTCGAAGGCGTTCCGCAGCACGGCCTGTTCGCGCTCGTCGGGTCCGGCGCCGCGCACATGGGCGACGAAGTCCTCGGCGATCTCCTGGTCGCTGCGGCCGGCGAGGCGCCGGGCGTAGGAGACGTCTGGGTCGTCCGGCGCCCGCTCGGGCTCGAAGACGAGGCTCAGGGTGTGCGGGAAGCGCTCGGTGAGCCGGGCCATGGGGTCGGCGGGGCGGACCGCGTCGGTCAGGGTGGCCTCGACCCAGGCGTCCTCGTGCCGGGTGAGGTCCGGGTCGGCGAGCAGATCCTCCAGCGGGCCGCGCATGCGGGCCAGCGGGCGCGGCACCGGGCAGTCGATGCGCTCGGCGGTGACGGCGCCGTGGGCGTCGAGGTCGACGAGCCACATCGTCTTGCGGTGGTCGGCCTCGGAGAAGGAGTACGCCAGCGGGGAGCCGGAGTAACGGACGCGCTCGGTGATGGTCTGGCAGCCGTGCAGATGGCCGAGGGCCGTGTAGTCGACGCCGTCGAAGACACCGGCGGGTACGGCGGCGACCCCGCCGACGGTGATGTCGCGCTCGCTGTCGCTGGCCTCGCCGCCGGTGACGAAGGCGTGGGCGAGGACGACGGAGCGCGTGCCGCGCGCGCGGGTGGCGAGGTCGGCACGGACGCGCTCCATGGCGGCGGCGAGCACCGCCTCGTGTCCCGCCTTCTCGACGCCGAACTCCTCCTTCACCAGGGCGGGTTCGAGGTAGGGCAGACCGTAGAAGGCCACGTCCCCGTGCTCGTCCGCCAGGACCACCGGCGTTGCGCCGGCCGCGGGCTCGGTGCGCAGATGGATACCGGCGCGTCCGATGAGTCCGGCGCCGACGCCGAGGCGGCGGGCCGAGTCGTGGTTGCCGGAGATCATCACGGTCGGCACGCCGAGGTCGGCGAGGCGGTGCAGGGCGTCGTCGAACAGCTCGACCGCGGCGAGCGGCGGCACCGCGCGGTCGTACACGTCTCCCGACACGACCACGGCGTCCACGGCGTGCTCGCGCACGGCCGTGACGAGGTGGCCGATGAACTCGGCCTGGGCACCGAGCATGTTCACCCGGTGGAACGCCCGGCCGAGATGCCAGTCGGAAGTGTGCAGCAGTCTCATGATCCCCGAGACTAACGGCCGGGTCCGACATCACGGGTGGTTACTCCCGTATCGGCCCGTCATGAACCGTACTGTTCCTATCCGTTAAAGCCGTTTCGTCCCGTACGTACGTCAGGCGTCTCCGTAGGCCTCTCCGCCGAGTTCGAAGCCCGCCGTCCCGGCCGTGGCGTCGGCCAGCCATGCGCGGAAGGCGTCCACGTCGGCGTCCGGAAGGCCGATCTCGATGGTGACCGCCTCGCCGTAGCGCACGTCCCGCACCTCGCGTCCCGTGGACCGCAGGTCGTTCTGGACCTTGCCGGCGCGCTGGTGGTCGACGGTCACCGTGGCGAGCCGGAAGCGACGGCGGGTGAGGGTGCCGAGGGTGTCCAGGGCCTCGCCGACCACGCCGCCGTACGCCCTGATGAGGCCGCCCGCACCGAGTTTGACGCCGCCGTAGTAGCGGGTGACGACGGCGACGACGTACCGCATCTCGCGGCGCAGCAGCATCTGCAGCATGGGGACGCCGGCGGTGCCGCCCGGTTCGCCGTCGTCGCTCGCCTTCTGGACGGAGGCGTCGGCGCCGATGACGTAGGCCCAGCAGTTGTGGGTGGCGTCCGCGTGCTCCTTGCGGACGGCGGCGATGAAGTCCTGCGCCTCCTTTTCGCTGCCCGCCGGAGCGAGCGCGCACAGAAAGCGCGACCGGTTGACCTCGATCTCATGCACACCCGCGCGCGCGACGGTGCGGTACTCGTCCTGCATCCGGTCAGCCTAGTCAACCGGGTCGTCACCCAGGGACGACCAGTCCGCGCTCGCGCAACTGCGGCAGGCAGATCTCCAGACACGCTTCCACCGAGGCGGCATCGGTACGCACGAGCAGGTTCTGGTGGAAGGGAGCACCGCTCGCGACGAAGGTCCACGGCCGCACTCCGTCACGCATACGCTCCGCATCCGCCTTGAACAGCACCGTGACGCCCTGCTCGGCCAGCGCCTCCATGACACGCACGACATCGACCACGGTTCCACCCCACCCGTTCCGGTAGACGAGTGACGCTACCTGGGCGCCGACGCGCAGGCTGGTACCTGCCCCCGATGTCGTCGCCGGTGATCAGCGGTCCTTCTTGCCACGCGCCACGATCACCCCGGTCAGCAGCGCGGTGCCGGGGGCGAGGGCCCGCCAGCTGGTGCCGTGCCAGGCCAGTACGGCGATCGCCGAGGTGGGGAACTTCGTCCGTACCTCGTCCAGCGCGTCGTCCAGGCTGTCCCCGGCGAGTTCCAGGACCAGGTCCTCAAGGCCGGGGTTGTGCCCGATCAGCAGCAGCGTCTCCACCTCGGGCGACACCTCGTGCACGACCCCCAGCAGATCGGTGGCATCGGCGGCGTACAGCCGCGGGTCACGCCGTACGGGCGGCGGTGTGCCCCACTGGGCCGAGGCCAGCTCCCAGGTCTGGCGGGCGCGTACGGCGGTGGAGCACAGGGCGAGGTCGGGCAGGCAGTCCGCCTCGACCAGTGCGCGGCCGGCCGCGGGCGCGTCACGTCTGCCGCGCGGCGCGAGGGGGCGCTCGTGGTCGGGGACGCCGTCCGGCCAGGCCGACTTGGCGTGCCGCAGCACCACGAGGCGGCGCAGCGGACCGGCTCCGGCGCGCGCGATCACGACGGGGACCCCAGGTCGCGGGTGAGTTCGAGGCCGAGGAGCCGGTCGGCATAGGCGTACGTCTCGAAGCGGGCGCCCTCCGGCAGGTCGGCGGAGGTCTCCACCCAGGTCAGTGCCTGGAGCACGGCGGGGATGTTCAGATCGTCCTCCCATGCGGTACGGAGGCGGGTGCGCGCCTCGTCGGGGACGGGCCGTGACGGCTGCCGCGCCCAGGCGGCGACCGCGTGCCGCCAGCGTACGAGGGTGGCGTGGGCGTCGGCGAGGGCTGCGCGGTCGAGCCGCACGGGTTCGCCGTGGCGCCGGGAGATCAGGGCGAGGCGCAGCGCCGTCGGATCGGCGCCCTCGGTCACGCCGGGCTCCTCCGGGTCGACCGGGGCGACGACGACCCTGAGCCCTTCGGGGGAGGCGCCGCCCTCGGCGACGACATGGACGACCTGCCCCTCGCCGAGTCCGGAACCGACGTCCCGGCGGTCCTCGAACGGCCGCACACCGAGCGCGGCGGACCCGGCCCGCAGCTCCGACTGCTCCCGCTCGCCGGTCAGCACCCCCCACGCCGGGGTACCGCCCAGCTCCAGCGCGCGGACGAGCAGATCGGCGACGAGCAGCACGCGCAGGGCGCCGGTGTCGAAGCTCGGTACATGAGCCTCGATCCGGGTCAGCCCCCTGCGGGCGGGGGCGGCCTCGACGGACTGGCGGGTTCGGGCGTCGGTGATGCGCAGCACGGGGTGAGCGTAGGCGGGCACACGCGCGTGCGCAGGCATCCGGCGCGGATTCCGGACACGCGCGGGGGATTCGACGGCTCCTCGTCGCCGTCGTGGAAGGGCGTGCCGGGGTTCAGGAATGCCCACGCGAGGGCTTCGGTTGTCGCCTGCGACAGCACTTCACGACGGCTCAGGGAGGCCCGGGTGTACGGCGACGAGGCAACGGTTCGCAGGATCCTCACCGAACTCGGCGACACCTGGGCGGTGGTGGGCCTCTCGTCGAACCAGCGGCGCGCGGCGTACGGCGTCGCCCAGGTGCTGCAGCGCTTCGGCAAGCGGGTCGTCCCGGTGCACCCCAAGGCGGAGACGGTCCACGGCGAACAGGGCTACGCCTCCCTGGCCGAGATCCCCTTCGACGTGGACGTCGTCGACGTCTTCGTCAACAGCGACCTCGCCGGAGCGGTCGCGGACGAGGCGGTCGCCAAGGGTGCCAAGGCCGTCTGGTTCCAGCTCGACGTCATCGACCAGCCCGCGTACGCGCGCGCCCGCGCCGCCGGACTGGACATGGTCATGGACCGCTGCCCCGCGATCGAGATACCCCGCCTCGCCTAGCCGGCCCGGGCTCCCGACCCCGCCCCTGTGAACAGTTGCACTGGTCACAGGGGTTTTTCGTGCGCACAGAGCGGCTGAGGCGCCGTCCAGGAACGCACCCGGCGTTGGTCAAAACTTCACCATGGGTCTTCTGCTGTCCG
Source organism: Streptomyces sp. NPDC005799 (assembly GCF_040630525.1). NCBI lineage: Bacteria > Bacillati > Actinomycetota > Actinomycetes > Kitasatosporales > Streptomycetaceae > Streptomyces > Streptomyces sp. NPDC005799. The sequence goes on from NZ_JBEXXQ010000003.1 coordinate 264,635, forward strand.
CCGGTGATTCGTAATCTGCGACGTCGCACGCACTGAAAAGTTCTATTCAACTTGTGAGAGGTCGCTGAAAATATGGTGAGCGTCGAGCAGACCTCGGCAGAGGGCACCAGGGGTCCCACCAGCCTGCGGCGGGACGTCGGACTGATCGGTCTGATGTGGGCATCCGTGGGTTCGATCATCGGTTCCGGCTGGCTGTACGGCGCCGAGAAGGCCGTGGTCGCGGCCGGGCCCGCGGCGATCATCTCGTGGCTGATCGGCGCGGTGGCCATCGTCCTGCTGGCCCTCGTGCACGCCGAGCTCGGTGGCATGTTCCCCGTGGCCGGCGGCACGGCGCGCTATCCGCACTACGCCTTCGGCGGCCTGGCCGGCCTGTCCTTCGGCTGGTTCTCCTGGCTGCAGGCCGCGACGGTCGCGCCGATCGAGGTCGAGGCGATGATCGGCTACGCCGGTCACTGGAGCTGGGCGCAGGGTCTGCAGCACAAGGACCAGACCCTCACGCTCTCCGGTCTCGTGGTCGCCGTCGCCCTCATGGCCGTGTTCGTCGCGGTCAACTTCTTCGGCGTACGGGCCCTGGCGCACACCAACAGTGCCGCCACCTGGTGGAAGATCGCCGTGCCGCTGGCCGCGATCTTCATCGTCGCCGTGGGCAACTTCCACACGGGCAACTTCACCTCGGAGGGCTTCGCACCGTTCGGCGCCAAGGGCGTGCTCAGTGCGATCAGCGGGAGCGGCATCATCTTCGCGCTGCTCGGCTTCGAACAGGCCATCCAGCTGGCCGGCGAGAGCCGCAACCCGCAGCGGGACCTGCCCCGGGCGACCCTCGGCTCGGTCGCGATCGGCGCCGTGATCTACGTCGCCCTGCAGGTCGTGTTCATCGCCGCGCTGCCGCACCACACCTTCGCCAAGGGCTGGGCGCACCTCGACTTCCCGGGCATCAGCGGCCCCTGGGCCGGCCTCGCCACCCTGGTGGGTCTCGGCTGGCTCGCCTTCATCCTGTACGCGGACGCCGTGATCTCCCCCGGCGGCACCGGCCTGATCTACACCACCGCCACCTCCCGTGTCTCCTACGGCCTGGCCAAGAACGGCTACGCGCCGAAGATCTTCGCCCAGACCGACAAGCGGGGCGTGCCCTGGTTCGGCCTGATCATCTCGTTCGTGACCGGCGTGGTGTGCTTCCTGCCGTTCCCGAGCTGGCAGGAACTGGTCGGCTTCATCACCTCGGCGAGCGTCCTGATGTACGCGGGCGCGCCGCTCGCGTACGGCGTCTTCAGCGACCGGCTGCCGCACCACGAGCGCCCGTACCGGCTGCCGGCCGGCAAGGTGATCTCGCCGCTGTCCTTCATCGTGGCCAACCTGATCATCTACTGGGCCGGCTGGGACACCCTGTGGCGGCTGGGCATCGCGGTCGTCCTCGGCTATCTGCTGCTGGGCGGCTACGCCTGGTGGGCCAACGCCACCAACCAGCCGGACGCGCCGCGGATGGACTTCAAGGCCGCCCAGTGGCTGCCCGTCTACCTGATCGGCCTGGGCCTCATCTCCGCCGAGGGCGGCTTCGGCGGCAGCGGCGCCATCGGTCTGTGGTGGGACATCCTGATCATCGCCGTGTTCTCGCTCGGCATCTACTACTGGGCCCGGGCGACCGCCTCCCGCCCGGAGGAGATCGAGCGCAGCATCGAGGAGGTCGTGGTCACGGACGCGCCCGCGCACTGACCCGCCCCCTCCCTGTCCGACCGGCCCGCCGGCCGCGGCTCCCCTGCCGTGGCCGGCGGGCCGTCGTCATAATGCTCGGGTGACTCTCCCCGCCCAGGACGCCAACTCGCCCTCCCCGCAGCGCTTTCCGGTCGTGATCGTGGGCGCGGGGCCCGCCGGTCTCACCGTCGGGAACATCCTGCGGGCCGCCTCGGTCGACTGTCTGGTCCTGGAGACCGAGACCCGGGAGTTCATCGAACGGCGGCCCCGGGCCGGGGTGATCGAGGAGTGGGCGGTGCGCGGGCTGGAGCAACGGGGCCTCGCGGAGAACCTGTTGGACCACGCGCAGCTGCACACCGAGTGCGAGTTCCGCTTCGAGGGGCAGCGGCACCGCTTCTCGTACCGGGAACTGACGGGGCAGCACCACTTCGTGTATCCGCAGCCGTTGCTGGTGACCGACCTCGTGCGCGAGTACGCCGACGTGCGCGGCGGAGCCATACGGTTCGGCGTGCGCGAGGTCCAGCTGCACGGCCTGGACTCGGACCGGCCGACCGTGTCCTACCTCGACCCGGAGACCGGACAACGGGTGCTGGTGCACTGTGAGTTCGTCGCCGGCTGCGACGGGGCACGCGGAGTGACGCGGACCGTACTGCCGCGGCGGGCCCGGATCGCCCGGCACGACTACGGCGTCGGCTGGCTGGCGCTGCTCGCCGAGGCGCCGCCGTCCAGCGACTGCGTGGTCTTCGGTGTCCATCCGAGCGGCTTCGCCGGGCACATGGCCCGCAGCCCGGAGGTCACTCGCTACTACCTGGAGTGCCCGCCCGGCGACGACCCGGACACCTGGTCCCACGAGCGGGTCTGGGCCGAGTTGCAGAAACGCCTCGGCGCGGCCGACCGGCCCCCGCTGACCGAGGGCCGGCTGATCGAGAAACGCGTTCTCGACATGCACAACTACGTCGTCGAACCCATGGTGTTCGGCCGTCTCCTCCTCGCCGGGGACGCCGCCCACCTCACCGCCCCCATCGCGGCGAAGGGCATGAACCTCGCCCTGCACGACGCCTTCCTGCTCGGCGACGGCCTCGTGGAGTACCTCACCAAGGGCGAACCGGGCGGCCTGAACGGCTACTCCGACGCCTGCCTGGGCCGGGTGTGGGACTACCAGGAGTTCTCGCAGTGGCTGTCGGAGGTGTACCACGGCACGTCGTCCGGCGACCCCTACCGTGCGGGCACCACCCTGGCCCGGCTGCGCCGCCTCTTCGAGTCCCCCGCCGCGGCGGCCGCGTTCGCCGAGCAGTACCTCGGCACGACCCCCCGGTGACCCGCCTCAGTCGTGCAGGGGCCGGTCGCTGAGCCGGTGGTCGGCCACGTTCAGAGCCTCGTCCACCAGCCGCCGCAGATGCCCGTCGGGCAGTGAGTAGATCACCCGCCGCCCTTCCTTCCGCGTGGTCACCAGGCCCGCCAGGCGCAGCCGCGCCAGATGCTGGCTCACGGCGGGACGGGCCGCGCCGCATGCCTCCGTGAGGGTCGTGACATCGGCCTCACCCGAGGTCAGGGCGTGCAGCAGGGTGAGGCGGGTGCGGTCGCCGAGCAGGGCGAGCAGTTCGGCGGCGAGCGCGAACTGCTCCTCGCCCGGGGTGCGCGGATGCGCATCGTGCGCAGTTGATAGGTGCATGCGTGCGCTCATACGCACATAATGGCGTCGTGGGCGTCCCGCGTCCACTCCCGCGACACCGGAAGGGAACCGACGTGAGCGACCGGCACGACCACGCGCATGACCATGACCACGCACACCACCATGGCCACGAGTCCGCTCACGAACACCGTCACGGCCACGAGCGCCCTCACCGGCGCGCGAACCTGCGCCACCGACTGGGCCATCTGCTGACCCCCCACTCCCACGAGACCGCCGACAAGCTGGACTCCGCCCTGGAGTCCTCGCTGCGTGGCATGCGCGCCCTCTGGGTCTCGCTCGCCGTCCTCGGCGCGACCGCGCTCGTCCAGGCGGTCGTGGTCGTCCTGTCCGGATCGGTGGCGCTGCTCGGCGACACGGTGCACAACGCCGCCGACGCGCTGACCGCCCTACCGCTCGGGATCGCCTTCGTACTGGGGCGCCGGGCGGCGACGCGGCGCTTCACCTACGGCTACGGGCGGGCCGAGGACCTCGCCGGGATCGTGATCGTGCTGACGATCGCCGCGTCGGCCGCCTTCGCGGCATGGGCTGCGGTCGGCCGGCTGCTCGATCCGCGGCCCGTGGAGCATGTCCCGGCGGTGGCGGTGGCGGCGCTGGCCGGGTTCGCGGGCAACGAGTGGGTGGCGCGGTACCGGATCCGGGTCGGCCGTTCGATCGGCTCCGCCGCGCTCGTCGCCGACGGACTGCACGCCCGTACGGACGGGTTCACCTCGCTGGCCGTGCTGGTGGGCGCGGGGGGCTCGGCACTGGGGTGGCAACTGGCCGACCCGGTCGTCGGGTTGGCGATCACGGCGGCGATCGTGCTGGTGCTGCGGGACGCGGCGCGCGAGGTGTTCCGGCGGGTGATGGACGCCGTCGACCCGGCCCTGGTGGACCGGGCGGAGCAGGCGCTGCGGGAGGTGCCGGGCGTGCGCGGGGTCGGTGAGCTGCGGCTGCGCTGGATCGGGCACCGGCTGCGCGCCGAGGTGGCGGTCGTGGTGGACGGCGAGGCGACGGTACGGCAGGCCCACGGCATCACCGTCGACGCGGAACACGCCCTGCTGCACGCCGTACCGCGCCTGACGGCGGCCCTGGTCCACGCGGACCCGGCACCGGCCCCGGGCGAGGAGGACCCCCACCGGGCGCTGGCGCACCACACCGCGGCCTGAAGTCGGACCGTCCCCTTGCGCGCCCGGGGCGTGGTGTTTGAGGTACTCGAGGTCAGGCCACCCCGAGCCCCTCCAGCACCACGGCCCCCGGCAGTTCGGCGAAGGCCTTGCCCGGGACCAGCAGTTTGCCCCTGCGGCGGCCGCTGCCCACCAGGACGTACGGCAGGTCGACGACGGCCGAGTCGATCAACAGGGGCCAGTCGGCGGGGAGTCCGATCGGGGTGATGCCGCCGTACTCCATGCCGCTCTCCCCCGTGGCCGTGTCCATCGACGCGAACGAGGCCTTGCGGGCGCCGAGTTGGCGGCGCACCACGCCGTTGACGTCGACCCGGGTCGTGGACGGCACCACACACGCGGCCAGCGTCGTCCCGCCGCCCCGCTTGCCCGCGACGACCACGCAGTTCGCCGACCTCTCCAGCAGCTCCTGCCCGTAGTGCTGGACGAAGACCGCGGTGTCGGCCCACTGCGGATCGGTGTCGACGTACACGATCTGCTCGGCGGGGACGCTGCCGCTCCAGTCGCGTACGGCGGCGGCGACCGGGGTGGTCAGTTCGCCGAGGGCGTCGGGGGCGGGGAGGGCGGTGTCGAAGTGTCCGATGGGTGCGTCCATGACGGCACGCTAACAGGACCACCGGTGCCCGATCAGGGGACGGGCGGGACGGAGACCGCCAGCACGAGCCGGGTGGGGACCTCGCCCTGATTGCCGTAGGCGTGCGGGGCGTTGGCCTCGAAGGTGACGCTCGCACCGGCCGGGACGCGGTACTCGGCGCCCTCGACGGTGAGGGTCAGTTCGCCCTCGGTGACATGGGCGATCTCCACCGTGCCGGCGGGGTGCGGATCCGAGCTGCTGCCCTCCCCCGGCATCAACCGCCACTCCCACATCTCCAGCGGTCCGGGCGCCTCGGTGCCGGCGAGGAGCCGGCTGTAGCTGCCGGCGTCGGTGTGCCAGAGCCGGACCACCTGGTCGGCCGGGACGATCCGGACCTTCGGGCCCTGTTCGTAGTCGAGCAGGGTGGTGATGCTGACGCCGAGGGCGTCGCCGATCTTCACGACCGTGCCGATGCTCGGGTTGGTGCGGGCCTGCTCGATCTGGATCAGCATGCCCCGGCTGACGCCGGCCCGGGCGGCGAGCGCGTCCAGGGTGAAGCCGCGCTCATTGCGCCAGCGCTTGACGTTGCGCGCCAGCGACTGGTTCAGCAGGTCGAGGTCCGACACGTTCCGTCCAATGTCCAATTCTCGGGAGGTCACTGTCCTGGATGACCGGGAGGTCAATATCTTGAATGACAGGGTCCATCGCACTGGACTACGGTGAGGTGCACCCGATCGTTCACCGAACTGTACTGCGAGGCGAGCCGTGACAGCATTCTTCGCCCTGGCCACGAGCCTGCTCTGGGGCCTGGCCGACTTCGGCGGCGGACTGCTCACCCGGCGCATCCCGGCCCTGACGGTGGTCGTCGTCTCGCAGGCGATCGCGGCGGCCGTGCTGGGCGCGATCGTCGTGGCCACGGGCGGTTGGAGCGAGGCCGGGCCGCGGCTGTGGTTCGCCTTCGCGGCGGGCCTCGCCGGGCCGGTGGCGATGATCTCCTTCTACAAGGCGCTCGCGCTGGGTCCGATGGGGGTCGTCTCGCCGCTCGCGACCCTGAGTGTTGCCGTCCCCGTCGGCGTGGGCCTGTTCCTCGGCGAGCGCCCCGGTCTGACGCAGGTGGCCGGGATCGCCGTCGCCGTCACCGGTGTGGTGCTCGCGGGCGGTCCGCAGCTCGGGGGCGCCGCCGTGCAGCGCCGGGCGATCATGCTCACGCTGATCGCGGCGCTCGGTTTCGGCACGGTGTTCGCGCTGATCGCGGAGGCGTCGACGACCGTCACCGGCCTGTTCCTCGCCCTGTTCGTGCAGCGCGTGACGAACGTGCTCGGGGGCGGTGTCGCCCTGTACGTCTCCGTGAAGCGGGGCGGCGAGGCTCTCCCCGGTGGCCGCTTCCCCTGGGCCGCGCTGCCGGCCCTCGCCTTCGTCGGGCTCGCGGACGTCGCGGCGAACGGCACCTACTCGGTGGCGGCCCAGCACGGTCCCGTCACGGTGGCCGCCGTGCTCGCCTCCCTGTATCCGGTGGTGACCGCCCTCGCCGCCCGCGGCGTCCTCCACGAACGGCTCCGCGCGGTCCAGGCGGCGGGCGCGGGCCTCGCCCTGGTCGGCACGCTGCTGCTGGCCACGGGCTGAGTCAGGAGGGCTCGGCGTCCAGTTCCGCGAGCCGCGCCACCGCCTCGTCGTCCAGTTCCGAGAGGGCGCACAGCTGCTCCGGCGTCACGCCGTCGGGGATCGGCACCGGCGCGGGCGTCCTGAGCGGCGGCTGCCAGCCGTCGGCAGGTGTCCAGCGCCGTACGACCCGGGCGGGCGCGCCCGCGACCACGGCATGGTCGGGCACGACACCGCGGACCACCGCGCCGGCGGCCACGACCACGTTCCGGCCGATCTTCGCACCGGGCAGGATCACGGCGTTCGTGCCGATCCAGCAGCCCGGGCCGATCTCCACCGGTTCCATGCGCGGCCACTGCTTGCCTATCGGCTGGTGCGGATCGTCATAGGAGTGGTTCGTTGACGTGACGTACACATAGGGCCCGAAGTAGCAGTCGCTGCCGATGGTCACCGTGGTGTCGGCGATGACATGGCTGCCACGGCCCAGGACCACGCCGTCGCCGATGCGGAGGATCGGTTCGGGGCCGAGGTCGAGGTCGGGCATCAGACCCGCCGTCAGGGTGACCTGCTCGCCGACGATGCAGTGGGAGCCGAGGTGGATCCAGGGTTCACCGAAGACGGTGCCGAGCGGGAAGGCCAGACGGGTGTGCGCGCCGAGGGCGCCGAAGCGGAAGCGGCCGGGGCTCTCGGCCGTCACCGAGCCCGTGCGCTGCACCCAGGCCCAGCCCGCGTGGACGGCGCGCTGCGTCAGACTCCGCCACCAGGATGAGAACGTGTTCTTGCTCTTCGGCACGCAGTCACCGTACTGAGCGTTCGCCGCCCTTATGAGGTCGAGGAGCTGTGATCTTCACCCCACCGCAGCAGTGCGACCGTCGAGGTGCCCGGTCTCCGGCCGGACGGCATCACCCTTAGAAGGTGACGCGGAACGGGTGACGACGGAGTAGGCGTGGAGGAGCAGGGCCGCGACCGGCGGCCGATCCAGGGACGGAGGTCCCAGCCATGGCCACCACCGCTGTGAAGCACCACCGCTCCGAGGGCGTCCAGCAGGCCGCGAGCGGACTGACCGCGCTCGGTGCCGTCCTGCTCATCATGGGCGGCATCCTCGACATCGTGCGGGGCATCATGGCCGTCGCGAACGACGACGTGTTCCTCAACACCCGCAACTACACCTTCCAGTTCGACCTGACGAGCTGGGGCTGGATCCATCTGGCCGTCGGAACCGTCGCCCTCGTCGTGGGCCTCGGCCTCGTCGTGGTCGCGACCTGGGCACGCGTGCTGGGCGTGGGCATCGCGGCGCTGGCGATCGTCGCGAACTTCCTGGACGTCCCCTACTACCCGTTCTGGTCCCTGACCCTGATCGCGCTGTACGCCTTCGTCATCTGGGCACTGTGCGTGGTGGAGCGGGACCGGGAGCCCTCCTGACGGGCCGGGCGACCACCATGACGGACGAACGGGCCGAGCGCATCGCCGAGTTCATCGCACCGCTGCGGGTGAAGCCGGGGTCGAAGGTGGATCTCGCCACCGACTTCGACCCCGGCTTCAAGGGCGGGATCGGCGGCAAGAAGGAAGGCCAGGAGCTGCTGCGGACGGGCGTCGCCCTGCTGGCCGACTACCAGCGCCGACTGGCCGCCGAGGGCAGATACGGGGTGCTGCTCTGCCTGCAGGCCCTGGACGCGGGCGGCAAGGACGGCACCATCCGGCACGTGATGACCGGGGTGAACCCCCAGGGCGTTCACGTGGCGAACTTCCGGGTGCCCTCGAACGAGGAACTCGACCACGACTACCTGTGGCGCTACGCCTGCCGGCTGCCCCGGCGCGGTGAGATCGGCATCTTCAACCGCTCGCACTACGAGGAGGTGCTGGTGGTGCGGGTGCACAGCGAACTGCTGGAGCGCCAGCGGCTGCCGGAGGAGGCGAAGGCCAAGGGCGTGTGGCGGCGGCGCTACCGGGAGATCAACGACTGGGAGCGGTATCTCTACGACAACGGCTTCCGCGTGGTGAAGCTGTTCCTGAACCTCTCCAAGGAGGAGCAGCGCACCCGTTTCCTCAAGCGGATCGACGTACCCGAACGGAACTGGAAGTTCTCGGCCTCGGACGTCCGTGAACGGGCCTGGTGGGACGACTACCAGCACGCGTTCTCCCGCATGCTGTCCGCCACCAGCACCCGCTGGGCCCCCTGGTACGTCATACCCGCCGACCACAAGTGGTTCGCCAGGATCTGCGCGGCCGCGGTGCTCGCCCACACGCTGATCGACATCGACCCGCGGTACCCGGAGGTCGGCGAGAAGGCCCGGCACGAACTGTCCATGGTGAAGGAGGACCTGGAGGCCGAGGCGCCGCCCGGCGCACCGGCCGATCCGTACGCCGCCTCGGTGGCCCAGCGGAAGGGCGGGCACGGCCAATGACCTCCCCGAGCTCCCCGGGTTCCCCGACCTCCCCGGCGGACGGGGAACAGGGCGGCCCGATGACTGCCGAGCCGTGGTACGCGCAGTCGCCCGAGGCCGTGGCGAGTGCCCTCGGTGTGGACCCCCGGTCCGGACTCAGCGCCGCGGAGGCGGCGAAGCGGCTCACCCGCGACGGTCCCAACGCCCTGCCGGAGGAACAGCCCCGGCCCGGCTGGCGCCGTCTGCTGGACCAGTACCGCAGTTACATGCAGATCATCCTGGTCGCCTCGGCGATCGTGTCGCTGGCCATCCAGGAGTGGGGCACGGCCGTACTCCTGCTGGTCCTGACCGTGCTGAACGCGGTCATCGGCATGCGCCAGGAGGGCAAGGCCGAGAGCGCCATGAACGCCCTGAAGTCGATGATGAAGGCGACGGCCCGGGTGCGGCGGGACGGGACGGAGACGGAGATACCGGCCGAGGAGGTCGTCACCGGGGACGTCGCGCTGATCGCGGCCGGCGACGACGTGCCCGCCGACGGCCGGCTCGTCGCCGCGAGCGCGCTGCAGATCGACGAGTCGGCGCTGACCGGCGAGAGCACACCCGCCGCCAAGGACACCGCGATCGTGCGGGGTACGGGGCTCGGGCCCGGGGACCGTACGAACATGGCGTTCATGAACACCCCTGTCACCCACGGCAGTGGCGTCATGCTCGTCACCGGCACGGGCGCCGACACGGAACTGGGCAAGATCTCCGGGATGCTCTCGGCCACCCCGCGGGAGGCCTCGCCACTGACCCGTGAACTGGACCGGCTGACTCTGTGGATCGCGAGCGCGGCCGGTCTGACCATGATCGTGATGTTCGTCCTGGGTCGGGCCCGCGGCGAGGCGTGGGACGCGCTGTTCGTCGCCGCCGTGTCACTGGCGATCGCGGCCATCCCCGAGGCCCTGCCCACGGTGACCCAGACCATCCTGTCGCTGGGCGGACTGGACCTCGCCCGGCACCACGCGATCGTCAAGGACCTCCCGTCGGTGGAGACGCTGGGCTTCACCTCGGCGATCAACTCCGACAAGACCGGCACCCTGACGCTGAACCAGATGACGGCCGTCGAGGTCGTGGACGCCTTCGACCGCTACACCGTCTCGGGCTCCGGGTACGAACTGGAGGGCCGGATCCACCACGCCGTCGGCCGTTCCTCGGGCATCGAGGACGCGATCCTGCCCTATCTCATGGCGAACGACGCCAAGCTGGTCGACGGCCGGGTGGTGGGAGACCCCACTGAAGGGGCGCTGCTGGTGCTGTGCCACAAGGCGGGCCTCGACCTGGAGGCCACCCGGGAGCGGTTCCCACGGCTGGCTACGCTGCCCTTCGACCCCTCGTACAAGCTGATGGCCACCTTCCACTCCGCGACCGACGGCCGAGGCAGGCCGGTCGTGCGGTGCTTCGTGAAGGGGGCCGCGCCCGCGGTGATGGCACGGGCGGCGACGGCCCTGAGCGATGGCACGAGCATTACCTGGAACTCCGAGCTCGACAAGCGGGCCCACGAGGAGATGGAGCGGATGGAACGCGCGGGGCGCCGGGTGATGGCCGCCGCCACCGTCGACGTCGACCCGACCGGCTTCGCCGCCGACGGGGACCTGCTCGCCCTGGTCACGGGGGTGCGGGTGGCCAGCCTGGTCGGGATGGAGGACCCGCCGCGCGAGGAGTCCAGGAAGGCGGTGGCCGGAGCGCGGGCGGCCAACATCCGGGTGCGGATGGTGACCGGTGACGACGTCGTCACGGGAGCCGCGATCGCGGAGCAGGTCGGCATCGAGGGCGAGGCCGTCCTCGGCTCCGACTTCGCCGCGCTCGGCGAGCAGGAACGGCTGGACCGCATCGACGGCATCGGTGTGATCGGCCGGGTCGCCCCCGAGCACAAGGTGCTCCTCGCCGACACGCTGAAGAGGAAGGGCGAGGTGGTCGCCATGACCGGGGACGGCGTCAACGACGCTCCGGCCATCAAGGCGGCGGACATCGGGATCGCCATGGGCTCCGGCACCGAGGTGGCCAAGAACGCCGGGCGGCTGATCCTGTCCGACGACAACTTCGCCACGATCGTCTTCGCGGTGGAGCAGGGGCGGAAGATCTACGACAACCTCACCAAGTACATCCGCTTCGTGCTGGTTCTGCTGGTCGTGTTCGTGCTGACCTTCCTGGGGGCGTCCCTGTTCAACATCGCGGGCGGTGAGCCGTTCACGCCGGCCCAGGTGCTGTGGATCCACTTCTTCGTCAACGCGGCGTTCGGCTTCGCGCTGGGCTTCGACCGGGTCAGTCCCGGGCTGATGTCCCGCAGACCGCGGCCTCGCGGCGAACCGGTGATGACGCCGGGTCTGATGGTCACGGTCGCTCTCGCCGGGCTGGCGATCACGATCGGGCTGCTGTCGTTGATCAAGCTGGGCGAGGTCCGCTTCGACAGTGTCGCGGTCGGCAACTCCATCGCCTTCACCTCGTTCGCGCTGTGCCTGATCGTCGCCGCCGTCGAGTGCCGCAGCGAGACGGAGACGGCCCTGACCACGGACACGTTCGACAGCAGGCAGATGAACTGGGCGATGTTCGGCGAGTTCGTCCTCGCGGTCCTTGCGACCCAGACGGACGTCTTCAACCGCCTGCTCGGTACGACACCGCTCACCCTGGGCCAGTTCGGCTGGGCCCTGCTGCCGGCTCTCGCCCTGCTGGCCTTGTGGGAACTGGGTAAGGCCATCGCCCGCAGCCGCAGGTCCCAGGCGGCGGCCGCGGGCTGACGAAGGTGGTGGGCTCGGACAGGTCCGCTCAGGCAGGTCCGCTCGGACGGGTCCACGGCGTCCTGCTTCCGCGTCGCAGTGCCGGGCGGCTCAGCCGCAGGAGTCGGCGCCAGGCCGACCGCGGTCGCGCCGCGCGCTTCCCCGGGCGCTGCCGAGGCACCCGTACCCGTAGCGCCCGGGGCCGGATCTCGCAGCGCACGGGGGCGGGCAGGGTCAGCGCCTCACCGTCGACGCCGACCCGGAGGGAGGGCCGGTCGGCGTCGACGACCACGCGCCTGGCCGTGGTCCAGGTCAGTCCGGCGGCGCGCCGCCCGCGCAGCAGCCCGGCGGCCTGGGCGGCGCTGTTCACGTCGACGCCCACGGCTCCCAGCTCCGCGCCGTCCAGGCGTGCCCGGCGTCCCAGGCCGGCGATGTCGCTGGTGCCATAGCGGTTGTTGCTGACCAGCAGGGCCTGCGGTGCGGTGAAGACCGTCCGGCCGGCCTGGGCGAGCAGGACGGCACCCGGGTGGCCGAGGAGCAGGTCCGGCAGGAGTTCCAGGGTGGTCCGGGTCTTGCCGTCGCGGTAGGCGGGACTCCGTACGACCTCGGCGTACGCGCCGAACGACACGTTGTTGACGAAGGGCCGGGCGCCGGCCCGGCCCAGGTCGACCCTCAACTCCACGCCGTCGCGCAGTGCGTCCAGGGCCGCGGACGGATCGTCGAGGTCCAGGCCGAGGTCGAGTGCGAAGTGATTGCGGGTGCCGGCGGGGATCACCAGGAACGGGATACCGAACGACGCGGCGACGTCGGCGACCAGGGCCTGGGTGCCGTCGCCGCCCGCGACACCCAGCAGGTCCGCGCCCTCGTCAACGGCCTTGCGGGCGAGTCCCGCGACGTCTGTCTCGCCCGGGCCCTCCAGCAGCACCACCCGTGCCCCGAGGGACTCGGCCTTCTCACGCAACCGGAAGCGTTCGACCTTGCCGTCCCCGGACCTCGGATTCATGATCAACACGGCGTGCCGGGCGGGCGGCGCCGGCCGCTCCGCCAGCGGGAGCGGCGCGTCGGTCCGGGCGAGGGCGTCGCGGCCGGTCGCGATGGCGAGCAGCCACAGCGCCCAGGTCGCGGCGACGACCCAGCCCAGATGGGCGCGGTTGTAGACCACCAGCACCCAGACGGGGGCGGCGAAGGCGAGCAGAACGGCGAGCGGGCGGGCGGGGCCCGGCCGGCGGATCGCCCACGAGACGGCCACGAACGTGACCGCGGTACCGGTCAGTCCGACGGTCAGCAGGCCCACGGTCCGCAGACCGCCGTAGACGGCGAGGAACGCGACCGCGGCGGCCCCGGCCACCAGTGATGTCCGTGCCAGCCAGCGCTGCCGCGGAGTCGTGAATTCCATGACACCACGGTCGGCCTCCCGCGGGCCGGCCGGCATCACCCTCCACAGGCGATGTGCCGCCCCGGCAGCACGTCCCGGCCGCTCATCGCCTACGGTGCCGGTATCAGGACGGAAGGTGGAGCGGTGATGGCGGGCAAGGCACTGATCACGGGCATCGGCGGGAAGGAACCGAGGATCGACGGGGAGGCCTTCGTCGCACCGACGGCGTCGGTGATCGGGGACGTGACGCTGGCGGCGGGCGCGAGCGTCTGGTACGGCGCCGTGCTGCGGGGCGATGTCGAGCGGATCTTCGTCGGGGCCCAGGCCAACATCCAGGACAACTGCACCCTGCACGCGGACCCGGGGTTCCCGGTCCATGTCGGGGAGCGGGTCTCCGTCGGTCACAACGCGGTGGTGCACGGGGCGACCGTGGGAGACGACTGCCTCGTCGGGATGGGCGCGACCGTGCTCAACGGCGCCGTGATCGGCGAGGGGTCGCTGGTCGCCGCGCAGGCACTGGTGCCGCAGGGGATGCAGGTGCCGCCGGGTTCACTGGTGGCGGGAGTGCCCGCCAAGGTCAAGAGGCCCCTCACGGACGAGGAGCGCCAAGGGATCACGCTGAACGGATCGCTCTACGCCGAACTCGCCAAGGCGCACCAGGAGGTGCACGAGAAGCCGTAGCCCGTCGTGGACGTCAGTCGGCGGCAGCCGCAGCCGGTCCTGGACGTCAGTCGGCGGCGGGGACCGGCTCCGACTCGGCCGCTTCCCGCTCCGCCGCCGCCTTCCTGGCCTTGCGCCGTACGACCAGCATCGACGCCACACCGACCAGCACGGCCGCTGCCAGACCCACGTACGAGAAGCGCTTCAGCCAGTCCTCGGCGACGACGCCGACGTAGTAGATGACCGCCGTGGTGCCGCCCGCCCAGCAGATTCCGCCGAGGACGTTGGCGATCAGGAACTTCCAGTACGGCATGTGCAGGACGCCGGCGAGGGGGCCGGCGAAGATGCGCAGGAGGGCGATGAAGCGGCCGAAGAAGACGGCCCACATGCCCCACTTCTCGAAGGAGCGCTCGGCGGTGGCGACATGGCCCTCGCTGAAGTGTCTGGGGAACTTCCTGCCGAGCCAGGCGAGCAGTGGCCGGCCACCCTTGCGGCCGATGGCGTACCCGATGGAGTCGCCGATGACCGCGCCGAGGGTGGCGCAGGCGCCGAGGACGACCGGGTTGATGCCGGAGTGCTGGGAGGACAGCAGGGCCGCGGAGACCAGGACGATCTCGCCCGGCAGCGGGACACCCAGGCTCTCGAGGCCGATGACCAGCGCCACCACGGCGTAGACGGCAGCCGCGGGCACCGTGTCGAGCCACTCCTGGACGTGCAACGCCGGTTCCTCCCCGATCGTGAACCCTGACAGCCGGCTTCCCGGCATGCGCCGCACGGGGGCGCATGCCGGGAAGCCTACCGGGTCGGCCCACCCGGGCGCCGTCCCTCAGAGCGCACATCCCGGGGCTCGGGGTGTCACCAGGCCAGGTCACCGTGACGGTCGCGGAAGGTCCCGGTCGGGCCGTCCGCCCCGATGGTGGCCAGTTCGACGATGGCGTCGGTGCCCTCGGTCACCGTCTGCGGGCCGCTGTGCCCGTTGAAGTCGGTCGCGGTGTAGCCCGGGTCGGCCGCGTTCACCTTCACGTCCGGCCAGGACTTCGCGTACTGAGTGGTCAGCATGGTTACCGCGGCCTTCGAGGCGGTGTAGAGCGGCGCGAGGTTCCTCGACTCGACACGCTCGGGGTCGTGGGTGGCCGAGAACGACCCCATGCCGCTGGAGACGTTGACGATGACCGGGTGGCCGGACTTGCGCAGCAGCGGCAGGAACGCGTGCGTCACCCGGACGATCCCCACGACATTGACCTCGAGCACGGCGCTGGCGTCGGCGGCCGTGAGCTGCTCGGCGGGGACGTGCGGGCCGAAGACACCGGCGTTGTTGATCAGGACGTCGATGCCGCCCTCGCGAGCCGCGATGTCGGCCGCGGCAGCGGCGACCGACGCGTCGTCCGTCACGTCGATCTGCACGAACCGGGCACCGAGTGCGTCGGCGGCCGCCCGGCCGCGCTCCGGATCACGCGCGCCGACCAGGACCGTGTGACCGGCGTCGATCAAGCGACGGGCGGTCTCATGGCCGAGGGACTTGTTGGCACCTGTGATGAATGTTGTGGTCATGCGTCCACTCTCGGACCGTGGTGAAGGGACAACCAGTGCCCTGGATGACGGTAGGACTGCCAGTACCAGGGCGGCACCCGCCTGGGCATGCACGTCAGTCGTCGCTCGGTGTTCCGAACGCGGTGCCCGCGAAGGGCTCCGTGTTCAGCCACATGTACTTGTAGGAGCGCCCGGCGAACTTCCACTCACCGTTGATCTTGGTGAAGGTGTCGACGTACATGGCCAGGTTGTCGTAGTAGGTCTCCCCGGGGCCTTGAGCGACCTCTCGAACCGGCCAGCGTGCGCTGGCCCGTTCTCCGTCGATCTCGATGACGCCCGTGGGGATCAACTGCGTGAAGTAGGTGCGCTCGTCTCGCAGGTTGTGGAGCATGGCGACGATCGCCTCCATGCCTTCGACGCGAGCGTTGAACGGCGCTCCGATCTCCCACAGGCCGTCTTCGGCCCACAGTTCGCGGAAGCCCTCATGGTTGCCGAGAACGCAGGTGTCGACGAACCGGGCGACGAGATCTCTGATCTCGTTCTCGTCGACGATGCGCTGCAGGGTCTGCTCAAGATCGGACATGTTGTTTCCCTTCAAGTCGATCGCGCGAATGTGCGCCTGCGACGCGGTTCACTCTCGGCCAGTGACGAGATGCGAATCAGTGCCCTCCGCGACGGTGGGACGGCCAGTACCAGGCACGGGGTTCGGGCAGACGGCGCGGTGGATCGACGGAAGGGCCGGATCAGTTGTGCGTGGTGGCCGGTGGGCCGGCGATGGCGGTGAGCCGGAGCTTGGTCTCGTCCTCGCTGCCGGGTACGGCGGTCATGATGACGATCTTGAGCTCGGAGTCGCCGTCGGTCAGGATGTCGCAGTCCACCGTGACCGGCCCCACTGAGGGGTGGTCGATCCTCTTGTGGTCCTCGCGGTGCGCGGCGACCTCTCCGGTCGCCCACAACTCGGCGAACTTCCTGTTGCCCGCGGTCAGTTCACGGATCAGCGCGGCCAGGCGGGTGTCCCGCGGGAAGCGGCCGGTGGCCCGGCGCAGGTCGGAGACGACGGCGGCGTCGGTGGCGGCGCGGTCGGCCTCGGTCACCGGCCAGAGCGCGAGGTGGGCTGGGCCTGCGTCCACCGGGAACCTGTCGCGGGCGAAGTTGCGCAGCCGCTGCGGTGAGGCGGAGGGGTCGCCGAGCAGGGTGGACCACGCGCGGTTCCACCACACCAGGTGCCAGTCCGCCGCGAACACGGCGACCGGCACGTCCCCGAGCCGGGCGAGCACGCGCTGCATGCCGGGCGGGAGATGGTCGGAGATCGCGCCGTCCGTCGGCGGGACGAGCTGCGCCAGCCGGTACAGGTGGTCGCGTTCGGCGGTGGACAGCTGCAGGGCGCGTGCCAGGGCCGCCACCACCGACGCCGAGGGTGTCGTGGCCCGCCCCTGTTCCAGGCGCACGATGTAGTCGACCGAGACTCCCGCGAGGTCGGCCAGTTCCTCGCGCCGCAGGCCGGCCGCCCGGCGCCCGCGGGCCGTCGGCAGCGCGGCGGCCGACGGGGGCAGCCGGTCCCGCCATGTGCGGATCATCGCGCCCAGTCCGGTTCCGGATGCCGTCGACATGGCCCCATTCTCCCGCATCCCAGGTCATCCGCAGGGGCGCGAGGGTGGTACTGGTCTTCCTACCGTCGAGGCGCCCGGGACCATGGTCGCGAGCATGGAGATCACGGGCGACGCCGTCCCCCCGCTCGCGGCGCTACGGCGCTGGGCGAGCACCTACGGCCCCGAAATGATCGCCAACCAGGTCATCCACGATCAGCGCGCACAGGACGCGTCCGGGGTCACAGCGGACTGACTCGGCGGGTGACGGGGGGCGGGCGCTGTCGGACGACGAACGCCGATTCACAACCGTGGCGTGATCTCCGCCATCCGTGCCCATCCCTGCCCGGACGTCTCGACGTTGATGATGTCGGGCGTCACGGCCACCACGTCCGGCATCCAGGCCATCGCCGCTCTGAAGTGCTCGGAGTTGACGTGTTCGACGCCCGCCTCCTGGGAGGCGAAGGCCTCCAGGAGGACGAAGCGGTGGGGATCGAAGGTGTCGACGGACCACTCGAAGAAGAGGTTTCCGGGTTCGGCGCGCGTGGCGGCGGTGAAGTCGGCCACGCGGTCCAGCCACTGGTCCCGCCTCGGCAAGCGGCTGCTGGAACGCGGCTGGACCCACCGCCAGCTGGCCGACGCGGTCCTGGGCGACCTGCCCGAGCGCCTGACCGTGACGCTGCGCCGAAGGCGCGCCCTGCTCGGCCTCGCAGCGGACGCGTCGGCGCCGCTGTTCACCGACGCCGAGGGGCGCGCCGTACCCTCCGCCGGTCTGGAACGCCACCTCTGCGCATGAGCCGCACCGCGGGTGTCGGTATCGATGCCAACACCGAGTTCTGCGAGGGCCTGCTGGCCACTCGCTACGCCGGCTGGACGCAAGTGAGCCGCAGCAGGGAGGAAGCGTCATGAAGGCCGTACGACTGCACGGCTACGACCGCCGGCCCGAACTCGACGAGGTGCCCGACCCGGTGATCTCCTCACCGCTGGACGTGATCGTGAAGATCGGCGGCGCCGGTGTGTGCCGTACGGCGCGCAGCTCCTGCATGCGGTCGGGGTCGGCGAGCCCCGGGAAGGCCTCGGCGAACGACTTCCCGCACCCCACGCCCTCGTTGATCTCCTCGGAGGCGAAGTGGTCCTCCAGGTCGGCTCACGGGTGATACTCCTCCGGCTGACTCGGCAGCGATGGGACTCCCCCGGCTCCGGCACGGCCGGGACGGAGGAAAGGGACCTCGTTCACCCGGCGCTCGTGGCGGCGCACTGCCGTCGGTGACCGGGGTGCGGCCCATCGTGGAGGCGGGCAGCGCGGCCACGCGTCTCAAGTTGAGACGGTGGCCACAACCCGGCTATGGCCACCGGCGGACTCCCGGCCTTAGCGTGCGGGCAACACCGGAACCGCGAGAGTCATCGCACGGCAGAAGGCACAGAGCCGATGGAACCTGTGGAATCCGTGGAACCCCCGAAGACGACGGGACGGTCGCACACCGTCTCCCCGCGCGGCCTCGACCGTCTCGTCCCGCACCTCAACCCCGTACGTGAGCGGACACGGTTCCTGCAGGGCGAAAACGTCTCGTCCTCCGCGGTGCGCCCGCTCATCCTCGACTCCTGGCAGCGCTCCCGCTTCTTCGGCGTGGACGCCGACCGCATCCAGGCCCCCTACAACGCCGACTTCGACCCGCACTCCCGGCTCACCACGGCCGCCCGGCCCGTCCTCGACCGGCTCTCCGACGCGCTGGAGGGCACCCCGATGTGCCTCATCCTGACCGACTCCAAGGGACGGGTGCGTGAGCGCAGGACCGGCGACCGGGCACTGCACCGGCATCTCGACGACATCAGCCTCGCCCCCGGCTTCAGCTACGCCGAGGAACACGTCGGCACCAACGGCATCGGGACCGCCGCCGAGGACGGCCGTACGGCGCTGGTCTTCGGCTCGGAGCACTTCTCCGAACGGCTGCAGCGGATGTCGTGCGCGGCGGCGCCCATCCGCAATCCGGTCAGCGGCCGGGTACTGGGTCTGATCGATCTGACGTCCTGGCAGCACACCGCCTCACCGCTGATGGTGGCACTGGTCCAGGAGGCCGCGGCCGACATCGAGGAGCGCCTGCTCGACATCGGTTCGGAGCGCGAACGAGCAGCCTTGCGAGCATTTTTGACGTCTCGTCAGACTTCGCGCAGGGCCCTGGTCACGCTCACCGACGGTCTGCTGCTCGCCGACGCGGCCGCGACGGAGATGCTCGGCCCCGCCGACCATCGGCGGCTGCGGGAACTCGCCGCCGAGCCGTCCGGGCTGCGCGAGCAGCGAATGCTCCTCAGCGACGGGCGCACCGTGCAGCTGAGAGGTCGCCGGGTGGAGGGTGATCCGCACGACGGACAGCCGGCCGCGTATCTGATCGAACTGCGGCTGGTCGCGGAGCGGGTCGACTCCGCCCCGCGCCCGGTGGTCCCCGTGCCGCGGCTGGCCGGCATCAGCGGTTCCAGCCCCGTGTTCCGTGGCGTCGTCGGCCAATTGATCCGCCACTGCGAGCTGGGACGCTGGACACTGGTGGAGGGCGAAGCGGGCACGGGCAAGCAGGCGCTGGTCCAGGCCGTACACCGCCAAGTCGCACCGACCGGGCCCATCGCCGTGCACGACGCGGTGGACGCGAGGAGCGGCGCGGGGCCCTGGCTGCAGGCCGTTTTCCAGGACCTTGCCGAGGACCGCGGCACGGTCGTGCTGCGGCACCTGCATCTGCTGTCCGCCCGCGTGCTCGGACAGCTCGACGGAGTGCTGCGCAGCACGGCCGGGCGCTCCGGCTGGGTCGCCGCGCTGTTCACCCATGACCGGCCTCGGCTGCCCGGCGCGGACGTCGAGGCGGCACCGGCCGCCGACGCCGCGGCCGTGGCCCGGCAGGCCGATCCGGCCGCCGCGGTACGGGCGCGGTTCGGCGCCGAGGTCACCGTCCCGCCCCTGCGACACCGCACGGCCGACATCCCCGCGCTCGTGACCTTCCTGATGGGGCGCCACGGAGGCGACCAGACAGGCGTCCGATGCACGGACGGGGCGCTGCGGGCCCTCTCCCGCGCGCCGTGGCCGGGGAACGTCCGGCAGCTCGACGGCTCCCTCCGCTACGCGCAGGCACATTGTTCAGGGCCTCGGATCGAGGAGGCCGACCTCCCGCCGTCCCTGCTCTCCCAGACTCAACACCCCTTGTCCGCGTGGGAGTCCACGGAACGCGACCTGATCGTCCAGTCCCTCCTCGACCACGGCGGAGACAAGGCGAAGGCGGCGAAGGCACTGGGCATCTCCCGGGCGACGATCTACCGGAAGATAACGGCGTACGGGATCCGGCTGGGGCCGGAGAAGGGGTGACCCCGGGAGGTGACGCGGCGCCGACGGCGTCCGGTCCGGCGGGTGGACGCCGTCAGCGGCGTCAGGTGCCCTTCGTCGCTCCTTTGAGCCAGGCGTTCCACAGCCACAGGCCGCACGCCTCCCAGCCACCGAGCACCACGCCCGTAAGGGCGATTCCGGGGCCGGCCGGCGCACCCGTCATGGTCGCCACCGCACCGCACACGGTCAGCAGGACGCCGAGCCCTCCCAGAGCCATGAGCCGTTCTCGGTGCCCCCACGGCCGCTTCGCCATGCCGTCCCCACCCCTCGGACCACGCCCTGCCACGTCGTCCCGAGCATGCCGGAAGACCGTGTTGAAGGAGTCTCAGTCTGAGACGTCATCGTCACCGTGGGACAACGACTGCCGCTGTCCCTTCGGTGTTCGGCTCCCTCAACCCAGGCCGGCCGGACCCGTGCGGCTCAGGACGGACCCGAGGGCGGACGTGACCGCGTTCAGGGTGTCGGCGGTCAGCGTGCGGACCTGGTCGAGCGGGGGGTCGATCGCGGCGGGCGGCTCGGCGGGCCGGGGCTCGCTGTAGACCTGGGCGAACTTCGGTCGGTACTGCTCGTCTTGCGGCGCCGGTCCCGGGTCGCGGCCGGGGGGCGGCGCAGGCGGGGTCGCGCCGGGCACGGACTGCTCCTGCGAGGGCCGCTTCGCCGGGTCGTCCGGGGTGCGCACGTCGCCGCCGGTTTCCAGCTCCCAACGCTGCCCGGCCGAGCCGTTCCGCTCGGCGACCTCCGGGCGCCTGCCCTGTCCGGCCGCGACGAGCAGTCCGTCGCCGCCGCGCAGCAGCAACTCCCCGCGCACCGTGAGGTCGTAGCGCACCTTCCCCGCGTGCACGACGCAACCGGCGAGGACCAGCGAGCGCTTGTCGGCGTCCAGGCACAGGGTCGGGTCGGCGTCGCTGCGCAGCAGGCCGTCGTCCTGGTACGACCACTGTTGGGACGCGGCGGAGGAACAGGCCGCCAGCACCGCCGCCACCCCTGCCTCCATCCGGCCGCCCTCGGCGTCGAGGCACAGGCCACGGGCGGGGTTGCGGAGCCGGCCGCGGCCGACCTCGACGGACTGCCCGGCGGAGGCGGGCGAGGGTGATCCGGCGGACGAGGTGCCGCCGGCGGACCGGGCCGGATCGAGGGACCTGCTGCTCACCGCGCTCCAGGTGGCCCGCACGTTCGGGACACCGTGGTCGTCGGACCAGCCCTTGGTGACCAGAACGGTGAGGAGCAGGGCGAGGGCGGTCAGGCCGACCCCGACGACCACGGCCTTGGTGTGTCTGCGGGGCACGGCGGGCCGGTGCCGGCCACCGCTGCCCGGACGGCCGGGCCGTACCGCGCGGTCCCCGCCGCGGCCGGGGCGGGAGTCGAGGTAGCGCTGGGCGCCCCAGCCGAGGACGGTCTCGGCGAGAAGCACCTCGAGCCCGCTCTCGAAGTGACTGAGCTGCTCGGCGGCGTGGCGGCAGTAGCGGCACTCCGTCAGGTGCTGCTGGACGTCCGGGAGCAGGGCGCCGCCCCGGCGTATGGGGACGTCGAGGAGGCGGTTGTAGAAGCGGCATTCCCGGCCGGGCGCCAGTTCCCGGTGGGCGCGTACGCAGCCGGCGCGGAATTGCTCGCGCGCCTGCTCCAGTGCGGCCGAGGCGGTGGGCGCGTCCACGCCCAACAGACCGGCGGGTATGGTTATCGATTCCGCCTCCACCTCGGTGTGCCACAACAGGCATTGTGAGGCTCCGGGAAGGGTACGGAATGCCCGTTCGGTGAGCTGTCGCCTTTCCGGCGTCACGGAGCGCGCGGCAAGCAGCCCGCGCCCTCCGGTCGGTTTGCGGAGTTCCGGCAGCAGAAGAGAAATCCGCTCATCCGCGGCCCACTCCTTGACCGTGTCCCGGACGGCTCGGAGCAGTTGCGGCCGCAGTGCGCCGGGAGCGGGCCGGCCGAGCACCCGGTGGAACGCGGCGCCGGCGACCATGGACGCCGGACCGTCGGTCGAGACCAGGCATATGGCTGCGTAGTCATATGTCGCCTGCCAGTGTCTGGCCAGCAGCAACGCGCCCGCGCGCGTACCGTTGACACCCTGGCCCAGTTGCGCGACGAGGTTGCGGTCGGACTCCTCCGGCCCTGAGCCGGGGCGCGGTGGGAACGGAGGCCGTGGGGGGTAGGGGGATTGCACTGAACCAATTCCTTCCAAGCCGCAGGACGGCAGGCGGAATGCGCACGTCCGTCGGAAAGCAGGTGCCTGATTGGTGCATACCTATGCGGCGTCAGTTACTCACCGCTATGAGGGCGCTCACTTTCGCACAATTGATGCACAGGAAACAAGAAGTTCGGATGACCAAAGTTCAAAAATGAGCAACTTCAGATAAGTTACCGACGGTATCCGCACCCGCATTCGAAATGGGCGTTCGCCTGCCCGCCGAGTTGTGTACGCCAGGGGGTCAATGACACACGAAACCTTCAACTCCGGGCCTCCGTCGGACCGGACGCACAGCGGGCTCCGACGTTTCTCTCGGCGGGCTCTCATCCCCGTCGGCCAGCATGGGCTGCATGATCGCCCCCCACTCTTCAAGTGCCCCCGCTGCCGCCGCCGCCCGCGGTGTTCGCGGCGTCCGCAAGGCCGTCGTACCGGCCGCCGGACTCGGCACCCGCTTCCTTCCCGCCACCAAGGCCACCCCGAAGGAGATGCTGCCCGTCGTCGACAAGCCGGCCATCCAGTACGTCGTCGAGGAGGCCGCCGCGGCCGGGCTCGACGACATCCTGATGGTCACCGGGCGGCACAAGCGGGCCATCGAGGACCACTTCGACAACGCCTTCGAGCTGGAGCAGGCCCTGGCGGCCAAGGGAGACGCCGTACGGCTGGACGCCGTGCGCGACCCGGCCCGGCTGGCCGGCATCCACCACATCCGGCAGGGCGAGCCGCTCGGCCTCGGGCACGCCGTGCTGTGCGCCCGCCGCCATGTCGGCGACCAGCCGTTCGCCGTCCTGCTCGGCGACGACCTCATCGACCCGCGCGAGACGCTGCTGAGCCGGATGCTGGACGTGCGCGACCACTATTCGGGCAGTGTGGTGGCCCTGATGCAGGTGCCGCCGGAGCAGATCCATCTCTACGGCTGCGCGGCCGTGGAGGCGACCGGCGAGGACGATGTCGTCCGGGTCACCGGCCTGGTGGAGAAGCCGTCCAGCCAGGACGCGCCCAGCACTTACGCGGTCATCGGCCGCTATGTCCTCGACCCGGCCGTCTTCGACACCCTCGAGCGCACCGGCCCCGGTCGCGGTGGCGAGATCCAACTGACCGACGCCCTGCAGGAGTTGGCAACGGACGGCACGGTGCACGGGGTGGTCTTCGACGGACTGCGCTACGACACCGGCGACAAGGCCGAGTATCTGCGCACGGTCGTCCGGCTGGCCTGCGACCGGGACGACCTGGGCCCCGAATTCGTCGCCTGGCTCAAGGAGTTCGTCGCGGACCTGGAGGCCGGCACCACCACCGGGCGCCGCCGCCGGATCGCGGCCTGAGGTCACGGCAAGGGCCCGGGGACGACGTACACCCCGGGCCGGATCCCGCGACGGCGCTCAGCCGTTGGGACGCAGGGTCCACACGACGGTCATCTCGCCGGTGACGGCACCGTCCGAGCGCCGGATCTCGATCGACACCGGGAACTCCGGGCGCTGTCCCGCGTCCAGTTCGGCCACGACGTCGGTGGCCGGGCGGCCGAGGGTCGCGGTCGCGGTGACCGCCCCCATCGCCAGCTTCCGGTACCCGATCTCCGCGCTCACGGCCAGCGGCACGGCCCGCGCGAGCTGGTCCCCGAAGGCAGCCAGCACGATCGCCCCGCTCGCGGTCTCGCCGAGCGTGAACATCGCACCGGCGTGCGGCCCGCCCACGTGGTTGTGGTACTCACCCTGGTCCGGCAGGGTCACCACCGCCTTCTCGGGCGTGGTCTCCAGGAACTCGAGGTTCAGGGTCCGGGCCATGGGCACCGTCGCGGCCAGCAGCTCACCGACGGACATCTGATCTGCGCTCATGACCGGATGTTACCCACGGGTAGCCCGGCTGGCCAGAGTGGTGTGACGAGCGCCGCTCTGCCCTTTGCTACGGCGTTGACGAGCCACAGTGACCGAATCGTGTCCCGGACGGCACTAGGGTTGCTGCCCATGTGGCCAGGACAGCAGCCGCCAGGGGGCGAGCAGAACCCGCAGGGACAGACTCCCCAGGGACCCGTCCCGCCGGTTCCGCAGGAGCAGCACAACCCGTACCAGCAGCCGGGGTACCAACAGCCGAATCCGTACCAGCAGCCCGGATACCAGCAGCCCAACCCCTATCCGCAGCAGCCGCAGTGGGGCGCGCCGGGACCGGTGGGCGCGCCGCAGCCGCCCAGCGGCGGCGGGGGCGGCGGCAACAGGACGAAGCTGGTCGCGATCGTGGCCGCCGCGGCCGTGGTCGTGGCCGCGGGCGTCACCGGCGCACTGGTCCTGGGCGGCGGCAACGACGACAAGGCGGACGGCGGTTCGGGCGACGGCAGGCGGGCGAGCCAGTCGCCCACCACGTCCGCCGAGCCCAGCCAGTCCGCCTCCGACGACGATCCACGCGGCGGCACCACCGAGAAGGCGACCGTCGCGGGCTGGAAGGTCGTGGTGAACCCCAAGTGGGGCACCGTCTTCGACGTCCCGGCCGACTGGGAGGTCGACTCGCCGACCATGCTCATCGGCTTCGAGGACAAGAAGGACGCGAGCGCCAAGCCGCTGATCACCATGTCCGCGCCGGCGTACTACAAGTCCAAGTGGTGCACCTCCGACGACGACAAGGACGGCAGGACGGAGGACACGGCGCTTGCCGCCGTGGGCACCAAGGGAGCGGACGGCGCAAAGAGCACCGACCAGGTCGCCGTGAACCAGGTTCCCTGGTGGGTCTACGGCGGCTACACGCAGCCGGACAAGAAGAGCATCACCTACGACAAGACGGCCAAGAAGTTCACCACGGCCTCCGGCATCGAGGGCAGCTACGCCTGGGCCCGGTCCAAGAACAGCCCGCAGATCGGCAAGTCCAAGTGCGACAGTGACGGCAAGGCCATCACCTTCGGCTTCAAGAACTCCGCCGGGGACTTCGTCGCCTGGAGTCTCTATGGCGCGACGGGCGTCAAGGGAGAGGTCCCGGACGCGACCGTCATGAAGATCATGAGCACGGTGCGGCTGGCCAAGGAGCCGCCCACCGGGGGCTGACCCGACGCCTGCGACCGTGGCCGACGAGGCCTCCGGTATGGCGCGGAAACGGTTTGGCAAGCGGGGGTCACGGCGGGGATAGTCGGCCGGTGACCTCCGCCGACGCCTCAGACAGCCCTCGCGGACCCGCCGGGACCGGCCGCAACTACCGTCTGCTGACCGCCGCGGCGGTCGTCACCAACCTCGGCAGCAACGGTGCGCTGATCGCCTCCGCGTTCGCCGTGCTGGAGGCCGGCGGTGACGGCGGTGACGTGGGTCTGGTGGCGGCCGCGCGCACGCTGCCCCTGGTGGTCTTCCTGCTGATCGGCGGCGCGGTGGCCGACCGGCTGCCCCGGCATCGCGTGATGGTCACGGCCAACGCCCTCAACTGCCTGTCCCAGGCCGTGTTCGCGGCGCTCGTCCTGGCCGGTCACCCCCGGCTGTGGCAGATGATGCTGCTCAGCGCCCTCGGCGGCACCGGCCAGGCCTTCTTCAGCCCGGCCGCCGAAGGCATGCTGATGTCGTCGGTGACGGGCGAGCAGGCCGGCCGCGCGTTCGCGCTGTTCCGGATGGCGATGCAGGGGGCGGGGCTGGGCGGGGCGGCGCTCGGGGGCGCGATGGTCGCCGCGGTCGGGCCGGGCTGGGTGCTCGCGGCGGACGCGGCGGCCTTCGCCGTCGCCGGGTCGCTGCGGTCCTTCCTGGACGTCAGCCACATCCCGCCGCGCGAGCCGGGCGGCGGGATGATCGCCGATGTGCGGGAGGGCTGGCGGGAGTTCAGCGGGCGGCCCTGGCTGTGGGGCATCGTCGTGCAGTTCTCGATCGCCAACGCGGTGCTCGGCGCCGCCGACTCGGTCTACGGCCCGCTCGTCGCCCGCGACGACCTCGGCGGAGCCGGCCCGTGGGGCCTGGCCCTCGGCTTCTTCGGCGCGGGCACGGTGG
This sequence comes from Streptomyces sp. NPDC005799, assembly GCF_040630525.1. Classification (NCBI taxonomy): domain Bacteria; kingdom Bacillati; phylum Actinomycetota; class Actinomycetes; order Kitasatosporales; family Streptomycetaceae; genus Streptomyces; species Streptomyces sp. NPDC005799. The sequence continues at coordinate 291,131 of NZ_JBEXXQ010000003.1, forward strand.
CCGGCGCCCTGCTGATGACCCGCTGGAAGCCCCGCCGACTGCTGCTGGCCGGCACCCTGTGCGTCTTCCCGATGGCCCTGCCGTCGGCGGCCCTCGCGATACCGGCGCCGGTGGGGGTGCTGTGCGCGGTGATGTTCCTGTCGGGCTCGCTGGTGGAGGTGTTCGGGGTGAGCTGGATGACCGCGCTGCACCAGGAGATACCCGAGGAGAAGCTCTCCCGGGTCTCCGCCTACGACTGGTTCGGGTCCATCGCGCTGATGCCCCTCGCCGCGGCCCTGGCCGGCCCGGCCGAGGCCGCGCTCGGGCGCAGCGCCGCGTTGTGGGGCTGCTCGGCGCTGATCGTGGTCGTCACGGCGGCGGTCCTGGCGGTACCGGACGTACGGAACCTACGCCGCGCCGACCGGCCGCTCCTCCCGGAAACCCCGGACACCCCAGCCGATACCGAACGCCCCGTCGGGGGGCTCGGGTGAGGTAACTGCCTCCGATGATGAACTCCACCCGACCCGGCCCGAGTTGCGCCCCGACCGAGAAGGCGCCCGTAGCGGCGCAACAGGCCGGCCGCTCCTCCCCGCAACCCCGACCACCTCAGCCGATACCGAAAGCCCCGTTGGGGGCTCGGGTGAAGGTACGCCGTCCTCGTCCCGCCCGGAACGCGCACCAGCGACGAACTCCCCCAGCCCCGAACCGAATTGCCATCCGACCGAGGAGACGCCCAGAAGCGGCGCGACAGGCCGGCCGCCGCTCCCTGAGATCCCGGACACCTCAGCCGATACCGAACGCCCCGTCGGGGGGCTCGGGTGAGGGTACGGCCTCCTCGTCCTGTACGGGGCGCGCCCCGGCGATGAAGTCCCGTAGGGCCGGCCCGTGTTCGACCCGGGCGGGGAACGCGTCGGAGGCGGTGCGGCGGGTCAGGGTGGCGGTGTCCAGGGGGTGGTGCGCGGCGACGAGGACCGCGTTGCCGAAGCGGCGGCCACGCAGGACGGCCGGTTCGGCGATCAGCACGAGGTGCTCGAAGACCGCGTCGAACGTGGCGAGTTGGGAGCGCAGGAAGGCGAACGGCGAGGAGTCGGCGAGGTTGGCCAGGTAGACGCCGGTGCCGCGCAGCACCCGCTCCGCCTCGCGGGCGTAGGTGACGGAGGTGATGTGGGCCGGGACGCGCGAGCCGCCGAAGACGTCGGCGACGATGACGTCCGCCGAGTCCGCGGGGGCCGCTTCCAGCCAGGCGCGGGCGTCGGCGCCGTGCGGGGCGATGGAGGCGCCGGCCGGGAGCGGCAGATGCTTCACGACCAGCTCCAGCAGCCCCCGGTCCGCCTCGACGACGTCCTGCCGCGAACCGGGGCGGGTGGCGGCGAGGTACCGGGGCAGCGTGAGCGCGCCGCCACCGAGATGCAGCACATCCAGCGGACGCCCCGGTTTCGCGACGAGGTCCAGGACATGCCCGAGCCGCCGCGCGTACTCGAACTCCAGATGTTCCGGCTCGTCCAGATCCACGTACGACTGCGGCGCCCCGTCGACGGTCAGCAGCCAGGCCCGCTCCCGATCGACGTCGGGCATGAGCTTGACGACACCGAAGTCGGTGGTCCTGCTGACGGGGATGAGTTCGGTCACCTCCTCATTGTGGGGCCCGACGGCCCCCGCGAAGGGGCGCGGGGGCTGTGCGCCGGCCACAGCGGCCCCGCAGTCCCCCACGCCCCTCGTCCTCACTCCACGGTGGTCACGGTCCCGGCACCCACGGTCCGCCCGCCCTCACGGATGGCGAACCCGAGCCCGGCCTCCAAGGGCACGTCGCGCCCGAGCTCGACCGTCATCGTGACCGTGTCACCGGGCCGCGCGACGGCGACCTCACCGAGGTCGACGTCGCCCACCACATCCGCGGTACGGATGTAGAACTGCGGCCGGTACCCCGTGGACACAGGCGTCGTACGACCGCCCTCGCGCGCGGACAGCACGTAGACCCGCGCCGAGAAGCGCCGGCCCGGCACCACACTGCCCGGCGCCGCCACGACATGCCCCCGGCGGACCGCGTCCCGGGGCACGCCCCGCAGCAGCAGCGCCACGTTGTCCCCGGCCTGCGCCTCCTCCATCGGTTTGCCGAAGGTCTCCAGGCCGGTGACGACGGTCTCGACACCGGCGCCGAGCACTTCGACCCGGTCGCCGACGCGGACGACGCCCCGCTCGACCGCGCCGGTCACCACCGTGCCGCGGCCGGTGATGGTGAGCACGTTCTCCACGGGCAGCAGGAACGGCGCGTCCAGATACCGCTCGGGCATGGGCACGTACGTGTCCACGGCGTCGAGCAGCGCCTCGACGGACGCCGTCCAGCGCGGGTCGCCCTCCAGGGCCTTCAGCCCGGAGACCCGTACGACGGGCACCGCGTCGCCGCCGTACCCCTGCGCGGTGAGCAGTTCGCGGACCTCCAGCTCGACGAGGTCGATGAGCTCCTCGTCGCCCGCGTCGGCCTTGTTGAGGGCGACGACGATGTGGTCGACGCCCACCTGCCGGGCCAGCAGGACGTGTTCGGCGGTCTGCGGCATGATCCCGTCGACCGCGGAGACGACGAGGATCGCCCCGTCGAGCTGCGCGGCCCCGGTGACCATGTTCTTGACGTAGTCGGCGTGGCCCGGCATGTCCACGTGCGCGTAGTGCCGGGTGTCGGTCTCGTACTCCACGTGCGCGATGTTGATGGTGATGCCGCGGTCGATCTCCTCCGGGGCCCGGTCGATGCGGTCGAACGGCACGAAGGTGCCGGTGCCGCGCTCGGCCAGCACCTTGGTGATGGCGGCGGTCAGGGTGGTCTTGCCATGGTCGACGTGGCCCATGGTCCCGATGTTCAGATGCGGTTTGGTGCGCACGTATGCCGTCTTGGGCATGGCTGTACCTCGAAGCCTCTCAGCGGTGAAGAAACGCGGGACCCCAGGAAGTGGCCGACCCTCCCCTTGCGGGGTCCGCCGGACGATCCGGAGAGGGTCAGCTTCGGGCGCCGTCGACTGCGGCCAGGAGGATCAGGACGGCAGCCTTCGGCGCATCCGCGACTGCGGATGCTGCGAGGAGGAAGGCGTGCCGGAACATGGGATCGATCATCGCCGACGCCCTGTCCTGCGTCGAATGGTTTTTCAGGGCGCCCGCGCGCGAAGGGCGTTCAGGCCCCGATGTTCTTCAGCGCCTCCCGTACCGACAGCGGCGCGAACCGCCCGCGCTCGCGTGCCAGGAAGGCCCGTACGGCCTCCGGGTCGGTCTTGGCGTACTCGCGCAGGCACCAGCCGATCGCCTTGCGGACGAAGAAGTCGGGGTGACCGGACTGGCGCAGGCAGTAGGTGAAGAGGCGTTCGGTGTCGGTGCGTTCCTTGTAGCGGAGCTGGTGGAGCAGGGCGGTGCGGGCGATCCACAGGTCGTCGTCGACGATCCACGTGTCCATGTCCGCCTTGAGCGCGGGATCGGCAGCGACCAGGGCGCCCACGACGTGCGCGGCGAGCAGGTCGACGGTGTCCCACCAGGAGGTGGTGGCGATCAGGTGCCGGGCCACCGGGAGGAAGCCCGAGGAGCACACGCGCGCGTGGCGGCGCAGATAGTCGACGGCGAAGTAGTGGTACTCGCGTTCGGGCAACTGCCAGCAGCGCAGGGCGATCGCGGTGCAGTCGCTCTCGTCGGGGCGGGGCAGACCGGCGACGACGGTGCGGGACAGGGCGCGGCGCGCGGGCGTGGTGAGGCCCAGGAAGGGGGCCACGTCCTTCATGTACGCGCGCATGGGCGCCGCCCGTTCCGGGTCGGCGGCGGGCGCGTAGGTGGCGGTGAGCCGCTCCAGCACGGTGTCGGCGAGTGTGCTGAACGGCACACCCGTGGCGACCGCGTCTGTGACGCACATAAGACGAACCATACGGCGATCACACACATCCGTCGGTTAGTGTCGCCGGATGCTCGATGCCCACACCCGCTCTGGGGGCACCGCCACGGCCTCTCCCCGGGCCGCCGCCACGGAACTCGGCGTTCCCGCGCCCGTGGTCGCCGCCGGCGCGGAGCTCGCCGTTCCGGTGCCCCTGGCCGCCGTCGCCGCACCCGTCCCGCCGCTCGTACGCCTCGGCAGAGTGCTGCTGTCGCCCTGGGCGCGGCTGTCGTTGCTGGTCGCGCTGCTGACCGCGGCCGGGGCGAGCGTGCTGCTGTTCGAGCCGCAGAGGCTGCTCGCGGACGGCTGGCCACCGCAGTTGGGAGGCGTGACGGCAGCCCTCGTGTTCGCCGTGGCGTACGGACTGTGCACGGTGGCGTTCGTACCGCGCCCGCTGCTCAATCTGGCCGCCGGGGCGCTGTTCGGTTCCGCGCTCGGGCTGGCCACGTCGATGGTGGGTACCGTGCTGGGTGCCGGGGTCGCCTTCGGGCTGGGCCGGGTGCTGGGTCAGGACGCCCTGCGGCCGCTGCTGCGCGGGCGGTTGCTGAAGGCGGCGGACGGCCAGTTGAGCCGACACGGGATGCGCTCGATGCTCGCGGCGCGGCTGTTCCCCGGGCTTCCCTTCTGGGGCGTCAACTACTGCGCGTCCGTCTCCCGTATGCGCTGGACACCCTTCCTGGTGGCGACCGCGCTGGGCTCGATCCCGAACACGGCCGCCTATGTCGTCGCCGGGGCCCGTGCCTCGGCCCCGACCTCGCCGCTCTTCCTGATCGCGCTGGCCGCCATCGCCCTGCCGACGGTGGCGGGGGCGGTGGTGGCCTGGCGCAAGCGGCACCATCTGCGCGGGGCCTGACTCCTACAGGCCTTCCAGGATCATCGCGTTGGCCAGTCCGCCCGCCTCACACATGGTCTGCAGGGCGTAACGGGCGCCACGCGCGCGCATGGCGTGCACGAGCGTGGTCGTCAGACGGGTGCCGCTCGCGCCCAGCGGGTGGCCGAGGGCGATGGCGCCGCCGTGCACGTTGACCTTGGCGAGATCGGCCCCGGTCTCCTGCTGCCAGGCCAGGACGACGCTGGAGAACGCCTCGTTGACCTCGAACAGGTCGATGTCGTCGAGGGTGAGGTCCGCCCTGCGCAGGACCTTCTCGGTCGCCGGGATCACACCGGTGAGCATCAGCAGGGGGTCGGAGCCGGTGACGGCGAAGCTGTGCAGACGGGCGAGCGGGCGCAGGCCGAGGCGGGCCGCGGTCTCGCCGGACGTGACGAGGACGGCGGAGGCGCCGTCGTTGACGGGGCTGGCGTTGCCCGCGGTGACGTTCCACTCGATCTGCGGGAAGCGCTCGGCGAAACCGGGGTCGCAGTAGGCCGGATTCAGGCCGGCGAGGACCTCGGTCGTGCTGCCGGGGCGCACGCACTCGTCGCGGGTGACGCCCTCCAGGGGGGCGACCTCGGCGTCGAAGAGGCCGTTGTTCCAGGCGTCGGCGGCCTTGCGGTGGGAGGCGACGGCGAAGGTGTCCATCTGCTCGCGGCCGATCGACCACTTGGCGGCGATCAGTTCGGCGCTGATGCCCTGCGGGACGAGGCCCTCCGGGTAGCGCTCGGCGACACCGGGACCGAAGGGGTCCTTGCCCGAGGGCACGTTCGACCACATCGGCACGCGGCTCATGGACTCCACCCCGCAGGCCACGACGAGGTCGTAGGCGCCGGAGATGACGCCCTGGGCGGCGAAGTGGACGGCCTGCTGGGAGGAGCCGCACTGGCGGTCCACGGTGGTCGCCGGGACCGTGTCCGGGAAGCCCGCCGACAGGACGGCGTAGCGGGTGGTGTTCATGGCCTGTTCGCCGACCTGGTCGACGGTGCCGCCGATGACGTCGTCGATCAGCGCCGGGTCGACGCCGGCGCGGTCGACGAGCGTGCGCAGGGTGTGGGCGAGGAGTTCGACGGGGTGCACGTGCGCGAGGGCGCCGCCCGGCTTGCCCTTGCCGATCGGGGTGCGTACGGCTTCGACGATGACTGCGTCACGCATGATGCGGCCTCCACGGCAGGGTCGGCAGGCGGGCCTGCCAGTGAGGCCTACCAATGAGTCCCACCAGCGAGCCCTACCAGTGAGTAGGAAATCCAAACTCACCATAGCTCCGTGAGTTGGAAAATCAAACCCTCCCCTAGACTGGGCTGCATGGCCGCACCCAAGGACCCGCGCCCCTGCTCGATCGCCGACGCGCTCGCGATCGTCGGCGAGAAGTACTCCCTGCTCGTCCTGCGGGAGGTGTGCCTGGGCAACGGCCGTTTCGACCAGCTGGTACGCAACATCGGCGCCCCGCGCGACGTCCTCGCCACCCGCCTGCGCCGCCTGGTCGACGCCGGGGTCCTGACCAAGCGCGCCTACAGCGAACGCCCGCAGCGCTTCGAGTACCGGCCGACGCAGGCGGGCCTGGAGCTGGAGCCGGTTCTGATGACCTTGAAGGAGTGGGGCGACCGCCACCTCCGCAACGGCACCGACCTCCCGATGGTGGTCGAGCACACCTGCGGCAACGAACTGATCCCCGTCGTCACCTGCCAGTCCTGTGGCGCCCCGGTCCACCACGAGGACCTGACGGCCCACCCCCAGGCCGAGGGCTGGACGGTCTCGGGCCCGACGGCGGCCTAGGACCGGGAGCCCCGGCAGGGGTCAGGACGGGACGAGGGCCTCGTTCCACTCCCGGATGTGCCAGGACCTGACCACGCCGTGCAGGACGAAGGGATCGCCGGCGACGAAGTCCTCGGCCGCCGCGCGCGTGGTGAAGACGGCCATCGAGCCCTCTTCCTGGGGATTGGCGAACGGGCCGATCATCAGCAGCTCACCGCGCTCGACGAACTCCTGGTAGCGGGCCGCGTGCGCGGCGAAGTGGGCGGGAGCCTTCGCGGCCAGGTCGTCGGCCGACTCGTAGAACACGACGTACTTCATCGGGCCTCCCGAGGCTGGACCCAGCCGACGCCTCCAGGCTACCCGCCGGATGATCGGGGCGCCCGGTCACGGCCCCGGGTAGACGTTCAGTCGACCGCACATCCCGAATTTGCCGTACTCCGAGGGGAGTTCGGCCCGGACGACGGCCTCGGTGAGGTGGGTGACGTCGCCCTTCTCCAGTCGGGTCAGTTGCTCGCCCGTGGCCGCCGCTGCCGCTTGTGCGCCGGCCTGCCAGCGCTCTCGCCACTCGGACAGCCGGGGGCGGACCAGGGCCGCGGCGGCGCGGTGGAAGGCGGCCAGGGACTCCGGGCCGGTCGCCTCGCGCAGCCTGCGGTAGCCCTCCAGGGCCAGGTCGCGGCGGGTCCGGGCGATCCGCTCGCGTTCCTCCTCCGCAGCGTGAGCCGGGATGCGCGTCACCGCGGCGTACGTCTCCGGGTCGGCCAGGTACTTCGGGGGCAGGGTGAGGACCGCGTCCCCCGCCTCCGGCAGGCCGCTGTTCTGCATCAGGACCGTGATGCGCAGTTCGTCCTCGTTGACCAGGCGGTGGATGGCGCCCGGCGTGAACCAGGCGACCGTGCCGGGCTCGAGGGGCGTGACCTCGTACCCGGACGTCGTGAGCGTCTGCACCGAGCCCCGGCCGCCGGTGACGACGTACGCCTCCGAACAGGTCAGATGCATATGGGGGGTTCCGCCGCACACCCCGTCGTCGGCGGGCCAGTCGTAGACGGACAGGTGGGACACCGCCACCCCTCCGGGCAGTCCGGTGAATCCGCCGGCGGTCACCACGGGTGCGCCTCCAGGTACTTGGCGATCTCCTCCCGCTCCCAGACCCCGTCCGCCACGACGACGCGGTAGCGGCGGGAGAGCGTGTCGCCGGGGGCGAGTTCGAGTTCGTCGTAGAAGGCCCAGGAAGGGGCCACGGCGGCGAACGGGTCGTTGCGGACGAACCAGTGGGCGGGGTGGGCGCCCGCGCTGCCGAGGTGGTCGTTCTCGGGGGCGTGCGCGAAGACCAGGGTCGCGTGGCCGTCGGTGCCGTCGTGCTCTCCGGAGTACGCGAGCCAGGGCGCCTGCTCGCCCATCAGACCGGGGCCCTCACTGTCCGGGCCGATGATCCGCCCGTCCCGGAAGGCGCGCGGGCCGCGCCAGAACAGGCCGGTGTAGCCCGCGAGTTCGCGTCCCGCGGTGGTCGGGCTGCCGAACCGCAGCGGCTCCTCACGGCGGTTGGTGATGGCGCTGGACCAGGTCAGCGCCCAGGAACCGGATTCCCGGTCGACGTCGTGGATCTCGACACGGCGCTCCTCGTCGGCCCACAGCTCGCCGCTGTACGGGTGCCAGGTGAGCCGTTCGGCGATGACCACCCGGTCGTCGTGGACGGCCACCTCGTCGAAGGCCACGTGTGCCATCGAGCCGACGCGTTCGGGGAGTTCGAGATAGCCCTCGCCATGGACGTAGGAGTTGCCGCCCCACAGATTGGCGCCCGAGAGGTGCGAGGCGGTCAGCTGCAAGCCCTTGTGCCAGCGGTGGTCGTTGGGCCGGTAGTCGGTGACGACGTCACCGGCGAGGGTGCGGATCGGGTGGAGGTACGGCTTCGGGGCCTCCCACGCGGCCTCCGGGGCGTAGACGTAGCTCAACAGCTCGACACCGGTTGCCGGTTCGCTGACCGTGATGCGGTCGCCGTGGGCGTGGACGAGGCGCAGGGCGCTCATGCGGACACCTCCTGGGAGACGGCGACGACGGGAGCCCAGCCGGGCACGCCGCCGTGCATCGCCGTGTGGAACGGGTCACCGGGGCCGATCTCGCCGGCCCTCACGGTCGTGTCGGTGAACGCCGACTTGTACAGCGCGGCGATCAGCTCCAGGCTCGTACGCCCGTCGGTGCCACTGCTGCGCGGCCGCTCGCCGGCCCGCATGCTCGCGACGAGCTCCCGCAGCTGCTCCAGGTGCGAGCTGGGCACGTCCGCGCCGAAGTCCTGCCAGGCGGCGGCCTCCTCGCCGGGCACGTCCGGGGCCGGGGTGATGCGCCAGTCCGCGTTGGAGTGCCCGTAGAGGTGGGTCAGCTCGACGGTGGCGCGCTCGCAGTCGACGCGGATCCGGCTGACCTCGTCGGGGCTCAGCACGCTGTTGACGACGGTCGCCATGGCGCCGCTCTCGAAGCGGACCAGGGCCGTGGAGACGTCCTCGGTCTCCACGTCGTGCACCAGGCGCCCGGCCATCGCGCGCACCTCGCTCCACGGCCCGAGGAGGTCCAGCAGGAGGTCCATCTGGTGGATGCCGTGGCCCATCGCCGGGCCGCCGCCCTCGGTGGCCCAGCGGCCGCGCCAGGGCACGGCGTAATAGGCGGCGTCCCGGTACCAGGTCGTCTGACAGTGCGCGACCAGCGGCCGGCCCACCGCTCCCTCGGCGAGCAGCCGCCGTACGTGGCGGGTGCCGGAACCGAAGCGGTGCTGGAAGACGATCGAGGCGTACGGGCCGCCGTCCCCGCCCTCCGCGGCCTCCACGGCGTCGTAGTCGGCGAGCGTCGGCACCGGCGGCTTCTCGCACCACACCCACGCCCCGGCGCGCAGCGCGGCGATGCTCTGGTCGCGGTGCAGGGTCGGCGGGGTGCAGATGCTCACCAGGTCGGGGCGCTGCTCGCGCAGCATCCGCTCCAGGTCGGTGTAGGCGTGCGGGATCCCGTTCGCCCGGCTGAACTCCTCGACGGCCGTGGCATCGATGTCAACCGCCGCCACCAGCTCCGTCTCGCCCTCCTCGGCGAGCCTGGCCAGGGCGGGCAGATGGGAGCCCCGTCCGATGGCGCCGATGCCGACGAGGGCGGCCCGGATGCGGCGACCGGCGAAGGGCACCGAGCGGGGATGGGTGTCGGGCGTGGGCATGGACGCGATCAGCACTCCTCCGGGAACGGCGGCCTTACCGGGAGACGTCGCAGCAAGCGCTTTCTCCTCTCCGGAAACGTAAGCTCCGCCCCCTCGCCGGGTCAACCACCCGCGGCCGGGGGCGGGGCACCCGTCGCCCAGCGCGGCGGGCCGCCCCGATAGGCTTCCCCGCACACCCGTGATCAGCACGCCCTGCGGCGTGACGTTCCGTCGCGCCTGCCACGACGAGCACTTGGACGCCGTACCTTCATGTCTTGGTTTGAATCCCTCATCCTCGGGCTCGTCCAGGGGCTGACCGAGTTCCTTCCCGTCTCCTCCAGCGCGCATCTGCGGCTGACCGCGGCCTTCTCCGGCTGGAAGGACCCCGGTGCGGCCTTCACGGCGATCACCCAGATCGGCACCGAGGCGGCCGTGCTGATCTACTTCCGCCGGGACATCGGCCGGATCGTCTCCGCGTGGGCGCGCTCACTGGTCAGCAAGAAGTGGCGGGGGGACCACGACGCGCAGATGGGCTGGCTGGTGATCGTCGGCTCGATCCCGATCGGCGTGCTCGGCCTGTTGTTCAAGGACCAGATCGAGGGGCCGTTCCGGGACCTGCGGATCACCGCGACCATGCTGATCGCCATCGGCGTGGTCATAGGCGTCGCGGACCGGCTGGCGGCGCGCGACGAGACCGGGGGCAGGCACCGGGCACCCAAGCAGCGCAAGACGCTGGAGAACCTGGGCGTGAAGGACGGGCTGATCTACGGCATCTGCCAGTCCATGGCCCTGGTCCCCGGCGTCTCCCGCTCCGGAGCGACGATCAGCGGCGGCCTGTTCATGGGGTACAGGCGCGAGGCCGCGGCGCGCTACTCCTTCCTCCTCGCGATCCCCGCGGTACTGGCCTCCGGGCTGTTCGAGGTCAAGGACGCGATGGAGAGCGACCATGTGTCGTGGGGGCCGACACTGTTCGCGACGGTGATCGCGTTCGCCTCCGGATACGCCGTGATCGCCTGGTTCATGAAGTTCATCTCGACCAAGAGCTTCATGCCGTTCGTCTGGTACCGGGTCGCCCTCGGGATAGTCATCATCGCCCTGGTGACCATGGGTGTGCTCAGCCCGCACGCCGCGGAGTCGGCTGACTGACCGCCCAGTCAGTAAAAGCGTCGCGATCATGGAACCGTGACCCATCACATACGGGATGTGTAGCCGTCCGGTAGCGCACTGTCAGTGCTTGCCCCTAGGCTTGTCGGCATGTCCCGCAAATCCATGGCCCCTGGTTCCGTGCGGTCTGCCGCCGAGGTGAACGAGCAGATCCGGGCGCTCTGGCTGCGTGCGGGCGGTTCCCTGTCGGCTCAGGAGCGCACGGAGTACGAGCTGCTGGTGGTCGAGTGGGCGGAGGCCATCCGGGCCGACGTCATCGAGGCCGCGTAGGCCTGCGGCGCGAGAGCCGGGTGCGAGGTGCGGCACGCCGCTCTTGCCGCGTACCCGGCCGGTCTCGTCAACGCCCGCCCGCCACACGCAACACGGCGCCCGTCGTGTACGACGCCTCCGGTGACAGCAACCACGCGATGGCCGCGGCGATCTCCTCGGCCCGTCCCGGCCGCCGCAGCGGAATCGCCGCCGCCATGCGCCGCGCCCGGTCGGGATCGCCCATCGCCGCGTGCATCTCGGTGTCGATGGCGCCGGGGGCGACGGCGTTGACGCGGATGCCGTCCGGCCCGAGTTCCTTCGCCAGCCCCAGGGTCAGCGCGTCCACGCCGGCCTTGGCCGCCGCGTAGTGCACGTACTCGCCGGGGCTGCCGAGCGTGGCGGCGCCCGAGGACACGTTCACGATGACGCCGCTCCCCCGGGCCGTCATCAGCTGTGCGGCCCTGCGTGAACACAGCAGTGTGCCGAGGAGGTTGACGTCGACGACCTGTCGCAGCGTCGCCGTGTCCGTGTCGGCGAGACGGCCCAGCAGCCCGGTCACACCGGCGTTGTTCACCAGCCCGGTCACCGGCCCGAGTTCGTCTTCCGCCGTATCGAAGAGGCGCTCGACGTCCGCCTCGACGGACACGTCGACCCGCACCGCGACGGCACGTCCGCCGGCCTCGCGCACGCCCGCGGCCACCTCCCCGGCCGCGTCGGCATCGCGGACGTACCCGATCACCACGTCGTGGCCGTCCGCCGCGAGCCGCAAGCAGGTCGCGGCGCCGATTCCCCTACTGCCTCCGGTGACCACCGTGACGGGACGTGCCATGACAGCTCCTCGGGCGATGTTGATCGATTATCGATCAGCCTAGCGTCCAGCCGTCGTCGAACGGTGCCGTACGGGGGGCCCGGTTCCGCGCCACGGCCGGGCGGTTCGTGTCTCGAAGCGCCATGGGCGCCCCAGAGGTGCCAGGGGCACCCGAGGGGCGCCGAGAAGCGCCGGTCGCCCCGGCACGGTCAGGGCCGAGCATTCCTTCTAGCGAGACCTTCGCACGGAGAACTCGTTGCCGTCGGGGTCGAGCATCAGCATCCGGCCGTCGTCGCCCACGCCGGTGTCGGTGTGCTTCGCGCCGAGCGAGACCAGGCGGTCGCGCTCCGTCTCCCAGTCGGCGTCCGCGGGGAGGGCCAGTTCGAGATACAGCCGGTTCGCGCCCGTCTTCGGCGCCACCGGAGGACCACCCCAGGTGATCTTCGTACCGCCGTTCGGCGACTGGACCGCCGTCTCCTGATCCTGGTCCCATACCAGCGGCCACCGCAGTGCCTCGCTCCAGAAGTAGCCGACCTCCTGCGTACCGTCGCAGGCCAGCGCTCCGATGACGCCGGTGTCGGCGAGGAACGTGTTGCCCGCCTCGATCACACAGAACTCGTTGCCCTGGGGATCGGCGAGCACCACATGCTCGTCCTCCGGGCCCTGGCCCACGTCGATGTGGTAAGCGCCGAGTTCCAGCGCTCTGGCCACCGTCTGCCGCTGCCCCTCCGGGGAGACGCTCGTCAGGTCGAAGTGCGCCCGGTTCCGGCCGGACTTGGGATCCCGGCTCGGCAGGAAGCGGATGCGGAACCCGGCGCCGTCACGGGGCAGTACCTCGGCGCCGCCGTCCGGACCGTCGGCCAACTCCCAGTCCAGGACGCCGGACCAGAACCGCGCCAGGTCCGACGGCCGGGCGGCGTTGAAGCAGATCGCGAACAGTCGACTCGTCATACCCCGCACGTCTCCCCTCCGCCGGCGGCCGGAAGAACGCCGCCTCGTCTCCACCGTCGGGCCAGCCTAGGGACGGCCGTGTGACACCCGCATCCGTATTTCCCCGCGGAGCCCGGTCCCCGACGCCCGCCGCCGACCCCCTGACCGGCCAACCAGGCGCGGAACGGCGGGAGTTCGACGCCCGATTGTCACCTCGCGCCCCTTGGCCCGGCCTCCTCGATGCCCAACACTGAACCGATGACGCAGCGCGTGGAGCTCGCGACCGTGATGGACCGACTGGCCGTCGACGAGGTGGTCACCGACTACGCGGCGGCCGTGGACGACGGCGACTGGGGGGCGTATCGGGCGCTGTTCACACCCGACGGACGCGCCGACTACCGCTCGGCCGGCGGTGTCGAGGGCGAGGCGGAGAAGGTCGCCGCGTGGCTCGCCGAGAGCATGCGGCTGTTCCCCATGCGCCAGCATCTCATCGTCAACCGTCGTGTGCGCTTCGGGACGTTGGACCAGGACGCCGGTGACACCGCGCGGGTGCGGGCCGACTACGTCAACCCCATGCGGTTCGACGCCGACGGGGCCGCTCCCGACTTCGTGTGCGGCGGGCGCTACGCGTTCGGTCTGCTGCGCACGTCCGACGGCTGGCGGCTGCGCGAGGTCGTCGTACAGGAGAAGTGGCGGCGCATGCCCGAGCGGACCACCGGCTGATCACGCCCGCGATCCAGATCGTCTGTTCCGGATCACCGAAAGGACGCACACTGGAGCCACCAGTGGGTAGGGAGGCCTTCCATGAGGAACTTCGGTGAATGGCTCGCCTCCCCCTGGCGGCGCTCCTCCCTCGCCGCGCTGGCCGGCGCCCTGCCCGTGTTCGCGTTCCCCGCGCCCTCTTTGTGGTGGTTCGCGTACGTCGCTCTCGTCCCCTGGATCCTGCTGATCCGCTCCGCGCCGACGGGAAAGCGGGCCGCGTACGACGGCTGGGCCGGCGGGTTCGGCTACATGGTGGCTGTGCACCACTGGCTGTTGCCCAGCCTGAACGTGTTCATCTTCGTCATCGGCGCCCTCCTGGGCGCGCTGTGGGCGCCGTGGGGCTGGCTGGTGCGGCGATTTCTGAGCGGGGTGCCCGGGCCGGGGCGGGGCCTGGCCGCCCTGGTCGTGCTGCCGTCGGGCTGGCTGATGGTGGAGTTGGTGCGGTCCTGGCAGGGGCTCGGCGGGCCGTGGGGCATGCTCGGCTCCAGCCAGTGGCAGGTGGAGCCCGTGTTGCGGCTGGCCTCCGTCGGCGGGGTGTGGCTGCTGAGCTTCCTCGTGGTGGCCGTCAACGTCTCCCTCGCCGTGCTGGTGTCGGTGCGCGAGTCCCGGGTGCCGGCGGTCGCCGGGATCGTCGCGACGGCCGCCGCGACCTCCGCGGCCTGGGTGTGGTCACCGCGCCCCGACGCCGACCGCCGGGTGCGGATGGCCGTCGTGCAGCCCGGTGTCATCGAGGGCGCCGACCAGCGCTTCGCCCGCGAGGAGCAGCTGACCCGGCAACTCGTCGGACGGCACCTCGACCTGATCGTCTGGGGCGAGAGCAGCGTCGGCTACGACCTGGGCGACCGGCCCGACCTGGCGCGGCGGATCGCGGCGCTGTCCCGCGCGACCGGGGCGGACATCCTCGTCAACGTCGACGCGCGCCGCTCCGACAAGCCCGGCATCTACAAGAGTTCGCTGCTCGTCGGCCCGGACGGCCTGACCGGTGACCGCTACGACAAGATGCGGCTCGTGCCGTTCGGCGAGTACATACCGGCCCGCAGGTTCCTCGGCTGGGCGACCTCCGTGGGCAAGGCGGCGGGCGAGGACCGCAGGCGGGGCACGGAACAGGTCGTGATGAACGTCGGTCACGGTCTTCGCGTCGGCCCGATGGTCTGCTTCGAGTCGGCGTTTCCCGACATGAGCCGCCATCTCGCCGAGGACGGCGCCGACGTCCTGGTGGCGCAGTCCTCGACGTCGTCCTTCCAGCACAGTTGGGCCCCCGAGCAGCACGCCTCGCTGGCCGCCCTGCGGGCCGCGGAGACCGGCCGCCCGATGGTGCACGCGACCCTGACGGGCGTCTCGGCGGTGTACGGGCCGAGCGGGGAGCGGATCGGCTCGTGGGCGGGGACCAGCGACAGCGAGGCCGTGGTGTACGACATCCCGCTGGCACACGGTGTCACCCCGTACGTCCGCTACGGCGACTGGCCGGTGCACGGCTCCCTCCTCGTCCTCGCGCTGTGGTGCGCGGCCGAGGGCCTGAGGGCCGTACGGCTCAGGCGGCCCGCTCCAGAACCGCGCGTACCACCCGCTCGCACAGTTCATGAGTCGCCAGCGCGTCCCGGGCGCTGAGCACCTTGCCCGCGCGCACCGCGTCCAGGAAGGCCAGCGCGGCCTGTTCGATGCCGCGCTGCCGGGCCACCGGCACCCAGTCGCCGCGCCGGCGCACGGTGGGCTGGCCCTTGTGATCGACGACCTCGGCGAGGTTGAGCACCTGACGCTTGGTGTCCTGCCCGGACACCTCCAGGATCTCCTCCGCGGAACCGCTGAGCCGGTTCATCACACCGAGCGCGGTGAAGCCCTCGCCGGACAGCTGCAGGACGACGTGATGGAGCAGGCCGTACTCGACACGGGCCCGCACGGTCACGTCGTCGACCGGACCGGGCACCAGGAAGCGCAGGGTGTCGACGACGTGGATGAAGTCGTCGAGGATCATCGAGCGCGGCTCCTCCGGCAGCCCGATGCGGTTCTTCTGCATCAGGATCAGCTCGCGCGGATGGTCGGCGCACTGGACGTACCCGGGCGCGAACCGCCGGTTGAACCCGACGGCCAGGCTGACGGCGCGCTGCTCGGCGAGCGCCACCAGCCGCTCGGAGTCGGCTAGTTGGTGGGCGAGCGGCTTGTCGACGTACGTCGGCACGCCCGCCTCCAGCAGCCGGGTGACGATCTCCGGGTGTGCCACGGTCGGCGCGTGCACGAAGGCGGCGTCGAGGTCCTGGGCGAGCAGCGCGTCCAGGGTCGCGTGCCGGTGGTCCCGCGGAAGGTGCAGGCCGTCGCCGACCCGGTCGAGCGTCGCGGGCGTCCGGGTCTGCAGATGCAGCTCGACTCCGGCCAGCGAGGCGAGGACCGGGAGATAGGCCTTCTGCGCGATGTCACCGAGTCCGATGCAGCCCACCTTCACGGGGTGTTCTCCTTAGCCGTGGTCCTGCCGGAAGCATACGGCGGCCACGGCGCCGCTCCAGGCCCGGTGGAATCGGCCTCGACCATGCCGGCCGACCGCGCCGGGAGCCGTCGAGGAATTCGGTGGTGGGTCCATGGGCGTTGGGAAAGGATGCGGCCATGACGACCGAACGCCGTGAACCCGCGACCACCGCCGACGAGCGCAGCATGCTGGAGGGCTGGCTGGACTACCACCGGCAGACCCTGGCCTGGAAGTGCGAGGGACTGACCGACGCCCAGCTCAGGACGGCCGCGGTGGAGCCGTCCGAGCTGTCCCTGATGGGGCTGGTGCGGCACATGGCGGAGGTGGAGCGCGGCTGGTTCCGCTCGGTCCTCGTGGGCGAGGACGCCGGGCCGATCTACTACAGCGACGAGGACCCGGACGGCGAGTTCCATCTGACCGAGGCGGACACCTGGGCGGAGGCGCACGCCACCTGGCAGGCCGAGATCGAGGCCGCCCGCGGCAACGCGGCGGGCTTCGGCCTGGACGACCTGTCCAAGGGCCGCAGCAGGCGCACCGGGGAGCAGTTCAACCTGCGCTGGATCTACACCCACATGATCGAGGAGTACGCCCGGCACAACGGCCACGCCGACCTGATCCGCGAGCGCGTCGACGGCGCCACCGGCGACTGACGTCAGCCGGGACGCCCCCGCGCCCGCCATAAGGGGCGGGAGATCACCCGTGCGGGGCATCCTGCGCTCATCCGCTGTCCGCCGGGCCGTTCCGGACGCCATTGTTGCGCGGGTGCATCGAACGACGACCACCGCAACGCTCCTGGTCACCGTGGCCGTCCTGGCCCTGTCTGGCTGTGTGACCGTCCAGCGCCCACCCCTGCCCGCCCCGCCGGCGGCGGCCCCGTCCCAGCGGCCGGCCCCACGCCCGGACGGTGAGGGGGAGCCGCAGATCGTGCGGGCGCCGGCCCGGGAGGCCCTGGAGATGATCGGCCCGTCCCGGAGCGCGGAGCCGAGGACACCTCAGCGGCACCGGAATCCGGCGCGCGAGCCCGCACCGGTCGACCGGCCGGCGGCACCCCGCTCGCACCCGCGGCCGGCGCATCCCGGGCTGAGGCACGGGCAGCAGCCCGGCAGCGGGATCCCCGACGTGACCAAGGCCGTCCCCAAGAGCCAGGCCGACGTGTGCGCCCTGGGCAAGAGGTACGGGGGCTGGCGGGCGGACAGCCCGGAGTCGGTGATCTGCCGGCAGGCGTACGGGCGGTGACCCCGGCACGGTGCGCTCAGGGCCGCTGCCGGGGCGGCCCCCACCAGCCCGTCTCGCCGGGGCGGTCCTCGCCGAGGCGCAGCTCCAGCCGGGTGATGGCCGCCCGTACCCCGTCGCCGTAACTGTCGTGGGCGAGGGTCGCGGCGGCCGTGCGGGCCCGGTGGAGGTGAGTGCGGGCGGCGCCGCCCCGGCCGAGCTTGACGTAGTCGGCCGCCAGGTTGAGGTGCAGCGAGGGGTAGAGGGCGCGTACCGCGAGCGCGCTCTCGTGTTCGGTGGGCCGCCCGTCGGTCAGCTCCTCCGCCGCCGTCAACGCCCGCAGGTCCCAGGCCAGTTCGTCGGCCGGGTCGTCCTGGGCGTCGGCCAGGTAGTGGGCCAGGGTGCAGCGGTGCAGCGGGTCGCCGTCCTCGCCGATCTCCGCCCACAGGGCGAGGAAGCGGTCCCGGGCCTCCTCGCGGTCGCCCGCGTGCTGCAGGATCACGACCTGCCCGATCCGTGACATCACGGCGTCCGACGCCGTCTGCTCCGGTCCCTTGGCCACCGCGCCCTCCGCCCACTCGTCGGCTGTCCCGGTCGACGCTAACCCCGGGCACGGGCGATCACGGGCAGGCGGCACCGGGCCGGCTCGGCGCGGAACCGGCCCGGCGGTGCTCAGCCCAGGCTCGGGATGGTCCAGTCGATCGGCTCATGGCCCTGCGCCGCGACCGCCTCGTTGATCTGCGTGAACGGGCGCGAGCCGAAGAACTTCTTCGCGGACAGCGGGGAGGGGTGCGCGCCCTTGACCACCACGTGCCGCCTCTCGTCGATCAGCGGCAGCTTCTTCTGCGCGTAGTTGCCCCACAGGACGAAGACCGCCGGGTCGGGCCGCTCGGCCACCGCGCGGATCACCGCGTCGGTGAACTTCTCCCAGCCCTTGCCCTTGTGCGAGTTGGCCTCGCCGGAGCGGACCGTGAGCACCGCGTTCAGCAGCAGGACGCCCTGTTCGGCCCACGGCATCAGATAGCCGTTGTCCGGGACGGGGCTGCCCAGCTCCTCGTGCATCTCCTTGTAGATGTTGCGCAGCGACGGCGGGATCCGGACGCCCGGGCGGACCGAGAAGCACAGCCCGTGGCCCTGGCCCTCGCCGTGGTACGGGTCCTGGCCGAGGACGAGGACCTTCACCTTGTCGTAGGGCGTGGCGTCCAGCGCGGCGAAGACCTCCTCGCGCGGCGGGTAGACGGGACCGCGCGCCCGCTCCTCCTCGACGAACTCCGTCAGCTCCTTGAAGTAGGGCTGCTGCAGTTCGTCGCCCAGAACCCCGCGCCAGGACTCGGGCAGCATGGCGATGTCGGTCACGTCAACGTCCTTACGATGTGCGGAAAACGGCGTGCGGTCACTTCCAGGACTCAGAACCTACAGGCGACCACTGACAACGGCCCGCCGATGGCCGAAGGACCCCGTCTACCAGCTGGTCTTGCGGTACAGCTGCCACATCATCATGATCGTCGACGGGTCCAGCGCCTGCTCCGCGCCGGAGATGTCGTCGCTGGCGGCGACGTACTGCTTGCCCTGCCACAGCGGCAGCAGCCGGGCGTCGCGGACGAGGACCTGCTGAGCCCTCTCGAACTCCTGCACCACGGCGGCGCGGTCGCTCTGCCGGCGCGACTCGGGCAGCAGCCGCCCGGTGATCTCGGGCGCCGGGTAGGGCGTGCCGAGCGCGTTCTGATCGCCGACGAACGGGGCGATGAAGTTGTCCGGGTCGGGGAAGTCGGGGAACCAGCCGCGCCCGAACACCGGGTACTCGCCCTTCTGGTAGCCGGTCACATACGTCTTCCAGGGCCGGCTCTTGAGGGTGACCGTGAACAGGCCCGAGGACTCCAGCTGGCGCTTGAGCTCGGCGAACTCCAGCCCCGTGGAGGAGCCGTAGCGGTCGGTGGTGTACCAGAGGGTGAGCGGAACGCGCTGCTTGATGCCGGCGTCGGTGAGGATCTGGCGGGCCTTGGTGACGCTGGGGTTGCCGAAGTCGTCGAAGAAGTCGGTGGTGTGGCCGGTCAGCCCCTTCGGGACCATGGAGTACAGCGGCTCGACGGTGTCCTTGTAGACCTTGTGCGCGATCGCGCCCCGGTCGACGAGCTGGGCGACGGCCTTGCGGACCGCGGTGTTGCCGGCCCAGCGGTCCTTGGGGTTGAACACCAGGTAGTTGATCTCGATGCCGGCGCCCTCGTTGATCTGCAGCTTGCCGTTCGCGTCGTGCTTCTGCAGGTCGACGACGTCGTCGGCGTCCAGTCCGCGGAAGGCGACATCGAGGGTGCCCTTGCGCAGGTCGGCGACCATCGGGGCGGACTCGCGGTAGTAGCGGATGGTCACCGCGCCGTTCTTGCGGTCGGCGTAGCCCTTGTAGTTGCCGTTCCGGACGAGTTCGGCCTTCTTGCCGTCCTCGTACGACTGCAGCGTGTACGGCCCCGAGCCGTCGACCTTGTCGTCCTTGCGCAGGGCGGCGGCCGGGTACTTCTGGGGGTCCACGATGGACATCGCGGGTGTGGCGAGCACGAAGGGGAAGGTGGCGTCGGGCTGGTTGAGGTGGAAGACGACCTCCGTGTCGCCCAGTGCCTGCACCCGGTCGAGGCTGCCGAGGAGCCCGGCGGGACCGCCGTTGAGGTTGATCTTCCGGATGCGGTCGATGGAGTACTTGACGGCGGCGGCGTCGAGGGCGTGTCCGTCGGAGAACTTAAGGCCCCGGCGCAGCTCGCATCTGTACGTCGTGTTCGAACTGTCGGTGAAGCGGCAGCCGTCGGCGGCGTCCGGCTGCGGGGTGGTCGCGCCGACGGGGTAGCTGAGCAGCGTCTGGTAGATGTTGCGGAACAGTTCCCAGGACTGGTCCCAGGACGCCGCCGGGTCCAGGGTGCTGGGGGCGCTCGTCGTCCCGACGGTGATCGGTCCCGTGCCGTCGGAGGAGTCCGACGAGAGGACGCCGCACCCGGCCACCAGGGTCGATATGGATGCGATGGCCGCCGTTTGCCGCAGGCCTCGGTTCCGGTTGAACACGCGCTCGCTCCTCGATCTGCCGTACCAAGGGTCGGCAGACCATACCGCAGTGCGACTTCGGTTCAACCCGCTTCGTACAGGGCCGTTGATCAGCATCTTTATGACGACGTTGTCATTTCCCCGTGGCCTTCCCGTACCACGACGAGGGCGCCGTTTCCGTCAAGGAAACGGCGCCCTCGGGTGCCCGATCGTTACAATCGCAACGCCTTTGTCAGGAGACACCGGCGTTCAGGAAGATGCCGCCGTCGACCACGAGCGTCTGGCCGGTGACCCAGTCCGACTGCTCGGAGGTGAGGAACGCGGCGGCGCCGCCGATGTCGGACGGCACGCCGAGCCGGGCCAGCGGGTAGGCGGCGGCCGCCTCCGCCTCCCGGCCCTCGTACAGGGCCTTGGCGAACTGGGTCTTCACCACGGCCGGGGCGATCGCGTTGACCCGCACCTTCGGCGCGAACTCGTGCGCGAGCTGCTGGGTGAGGTTGATCAGCGCGGCCTTGCTGACGCCGTAGGCGGCGATGAAGGGCGAGGGCGCGAGGCCCGCGACGGAGGCGATGTTGACGATGGCGCCGCCGTTCTCCTTCTGCCAGGCGTGCCAGGTCTTCTGCGCGAAACCGAGCGCGGAGATCACGTTGGTCTCGAAGACCTTGCGGGCCACGTCCAGGTCGAGGTCGGCGATCGGGCCGAACACCGGGTTGGTGCCGGCGTTGTTGACCAGGAAGTCGACGCGGCCGAAGGCCTCCATCGTGCGCTCGACGACCTCGGTCTGGTGGTCCAGGTCGTGCGCCTTGCCGGCGACGCCGATGACCCGGTCGGACCCGAGCTTCTCGACGGCCTCCTTCAGGGCGTCCTCGTTGCGGCCGGTGATGGCCACGCGGTCGCCGCGGGCGACGAGCGCCTCGGCGACGCCGTAGCCGATACCGCGGCTGGCGCCGGTGACGACGGCGACCTTGCCGGAGAGTTCAGTCATGTCCGTTACTCCTGGTCGAACCTAGTCGAGGGGGCCGCCGGCGACGTACAGCACCTGGCCGGAGACGAACCCGGCCGCCTCGCCGGTGAAGAAGGCGATGGCGTTGGCGATGTCGTCCGGCTCGCCCACGCGGGCGACCGGGATCTGGGTGGCGGCCGCGGCCTTGAAGTCCTCGAAGCCCATGCCGACGCGCTCGGCGGTGGCCTTGGTCATCTCGGTGGCGATGAAGCCGGGAGCGACGGCGTTGGCGGTGATGCCGAACTTGCCGAGCTCCTTGGCGAGAGTCTTGGTGAAGCCCTGCAGACCCGCCTTGGCGGCCGAGTAGTTGACCTGGCCGCGGTTGCCGAGCGCCGAGGAGGAGGACAGGTTGACGATCCGGCCGAAGCCCGCGTCGACCATGTGCTTCTGGACGGCCTTCGACATCAGGAAGGCGCCGCGCAGGTGGACGTTCATGACGGTGTCCCAGTCGGAGACGCTCATCTTGAACAGCAGGTTGTCGCGCAGCACGCCCGCGTTGTTGACCAGGATCGTCGGCGCGCCCAGCTCCTCGACCACGCGCGCGATCGCGGCTTCGACCTGCGCCTCGTCGGAGACGTCGGCGCCGACCGCGAGGGCCCTGCCGCCGGCCGCGGTGATCTTCTCCACGGTGTCCTTGCAGGCGGCCTCGTCGAGGTCGATCACGGCGACCGCGCGACCCTCGGCGGCCAGTCGTACTGCGGTGGCGGCGCCGATGCCACGCGCTCCGCCGGTGACCACGGCGACCCGCTGCTCAGTGGTGGACATTGCTGCTTCTCCTCGCCCTTGAGAGAACCCGCGGCCCGGTGAGCGACCGCTTAGTACCTTCGTCGCACGTGACGCTAGAAGCCATGGCACCCGGTGTCAACGTCACGCGGCTGCGGTGTGATCCATTACCTCACCAGCAGGTCGAGCAACCGCTCGGTCTCGGCCGCCGGATCGGTGGTGAGCCCAGTGTGCACCGGTCCGGGCTGGACGACCGTCGAGCGCGGCGCGACGAGCCAGCGGAAACGCCGTCCGGCGTCCTCACCCGCGGCCTGCCCCGCCCCCTCTCCCCCGCCGCAGACGCGCTCGACGGCCCCGAGCGCCGCCCGGATCCCGGCCACGTCGGCCCCCGGGTCGAGGGCCAGCAGCCGCGCCTCGTCGAGGTGGGTGCGGGCGCCGACGTACCGCTGGGCGCGGCAGTAGAGCAGCACGCCGGCGTTGATGCACTCGCCGCGTTCGACGCGGGGCACGACCCGCAGCAGGGCGTACTCGAAGACGTCCCGGTCGTTGGCCTCGCTGCCGCGGATGATGTGCCGCTCGACCACGGAGCCGGCCATGTGGATGTGGCGGTCGCTCACTTGCCCTCCTCCATTCCCCTCACGCGCGTGTGGACGTCGGCGGCGCGGGCGAGCAGCACGCGCGCGTAGGCGTGCCGGAGCCCGTCCGGGGTGCCGAAGCCGGGTTCGTCGGCCAGCCAGACGTCCGGGATCTGCGCGGTGACCTCGGCCAGGAGGTCCTCGGTGACCCGGGGGCCGAGTTCGGCGGCGGCGCCCACGAGGTCGGGGCGGAAGCGGGCGAGGGCATGATCGGAGGCGTCGTAGGGGCGGGCGGCGGAGGCGTCGGCGCCGGGCCAGTTGTGGTGCCAGATCATGGTGGCGCCGTGGTCGATGAGCCACAGCTCGCCCTGCCGGACCAGCAGGTTGGGGTTGCGCCAGGACCGGTCGACGTTGTTGATCAGGGCGTCGAACCACAGGACGCGTCCGGCCTCCTCGGGGCTCACCTCGAAGGCGAGCGGGTCGAAGCCGAGGGCTCCGGAGAGGAAGTCCATGCCGAGGTTGGTGCCGCCGCTCGCCCGCAGCAGGTCCTGTACCTGCTGCTCGGGCTCACCGAGACCCAGCACCGGATCGAGGCCGATCGTGACCAGGCGGGGCATCCGGAAGCCCAGCCGGCGGGCGAGTTCCCCGCAGATCACCTCCGCGACGAGCGTCTTGCGGCCTTGGCCGGCGCCGGTGAACTTCATCACATACGTCCCGAAGTCGTCGGCCTCGACGAGTCCCGGCAGCGAGCCGCCCTCACGCAGGGGTGTGATGAAGCGGGTCGCGATCACTTCCTTGAGCATCGCCCCAGGTTACTGGCCGACAGCGAACCGACAGCTCCGGTTTACCCCGCCCTGAACTCGAACGCGTTTAGATCTCGACATCGTCTGAACAACCCATGCGCGAACGCCGTACCCCTGGACGATCCACAAAGCCCGCAACGAAGGGAACCGTCAGCATGACGACCAGCGAACCGCTCCAGCCCGTCCCGGCGCCGGCCCGGCGTACCGTCGTGGCGGCGGTCGGCGCCGCCGGACTCGCCGTCGCGCTGACCGCGTGCGGATCCTCCGACGACAACTCCTCCAGCTCCTCGGACACCCAGGCCGGCGCGAACGCGAACAACGGCGGCGCGGCCGGCGGCGACGCGAGCGCGAGCGCCTCGTCCGGCTCCGGCGGCGGCGCGGCCCTGGCCAAGACCGCCGACATCCCGGAGGGCGGCGGCAAGATCTTCAAGGACAAGTCCGTGGTGGTCACCCAGCCGGCCTCGGGCACCTTCAAGGCATTCTCGACCAAGTGCCCGCACCAGGGCTGCGCGGTCTCCAGCATCTCCAACGGTGTCATCGTCTGTCCCTGCCACGGCAGCGAGTTCTCCGTGACGGACGGCAGCGTGAAGAAGGGCCCGGCCACCACCGGTCTCACCGCCCAGAACGTCACCGTCAGCGGGGACTCGATCACGCTGGCCTGATCCGCGCCCGCCGCGGCCCTTCCAGGCAGCCCAGCACCTCCGCCGTGGTCGCGACCGTGGCGACCAGGGCGAGGGTGTTGCGGATCATCGCCGGGGTGTACTCGGAGGGCACTCCCGCTATGGCGTCGGAGGGCACCACGACCGCGTAGCCGCGGTTGACCGCGTCGAAGACGGTGTTGGGAACGGCCACGTTGGCCGAGACCCCGGCCACGACGAGCGTCCGGCAGCCGAGGTTGCGCAGCAGCGGGTCGACGTCGGTGCCCTGGATCGGCGACAGCCCGTGCAGCCGCCGTACGACGAGGTCCTCCTCGGCGACCTCGATGGGGGCCGCCACCCGCACCGCCGCGGTGCCGGACAGCTGCTGGACGGGCAGCCGTTCGGCGGCGCGGAAGAGGCGGGCGTTGCGGTTGGCGCCGCGTCCGTCGGGGCGCCGCTCGGCGATGGCGTGGATGACCTGGACGCCGCCGGCGTGGGCGGCGGACACGAGCCGTGCCACATTGGCGAGGACGCCCGACCGGCGTGCCTCCAGGGCGAGTTCGGGCAGTGCGCTGTCCGGGCCGACGACACCCTGCTGGCACTCGACGGTGAGCAGCACGGTGGTGGCAGGATCGAGGAGTTCGCTGAGCTGTTCGCGGGACGGCACGGTTCCCCCTCGTCTCCGGCGGCTGGAGCGGGCGAGCGTAGCGACCATTGCGCATGGACGGAAGACGACCCATGCTTTTCTGACGTGATGTCAGAGGATCACCGGACCCTCTGGCACTTCGTGAGAGAAGAGGGGGACGCATGACCGTCACTCAGCGCCGCGGCCGCAAGATCATGATGACGCCGGGCGAGCTGGACGAGTTCCTCACCGGCCAGCGCACCTGCCGGGTGGCCACCGTGTCGGCGGGCGGGGCCCCGCATGTCAGCGCGTTGTGGTTCGCCTGGGACGGCACCTCGGTCTGGCTGTACTCGGTGGTGCGCAGCAAGCGGTGGACCGACCTGCGCCGGGACCCGCGGGTCGCGATCGTGGTGGACTCGGGCGAGGACTACGACGAGCTGCGCGGCGTGGAGCTGTCGGGAACCGTGGAGTTCGTGGGCGAGTTCCCGCGCACCGGCGAACTGCGCGCAGAACTCGACGTCCCGGAGACCTTGTTCGCCCGCAAGAACTTCGGCCTGGAGGAGATGCCGCACGACGGCCGGCACGCCTGGATCCGGCTGACGCCCGAGAAGATCGTGTCCTGGGACTTCCGCAAGCTGGGTGGCGCGTAGGCGAGTTGCGCGGGGACAGGCAGGCGCGTCGGGATCAGCCGGCCTTCTTCGCCGCCTCCTGCAGCGCCTCCACCGCCGCCCGGATCGACGGGCGGCGGTCGGCGTCCACGCGCCATACGGCGTAGACGTACCGGTGCACGCGGTGCCGCACGGGCGCGGCACGCACTCCGGCCGGCATCGGGTCGCGGCCCAGCCGCGGCGCGACGCAGACCCCCAACCCGGCGGCCACCAGGGCGAGTTGGGTGTGGTGCTCCTCGGCTCGGTGGGCGATGCGCGGCTCGATGCCCTTGCTGCGCAGGGTGTAGAGCAGCCATTCGTGGCAGAACTCGCCCTCCGGCCAGACCACCCATTCGTCCTCGCTGAAGTCGTCCAGGTCGACGTCGTCCCGGCCGGCCAGCGGGTGTCCCGCGGGCATGGCGATCTCCACGGGGTCGTCCAGGATCGGCGCCTTGGCCAGCCCGTCGGGCATGGGCAGCGGCTTGTTGTACCAGTCCAGGACGACGGCGAGGTCGGCGTCGCCCCGGAGCACCGCGTTCACGCCCTCCGCCGGCTCCAGCTCCCGCGAGCGCACCCGCAGCGCCGGGTGGTCGTCGCGCAGCGCGGCGAGGGCGGCCGGGAAGAGCCCGCGCAGGGCCGTCGGGAACGCGACCAGCCGCAGCTCACCGACCACCTGCCCGCGCTGCGCCTCCAGATCGGACTGGGCGAGCTCGACCTGCGACAGGATCCGCGCCGCGTGTTCGGCGAGCAGCCGGCCCGCGTCCGTGAGCCGCACGCCCCGGCCGTTCTTGGCCAGCAGCCGCTGGCCCACCTCCCGCTCCAGCTTGGCCATCTGCTGTGAGACGGCCGAGGTCGTGATGTGCAGCCCCGCGGCCGCGCCGCTGACCGAGCCGTGCCGGGCGAGGGCGTCGAGGGTGCGCAGGCGCTCCAGGTTCAACATGTAAGCGATGCTACGAGATATTCCTCGCGAATTCTCGATTGTGCTACGAGGTGCCGTCCATCATCGTTACGGCCATGACCACCGCCACCGCGACCACCCGGGCCCCCGCCCGCCCCGCCGCCCGCCGCCCCTCCCTCGACTGGCGGCTGCGCTTCGGCACGCTCTCCCTGATCTGGGGCTTCAGCTTCCTCCTCATCAAGGTCGGCACCCAGGGGTACGCGCCGTTCCAAGTCACCCTGGGGCGGCTGGTGTTCGGTACGGCGGTGCTCGCGGGGGCGATGGCGGTCAAGCGGGAGCGGTTGCCGCTGGGCGCGCGGACCTGGGCGCATCTGGCGGTCGCGGCGTTCCTGCTCAACGCTCTGCCGTTCTCCCTCTTCGCCTACTCCGAGCTGACGATCCCCTCGACGCTGGCGGGCATCTGCAACGCGACCTCGCCGCTGTGGGGCATGGCCCTGTCCCTGGTCGCCCTCTCGGAGGACCGGCCGACCCGCGTCCGGGTCGCGGGGCTCGGCATCGGCTTCCTCGGCGTCCTGACGGTCCTCGGCGCCTGGCAGGGCTTCCACGGCCTGGACGCCACGGGCACGGCGATGGCTCTGACGGCCTCGCTGAGCTACCCCGTGGGCTGGATCTACGTCCGCCGCGCCCTGGCCGGCTCCAGCCACTCGAACCTCTCCCTGACGGGCGCCCAGTTGCTGCTGGCGACCGCGCAACTGGCCGTGGTGACCCCGCTGTTCACCTCCCTCCCCACCCGCTTCCCGGCCCTCCCCCTTCTCGCGATCGCCGCGCTGGGCGCCCTGGGCACCGGCCTCGCCGTGCTCGTCCAGTACGGCCTGGTAGCCGAGGTCGGACCCACGACGGCCCAGATGGTCACGTACTTCATCCCGGTCATCGCCACCGCCGCGGGCGTGGCGGTCCTCGGCGAGTCCCTGACCTGGTCGACCCCGGTGGGTACGGTGATCGTCCTGGCGGGTGCGGCACTGACCCGGGTACGCCGTCGCCCCTGAGACACGGGCCCGCGCGGGCTCCGGGGCAACCTGGGCGGCGGTCGCGGGGATTGCTCGCCGCGGCGCCTGCCGGTCTGGTTCCGGGTGCCCGCGGTGACAGCGGGCGGGGTGGCCGGCGCGGCCAGGTGGCCGGTCGCGGGGGGTTCGCGAATGGCTGTCGCGGGGTTCGCGCCACGCGCCCACCGGCGGGGGCGTTGGAAGGAGCGTCGGTGAGCGAAGGCCCCGCGGTGACGGCGCCGGCTCAGACGTAGGTACGTGTGGGCGCCGGTCCCAGGGCCCGGGCGACCGCGTCCGCCAACAGGGGTGTCTCCTCCGGTGTGAGTGTGGAGACCGTGATGCGGATGCCGGGCGGGGCGCTCATGCGGAAGCGGGCTCCCGGGGACACCGCCCAGCCGGCGTGCAGAAGGCGGGCGACGGCGCCCGTCTCGTCGGGGACCGGGATCCAGACGTTCATGCCGCTGCGGCCGTGCGCGGCGACGCCCCGCTCGGCGAGTGCGTCGATCAGCAGGTCACGGCGTTCCCGGTAGGCGGCCGCCACCGCGGAAGGGTCGAGGGCGTCGTCGGTCCACAGGTGCACCACCGCCCGCTGGACGATGCGGCTGACCCAGCCGGGGCCCAGGCGGTGCCGGCCGGTCACGCGATCGACGGTGACCGGGTCGCCGGTGAGCACGGCGAGGCGCAGGTCGGGGCCGTAGGCCTTGGCGACCGAGCGGACGAGGGCCCAGTGCTGGGTGACGCCGGCCAGGGGGTGCAGGGGCAGGTCGACGATGCCGTGGCCGTGGTCGTCCTCGATCAGCAGGGTCTCCGGGTGCTCCCGCAGCACGGCCCGCAGGGCACGCGCGCGTGCGGCGGTCACCGCGGCGCCGGTCGGGTTCTGGGCGCGGTCGGTGACGACCAGCGCCCGGGCGCCCGCTTCCAGGGCCCGGCGTACGTCCTCGGCCCGCGGCCCCTCGTCGTCGACACCGACCGGGGCCGTGCGCAGTCCGAGTGCCGGGATCAGGTCGAGCAGGCTGCCCCAGCCGGGGTCCTCGACGGCCACGGTGTCCCCGGGCTTGAGGTGGGCCGCGAGCACCCGCTCGATGGCGTCCAGCGAGCCGGACGCGACGGCCGGCGGCCCGTCCGGCACACCGTCGGCGTCCAGGCGCGCACGGGCGATGCGGGCCAGCTCTGGCTCGATGAGGGCGTCCCCGTACAGCACGGGGTCCCGGTCGCCCTGCTCGGCGGCCGCCGCGAAGGCTTTCGCCAGCGGCGGCAGCAGCGCCGGGTCCGGGTTGCCGCTCGCCACGTCCCGCACACCCTCGGGCACGTCCATCCGTGCGTACTCGCGGCCCGTGGTCGCCGGCTTCGACCGCACCCGGCTCCCCCGCCGCCCGGCCGTCTCGATCACCCCGCGCTCCCGCAGGATCCGGTACGCGGCCGCGACCGTGTTGGGATTCACCCCGAGCTCGACCGCCAACTCCCGCATGGGAGGCAGCGGTTGCCCCGGCTCCAGCTCTCCCGAACCCACCGCGCGCTCGACGCTCGCCGCAATCTCTGCTGCGCGTCGCCCTTCGATCCGATATCCTCCTAGCACAAAGCAGATTATGCACTAGTGCAATATGCCGCGCAAGACGCAGCAACGAGTTCTGGAGAACGCCATGCAGGGGACCGCCCAGCCGACGTCGCCGCCCGCCGCCTACACGCCGACCGACCGCACCGTCCCCACCCGCTCGGCGGACCGGGCGTCGTACGACAGGGAACTCGTGCACGCGATACTCGACGAGGGATACGTCTGCCACCTGGGCTTCGTGCGCGACGGGCGGCCGGTGGTGCTGCCGACGCTGTACGGGCGGGTCGGCGAGCGGCTGTACGTCCACGGCTCGACCGGCTCGCGTCCGCTGCGGATGACCGGACAGGCCGACCCGGGGCTCCCGGTCTGCCTGACGGTGACGCACGTCGACGCGCTGGTGCTGGCCCGCTCCGCCTTCCACCACTCGATCAACTACCGCTCCGTCGTGGTCCACGGCATCGCCCACGACGTCACGGACCCGGAGGAGAAGCGGGCGGCCCTGGACGCGCTGGTCGACCACGTCGTGCCGGGCCGCGCCGCCGACGCGCGCCCCGCGAACAAGAAGGAGCTCGCGGCCACCGCCGTCATCCGCCTCGACCTCGACGAGGTCTCCGCCAAGCTCCGCACCGGCGGAGTCAACGACGAGCCCGAGGACCTCGCCCTCCCCCACTGGGCCGGCCTCGTCCCGCTGCGCAAGGGGTACGACAGCCCCGAGGCCGACGCGGACCTGGCCCCCGGCATCGAGCTCCCCGACTACCTGGCGGTCCGCTGATGCTGATCCACCCCTGGGACGCGGCACGCGACGACACCGAGTGGCAGCGGTGGCTTGCGGTCCACGACTTCGGACAGCTCGCCGTCAACGGCCTGCCCGGCGAGGCACCGTACGTCCAGCCGCTGCACTTCCTCTACGACGACGGGCGCGGCGAGGTCCTCACCCACCTGGCCCGGCCCAACCCGCTGTGGCCGGCGCTGGAGGCGAACCCGGACGTCGTACTGAGCGTGGTCGACGACTACGTGTACGCGCCGGGCTACTGGCAGGCCATGCCCGGCACACCGTCCGAGCACGGAACGCCGACGAGCTACTACGCGGCGGTCCAGCTCCGGTGCCGCGCGCATCTGGTGGACGAGCCGTCCGAGAAGGCCGAGCTGCTCAACCACCTGGTCGACCACTTCCAGCCGGAGGGCGGCTCGGCGCGGGTGGCGGTGGGCGAGGTGCCGTACGGCAGGATGCTCGCCGGTCTGCGCGGGATACGGCTCGACGTCGTGGACGTCCGCGCGAAGTTCAAGTACGCCAACCACAAGCCCGAGGTGCACGAGCGGGTGGCGGCCGCGCTGACGCAGCGAGGCGGTCCGCGTGACGCGGCCGCGCGTGCGCATCTGGCGCGCAGGCACGGGGTGTGACACCAACTGCCGTACTGACGCTGATCATTGAGAGAGGGGCCGCACGGGGGTGGGCCCCTCTCCGCATACCCGCTCCGGCTAGGCGGCCGTTCCCCTGGCCGACAACTCGCGTTCCGGGCCGCCGCCGGCCACCGGGTCCGGGGAGGGCTTGGCCGGTGCGGAGGACTGGGCGATGAAGGCGCCCACGAGAACGACCGCGCCGCCCGCGATCTGCGGTGCCGAGAGGTGCTCGCCGAGCAGCACCCAGGCGAGGACGGTCGCGATGACCGCTTCCAGGCAGGCCACGACGCCCGCGACCTGCGGCGAGAGCCGGCGCACCGACAGCACGCCGGTGACGTAGGCGAGGACGGTCGCGATCAGCACGATCCATGCCAGCAGCAGGCCGGCAGCGACCGGGGTGCCGTTCATGTGCGCGGTGCCCGACAGCACCGACCAGTCCATGGACCAGGGCCGGGCGACGGCCGTGAGCACGAGGGCTCCGATCAGCAGGCCGTAGGCGATGACGCCCAGCGGGTCCGGGGCCTCCTCACCGGCGTCGCTGCCCTGGTCCGACAGGACGAAGTAGCCGACCTGACAGCAGGCGGCGCCGAGCGCGAGCAACAGGCCGAGGGCGTCGAAGCTCAGGCCCGACCAGACCTCGACCACACAGGCCAGACCGCCGACCGCCAGGACCACTCCCACCGCGGCGGCGCGAGTGACCGGCCGCCGCTGCACGAACCGCACCCAGCCCAGCACCAGGGCGGGCGCGAGGTACTCCACGAGCAGCGCGACCCCGACGGGGATGCGCGAGAGGGCGGCGAAGTAGCAGGCCTGCACCCCCGCCACCGCGAGCAGGCCGAACCCGGCGAGCAGAGCGGGGCGGCGGAACAGCAGCGTACGGTGGCGCACCGCGACCGGCAGCATCACCAGGGCCGCGCCGGTCACCCGCAGCCACACCACGTGCAGCGGGTCGAGCCCGGCCTCGATCAACGGCTTCGCCGCGACGCCGGACCCTCCGAAGGCGAGGGCGGACACGAGCGCGAGCCCGAGCCCTACGCCCTTGCCGCGACCGGCCTGACTGCTCTGTGAGGTGCGCACCGGCACATGATGACAGGCGACGACAGGAGCGTCACCCCCGATGACACCTGTCTCACCGGATGGACGGTCCGGCACCCCTCCGCGGCGGACCGTTCCGGCCCGATGCGCCGAAGCCGGCCGGCCCCCTCCGGGCCGATGTACTCAGCGGCCGGACCACTCCGGCCCGGCACCACTCACTGGCCCGACCACTCCGGCCGGGCGAGCCGGTCCTCGATCCGGACGAGCACCTCCTGCGGGTCGATTCCGGCGCGGGCCAGCACCTCGACGGCCCGCGCCTGCGGGTCCACGAGGATCGCCGCGAGCAGGTCGACGCCGAGCGCCGCGTCCTCGCCCCGGCGGGCGGCGCGTCCGGCGGCGTCCTCCATGGCACCCGCGGCCAGCGGCGAGAATCCCGCGCCCTCGGCCACCACGGGCACGGCGCCGGAGTCCTCGATCAAGCCCTGCCAGCGCAGCCCGTAGCCGATGCTGCGCTGCACGAGATAGCCGAGCAGCCGGGCGTTCTCCGCTCCGTCGTCGAAGACGGCGCGCACCTCGGGGTCGTACTCCAGAAGCGAGTGCAGCAGATGGGCGGTGTCGATCTGCCGGTCCCCGTCGCGGACCGCGCGGCGGCGGGCACCCGAGACCACCGCTGCCAGTGCGGCGCTGAGCTTGGCATCGTTGTCCGGGCGAGGACCGACGGCCGGCTCCTCGGCCTGCTGTCGGGGGATACGGGGTGGCACATCCCCCACCTCATCAGTCCCCGGCGTCCGCGGTCATCCCCGGGGGGAACCATTTCCGCGTCCCACGGAGAGTGGACGGCGAACGCCGGAATCTCCTCCTTGCGGATGAGATCAGGTGGCTTTACCCGCAGGGACGCGCGCCGCCTTGCCGTGCGCCGGATGTGCAACCGCGGCGCTCCGTGCGTACCGGCTGGAAGCCCTGGAGGGCGGTCTGCCCGCAGACCTGTTCCGGGACGCCTGGCACGGCCATGACGGGAGCGCCTTCCCAATTTCTGACGGCTCGTCAGTATTGAATGTTGCGCCCCCTGCCGTTACTTTCCGCGACACCACAGCCCGACACGAAGAGGTGGTCGCATGCCCGAAATCAGCGCGGAGGCACGGATCGAGGCGCCGGCCGAGAAGGTGTGGGCACAGCTCACGGACTGGCCCGCGTACGGCGAGTGGAACGCCACCCACACCAGCTTTCCGCAGGGCGGCCCGGCGGCGCTCGAAGTGGGCGCGACCTTCCAGGAGAACATGAAGCTGATGGGCTTCCCGGCCGAGGTCGAGTGGACCGTCTCGGAAGTGGAACCGGCTCGGCTCTTCGTGATCACGGGCAAGGGGCCGATGGCCGTGAGCCTGGCCACCCGCTACACCCTGACCCCCGACGGCGACGCCACCAAGGTCCGCATCGACGGGGAGTTCACGGGCGCCGCGGTGACCCTGATGGCGGGCAAGCTCAGGGACTCGGGAACCGCCGCCCTCAACGAGTCGCTGCGCAAGCTCGCCGGGTTGGTGTCCTGACCGCCGGAGACGGGAAGGCGCCCCGCGGATCGCTCCGTGGGGCGCCTTCGTCGCCGTAGGACGCTCAGTCCTCGTCGGCGAGGATCAGGTACAGCTTCTTGCGGGCCTCGTTGATGACGGCCAGCGCCTTGTCGCGCTGCTCCTTGCTGCCGGTCTTCCAGACCTGTCCGAAGGCCTCCATCAGACCGAAACCGGCCTGACGGATCTCACCGAGCGCCTCGAAGTCGATACCGCGGGAGGCTTCCTCCCAGGGCGCGTCCGGGCCCTCGTCGGCCGCGGCGCGGCCGGACTCGGTGAGGGAGAACAGCTTCTTGCCGCCCTCGCTCGCGCTGGTGATCAGACCCTCGTCCTCCAGCAGCTGAAGGGTGGGGTACACCGAGCCGGGGCTGGGCTTCCACGCCCCGCCGCTGCGCTCGGCGATCTCCTGGATCATCTCGTAACCGTGCATCGGACGGTCCTTGAGCAGGGCCAGGATCGACGCGCGTACGTCGCCTCGCCGTGCCCTTCCCCTCGGTCCGCCGCGTCCTCGCGGCCCCCAGGGGCCCGGGCCGAAGCCGGGTCCGCCGAAACCGAAGCCGCCGCGCGGGTCGCCGCCGGGTCCGCCCGGCCCGAAGGGGCCGAAGGCTCCACGCCGACCCTCGAAACCACCCCGACCACGAGAGCCGGGTCCACCGTGTCCACGTTCGAATCCATGGGAACGCATCGCAATCACTCCATTCATTCGTTGATCTGTCGCGATGCGTCAACGATATATCGGAACCGCTCGCATGACAACCCCCTGCCGAGAGACGGCGGCGGCGGTGGTGGCGGTCCTACCTCGCGTTTCTCAGCCGTGGAGATCCAGAAGCCAGTCGGCGACGAGCGCGGGGTCCCCGTCGGCGAAGCCGGTCATGGCGTCGACCCGGTGGAGGAGTGCGTGGCCACGATGGTGGGCAGCCACCCACTCCTGGTCGAGCTGAGTGATCGGGTCGTCGACCCAGACGAAGGGGCGTCCGGCCGCGACCCGCGCGAGAGCCACGGTCTTCCAGTTCAGTACGCCGACCTCGTACTCCTCCCGCGCGTCCGGCAGTTCGCCACCGGGAGCTCGGGCCGTGCCGTCGATCGATTCTCGCCAGCTGGGCGTCGACGTCCAGGAAGAGCAGCGGGCGGTCCGCCCGGGGCAGGGGCCGCTCCGGGTCCGGTCAATGGCCTCGGAACGCCTCCTCCAGCCACCAGGAGCCGTGGTCCCGGGTCACCTTCGCGTCCACGAGGAGCGGGGCCGAGCGGGGGCCGGCCACCCAGTCCGCCACCGCCTTGAGGTCGGCGGGGGTGCGTACCGTCGCCGCCTCGAAGCCGTAACCGCGCGCGATCGCGGCGATGTCCGTCTCGGGGAAGGTGACCGTGTCGAGAGGGTGGCCGTGGGGGCCGAAGTGATGGACCTCGGCGCCGTACGCCTCGTCGTTGTAGACGACCACCACCATCGGCAGCCCCAGGCGGCGCACGGTGTCGAGTTCCACCGCGCTCATCAGCGCACCCCCGTCACCCAGCGCGGCGACCGGCAGCCGGTCCGGGCGGGCCAGGGCCGCGCCGATCGTGGTGGCGAGCCCCAGGCCGATCGACTGGAACGCCTGCGTGAAGCAGAACCCGTCCTGGTCCGGCACCGAGAGGTACGCGCTCGGGTAGCCCATGAAGTTGCCCGAGTCCACGCCGACGATCCGCTCGGCGGGCAGCATGTCGTCCAGGGCGATGCTGAGCGTGCGCGGGTCGATCCGCTCCCGGGTGCTCTCGTCCTCGTACGGCACGTCCCGCCACCGCGCCCGCGCCGCGAGCGCCTCGGCGACATCGGGAGCGCGGTATCCGTCCCGCTCCCCGCCCGCCGCCTCCAACGCCCGCACGGCCGTCCGGGTCACGTCGCCGGTGACGCCGAGGGCGATCTCCCGGTGTGCGCCGAGCGCCTCCGGGTCGTCGTCGACCTGTACGACCGTCGCGTCGGCGGCGATGAGGTTGCCGTGCCGCATGGTCCACATGTTCAGCGCGCAGCCCCACCCGACGATCAGGTCGGCGCCCTGGATCAGTTCGACCGCGAGGGGCGACGCGAAGCCCCCGGAGACGTCGAGGGACCACGGGCTGCCGTGGAAGAGGCCGCGCGCCACGGCGGAGGTGGCCAGCAGGGCGCCGTGACGGTCGGCGAGTGCCGTCAGCGCGTCGCGGGCGGCCGGTGTGCGGGCACCGCGCCCGGCGACGAAGACCGGTCGCCGGGCGCGCTCGAGGGCGCGTACGAGGTCGGCGACCGCCCGTTCCGAGGGCTCGACGGGTTCCGGTCCGGGCAGGGATACGGCGTCCAGGGAGATCCCGGCGGGCACGTCCAGGGCCTGCACCTCCAGGGGCAGGTTGAGCAGGACCGTGCGGCGTTCGTGCACGGCACGGCGCAGGGCGGCGCGGGCCTGGTCGACCGCGTCGTGCGCCGTGGTCAGACGGGCCGAGACGGCACCGACGGAGTGCGCCAGCACCGCCTGTTCGACACGGAAGTTGGAGTGCTGCGCGGTCGCCTCGGCGGCCAGCACGAGCAGCGGCGTACGGCTCTTGGCGGCCTCGGTGATGCCGGTCAGGGCGTTGGTCAGGCCGGGCCCCTGGTGGACGCTGAGCGCGGCGACCGTACCGCTGGTGCGGGCGTAGGCGTCGGCCATGGTCGCCGCGCCGCCCTCGTGCCGGGCGGCGACGAAGCGGGCGCCCGAGGCCACCATGGCGTTGGTGAGGTGGAAGTTGCCCGAGCCGACGACCCCGAAGACATGGTCGACCCCGGCCGCGGTGAGGGCCCGTCCGACGGCCTCGGCGACCTTCACGACCGCTCCACCAGGGCCAGTACGCGCGCCGGGGCGCCGGAACCGCTGACGATCGGCAGCGGTCCCGCGATGACGACGGCGCCGGTCGGGGGCAGGGCGGCGAGGTTCTGCAGCTGGGTGAGCCCGTATTTGTCGGCGCCCAGGAGGTAGGAGTGGCAGGGGAACGCCGGCTCGAAGGAGTGCGCCCGCCCGGCGTCCGTACCGACGGTCTCCGTGCCGAGGCCGATGACCGGGGCCTCCTCGGCCACCCAGCGGGCGCACTCCGGGGAGAGACCGGGGGTGTGCGGGCCGTTCTCGTCGGCGTTGAGGAACTCCTCCTGCGCGTGCGAACGCGCGTCCCAGCCGGTGCGCAGCAGCAGCCAACCCCCTTCGGGCAGGGGGCCGTTGTCGGCCTCCCAGGCCTTGATGTGGTCCACCTCCACGAGGAAGTCGGGGTCCTTGGCGGCCTGTTCGGAGAAGTCCAGCACGGCCGCCGGCGCGATGAGCCGCCCCGTGGGAACGGAGGCCACGTCCGCGAGGTCCCTGCCGGTCACCCAGTGGACCGGGGCGTCGAAGTGCGTGCCGGTGTGCTCGCCGCTGCGGAAGTTGTTCCAGTACCAGGCCGGTCCCCGGTCGTCGTACCGGCTGATCTCCTCCAGCTCGAAGACCTGCGTCTGCCCGAACTGCGGCGGCAGTTGGATCACGGGAGTGGACGGCGAGAGCGGCTGGGTCAGGTCGACGAGCTCGATGGATCCGCTCCGCAGCCCGGACAGCAGGGCGGCGAGCACGGACGACTGGGACATGACGGCCTCCTGGAACGGGGCAGAACTGCCAACGCCTGTCTGTACAGGGTGTCAGCGTCTCCCGGATCGTCCAGAGGCGCAGCATGAACCGGCAAGACGGCCACGGCGGTCCCGGAAACAGGCCAGTGGTCGCGAATTGGCCTTGGGCCAGGGAGCCACGGGGTCCTAGCGTCGACGGCATGCGTATCCGAATCGTCGACGCCTTCACCAACCGTCCCTTCGCGGGCAACCCGGCCGGGGTGCTGCTCCTCGACTCCTTCCCGGACGACGAGCGGCTGCAGAGCATCGCGCTGGAGGTGAACCACGCGGAGACGGCGTTCGCGCACCCGCTGCCCGGGGGCGGTGAGGCCGACTGGGCGCTCAGGTGGTTCACGCCGGCCACCGAGGTCGCCATGTGCGGCCACGCCACCCTCGCCACCGCCCACGTGCTGCACTCGACCGGCGCGCACGAGGGCGCCGTGCGGTTCGCGACCCGCAGCGGCGTGCTGGTCGCGACACCCTCGGAGGACGGGTCGATCACGCTGGACTTCCCGACGGCCCCGCTCACCCCGGTCGAGGCGCCGGACGGGGTCGCCGAGGCGCTGGGTGCCCAGCCGCTCTCCGTCCTCGACACCGGACCGGACATCGGTGACCTGCTCGTGGAACTCGCGGACGAGAAGACGATCCACGGCCTGTCCCCCGACCTCAGGGCGCTGGGCGCCTACTCCGAGCGCGGCATCATCGCCACGGCCCGCGCCGAGGACACCAGCCGGGGCTACGACTTCGTCTCGCGCTGCTTCTTCCCTAACGTCGGCATCGACGAGGACCCGGTCACCGGTAGCGCCCACACCGCGCTCGCCCCCTTCTGGTCGGAGCGCCTGGGCAGTCCCGTTCTCACCGGCCTCCAGGCCTCCCCCCGCTCCGGCCGCGTCCGCACCGAGCTGCGCGGCGACCGCACCCTGCTCACCGGCCGCGCGGTCACCGTCATCGACGGCGAACTGCTCGCCTAGGCGGTCGGCAGCCAGCCCACCTTGCCGGCCAGCAGCGCATAGCCGACGAACGCCCCGATGTCGAGCAGGGAATGCGCCACCACCAGGGGGCCCACCCGCCCCCACCGCCGGTACAGGTAGACGAAGACCACGCCCATCACCATGTTGCCGAGGAAGCCGCCGATGCCCTGGTAGAGGTGGTAGCTACCGCGCAGTACGGAACTGGCCACCAGCGCGGCCCCCGGCGTCCAGCCCAGCTGCCCCAGCCGGCGCAGCAGATAGCCGACCACGATGACCTCCTCCAGGACCGCGTTCTGGATCGCGGAGAGGATCAGCACCGGGTACTTCCACCAGACGGAGGGCAGGGCCTCCGGCACCACGGTGAGGTTTGCTCCGAGACCGCGTGCGGCCAGGTAGAAGGCGATTCCGGTGCTGCCGATCACCGCCGCGATCGCGGCGCCGCGGGTGAGGTCGGGCCAGGGGCGGGTCCGGTCGAACCCGATGGTGCGCAGGCTTCCGCCCTCGCGCAGCAGCAGATGGGCGACGAGCGCGACCGGGACCAGGGCGGACGCGATCCCGAACAGCTGCCAGGCGAGATCCAGCCAGGGGCGGCCCGGCGCGGCCGAGGCGTTCATGGTCGCCGCCTGGTCCTTCAGTCCGCCCGGTTTCGTGACCGATCCGATAAAGCTGATCAGGGCGGACAAACCGCTCGCACCGAGCGAAAGCCCCAGAACGAGCAGGGTCTCGTCCCGGAAGATCCGTCGCGAAAGCCGCTCGGGCGGAAAAGAATCAGCCACCCCACCCGTCTCTGCCTGCACACCTGACTCCAATTCAGTAATCCCGCCTCATCGTCACCGTCACGCCGCTAGGGTCTCGAAAGAAGTTGCGAAGTTCGTGCGTGACAGGCCGTTGGGGGGACGGACGCCGTACGGGGCGTACCTCCCCTTTTGCATGCCATACGGCCGTATCGCGGCACGAGGTTCAACAGGGAGGGGCACCACCGTCATGGGACGTCACAGCTTGCCCGATCAGTATGGGGCGGGCGCGAGCGACCCCCGTCCACGCGCGCGCCGCCGCACGGTGGCCGTCGCGACGGTTCTCGTGCTGACCGTGGCCGGCGGCACGGCGGGTGTCGTCAAGAGCGGACTGCTCTCCTTCGGCTCGTCCTGCCAGGATCACGCCGTGCGGCTGAATCTCGTCGCCTCCCCGGACATCGCGCCCGCGCTGGGTGTCGCGGCGAAGCAGGCCCGCGAGGACAAGATCACCTCCGACGGGCGGTGCGTCGCCGTGTCGGTGACCTCCCGGGACTCGTACAAGGTCGCGGACGTGCTCCAGGCCGGCAGGAAGACGGACGCACAGGTGTGGGTGGCGGACTCGGATCTCTGGGTCGACCGGATCACGGCGAACACCGCGGCGACCGACGTGACCCCGGCGGGTGCCGTCGCCTCCACGCCGGTCGGCGTGGCCATGGTGCCGACGGCGGCGAAATCCCTGGGCTGGCCGCAGAAGACGTACAGCTGGCTGGAGCTGGCCGGCGCGGCCCTGCAGGGCGACTCGCTCAGGCTCGGCGCGGCCGACCCGGCGCGCAGTGCCACCGGACTGCTGGCGCTGACCCGGCTGACCACGGCCGCCGCCAAGCTCAAGGGCGGGGACACCCAGGCCGCGGCGATGATGAAGACGCTCTCGCAGCGCACCTCGGACACCGACGCCCAGGTCGTGGAGACGCTGCCCCGTGACTCCTCGGGCACCGAGCTGGGCAACCCCAAGCGCAACGAGGCGCTGATCCTCACCGAGCAGGCGGCCTACACCTACAACTCCTCGGCCGACGCCGACGCCGGGCTCGACATGTTCTACCCCAAGGACGGCTCGCCCCAGCTGACCCACCCGTACACGTTGGTCGGCCAGCTGACCACCGACCAGAGCCGGGCCGCGCTGCGGTTCATGAACTACCTGCGCCAGCCCGAGCAGCTGCGCCTGCTGCAGAAGCACGGCTTCCGCACCTCCGACGACGGGGCACCGCGGGCGGTGGTCGCGCGCGCGGGCGGCAGCAGCCCGCAGCCGTACGACGCCGAAGCCCCCGAGCCGGATTCCGACACCGCGCTCCAGGAGGCCCTCGGCACCTGGACGATCACGGTGCAGAGCGCCCGGATCACCACGGTCGTGGACGCGTCCTCCTCCATGTCGGAACCGGTGTCGAAGACGGGCCAGTCCCGGATGGACGTGACCAAGGCGTCGCTGCTGCAGGCTCTGGCGACCTTCACCCCCGAGGACGAGATCGGGCTGTGGGACTTCTCCACC
Organism: Streptomyces sp. NPDC005799; assembly: GCF_040630525.1. Taxonomy (NCBI): domain Bacteria; kingdom Bacillati; phylum Actinomycetota; class Actinomycetes; order Kitasatosporales; family Streptomycetaceae; genus Streptomyces; species Streptomyces sp. NPDC005799. The sequence continues at coordinate 330,770 of NZ_JBEXXQ010000003.1, forward strand.
AAACTCGACGGCGACAAGGACTACCGCGTCCTTGTGCCGACCGAACGCCTGGGCGACCAGAAGGGTGGCGGCACCGTACGGGACGAGCTGTCCGCCGCGTTCACCTCCCTGAAGCCGGTACCGAACGGCGCGACCGGCCTGTACGACACCACGCTCGCCGCCTACAAGGCGGCCACCTCTTCATATGTGCAGGGGAAGTTCAACGCCCTGGTCATCCTCACCGACGGCGTCAACCAGGACCCCGGCAGCATCTCCCGCGGCGGGTTGATCAGCCAGTTGCAGAAGCTCACCGACCCCCAGCGTCCGGTGCCGCTGATCATGATCGCGGTGGGTCCGGACGCCGACCGGCAGGAGGCCCAGGAGATCGCCGAGGCGACCGGCGGCTCGGGCCAGTCGGTCAGCAACCCCGCCGACATCCAGTCGGTGATGCTGAAGGCGATCGTCGCGGCCGGGGCCGAGGGCAACCCCGACGACTGACGAGCCACGACCCGTCCCGACGCGGGCCCAGCGAAGGCAGCCCGGCCGCCGCCCCGCTCGCCCGGCAAAACCGCCCCCCGGCAGGCAACGCCCCGTGGACCGGACACCGTCCGACCCAGCGCCCCTCACCCGGCAGGCACGGGTTCCGGCAGCCCCACGGGCCAGCTGTGCACCGGCTCGACGACTGACGAGCCGCGCCCCATCCCGAAGCCGGCCCGGGCGAGGGCAGCCCGACCGCGCCCCCTCAGCCGGCGACACCCACTCGGAACGATCCGCGCGGCCCGGGCCGAAGGCAGCCCGGCCGCTGCCCCCGCTCGCCCCGGCGAAACCGACCCCGGCGCGCCACGCCCCGTGGACCGGGCACCGTCCGACCCATCGCCCCCTCACCCGGCGGGCACGGGTTCGGGCAGCCCCACGGGCCAGGTGTGCACCGGCTCGCCCGCGAGCGACAGCTCGCGATACCTGCGGGTGGTCGCGGCCAGCGCGGCGTCGCGCGTCATGCCGGTCTCCAGCGCCCGGTGGAAGGTCGCCGCCTGCCAGGTCGCGCCGTTGGCGCGGCGCCGGCAGCGCTCCTCGATCACGCCCAGGTAGAGGTCCCGGTCCGCGGGCTCGATCCCCCAGGCGTCCAGTCCGGTGGCGGCTAGCGGCAGCAGTTCGTCGCGCACCAGGGTCACCGCGTCGACCTCGGCCGTCCCGCCGTACCGTCCGCGGCGCGGCCACTGCAACCGCGCCTCGATGCCGTACTTGCAGGCGGCGTCGAAGTTGGCGGCGGCCGCCTCGAAGGACAGCCGGGTCCACACCGGCCTGGACTCCTCGGCGAGGGCGCGGACGAGGCCGTAGTAGAAGGCGGCGTTGGCGATGACGTCCGTGATGGTGGGTCCCGCGGGCAGGACGCGGTTCTCGACGCGCAGGTGCGGGACACCGTCGGCGATGCCGTAGACGGGGCGGTTCCAGCGGTAGACGGTGCCGTTGTGCAGGACCAGTTCGTGCAGTCCGGGGATGCCGCCCGCGTCGAGGACGTCGAGCGGCTCCTCGTCGTCGCAGATGGGCAGCAGGGCCGGGAAGAAGCGCAGGTTCTCCTCGAAGAGCTCGTGCGCGGAGGAGATCCAGCGCTCCCCGAACCAGGTGCGCGGGCGCACGCCCTGCGCCTGCAGCTCGGGCGGGCGGGTGTCGGTGGACTGCTGGAACAGCGGGGGCCGCGACTCGCGCCACAGCTCGCGGCCGAACAGGAACGGCGAGTTGGCGCCGACGGCGATCTGCGCGGCGGTGACGGCCTGCGCGGCGTTCCACACGTCGGCGAAGCGGCCCGGGGTGACCTGGAGGTGCAGCTGCACCGAGGTGCAGGCGGCCTCCGGGGCTATGGACTTGGAGGTGCAGGTGAGGCGCTCCACGCCGTCGATGTCCAGCGCGAAGTCCTCACCGCGGGCGGCCACGATCTGATCGTTGAGCAGGGCGTAGCGGTCGACCGCGGAAAGGTTGGTGGAGACCAGGTCGTCCCGGTCGAGCGTGGGCAGAATGCCGATCATCACGATTCCGGCGTCGAGTTCGCCGGCTTTCCGGTCGGCATATGCCAGGGAGGTGCGGAGTTCCTCGGCGAGCCGGTCGAATACCCGGCCACCCAGAGGATGTGGGGCTATGTTGACTTCCAGGTTGAACATGGCGAGTTCTGTTTGGAAATCTCGGCTCGCGATGCGTTCGAGGACCTGCGCATTGAGCATTTTCGGCATCCCGTCGGCGCCGGTCAGATTCAATTCGATCTCCAGCCCCATGAGATTCCTCGGGCGATCGAACCGCTTCTCGGCCAGGAGCCGCTCCAGTCCCGTCAGACACCTGCGGAGCTTGTCCCGGTAGAGCTGACGATCGGAGAGGTCGATCCGACCTGCCACGACCTTCTCCCCCATCGAAGCTTCCCTCCTGGATCGGGCGGCTCGACGATTCGGCCGCCGGTGTCGGGTCACGTGGGATGATGCCCCGCCTCGGCGATCGATAACGTCCCCACAGCCCTCCGTCGGGCGCTACTCTGGTGGGACGTGACCGGCGGCACATTCACCGGGCATGCAGCACGGCGCAGTTTCGCGCCGACAAGAACTCGTGAAAAACGCCGACGAGAATGGGCCGACCGCTCCCGGGGTATTACCCGAGGTCACCGCCGTAAGGCCGGAGCGGAAACGGGATGATTCCCGCACATCGCCGACCGGATACGCCCTTGCCGGGCGCACCGGAAACGGCTAGCCGAAACACCGTGTGAACATATGTCGTATAAACTCCGCGAACAGGCAGAGGGTTGGCGCCCAGGTCGTGGAACCTGCCGTCGGGGTGACGTACGGCAGGCCTCATCACACTCCTCGTTCCCAGACCCCGGCCCCCGACACTCTCGCCCCGTGAGCAGACAGCGCCGTCCGCCCCCGCCCTCGCGCCACCGTGCCTGTCGAATGAGAGGCGACCCACCATGCCGCTGCATGTCCCCCCGGCTCCCGCACCCGCCCTTCGCACCGTCCTCACCGCACTCGGTTCGCCCACCGCGGTCCGCGAGGCCCGAACGCCCTCCCTGCTGCGAGCACAGGGGCCCGCCACCCCCGAACTCCCACTGCCCGTCCATGTCCTCGACCAGCCGGCCCAGGACGGCACCTCCGTCACCCGGCTCGCCGGGTGGCGCTTCCTCATCCGCTGCGGCGACCGCGCGGTGGCCGCGGCCGAGACCATGCTGACCGCGGACGGCTGGGCCTTCTCGCACTTCTTCGAAGGGCCCTACATCGCCTCCACCGAGCGCGCGCTGCGCCAGGCCGAGACGATGAAACAGTCGTACCAGCCGCGCCTGCTGTCGGTGCCGAGCCTGTACATGCTCACGCTCTGGCTGCACGGCGACTGCACGGCCGACGCCTCCACCGGCCACCCCGCCCCGACCGACCTGCTCGTCCCGCTCGCGCCGGCGCCGCCCGGCATCGCGGCCCACCGCCCGCTCCGCGTCGCCGAACTGCTTCCCGTGCTGAGCCATCGGGTGACTGCGGTTCCGCTGCTCGGCCAGATCGCCTGAAATCCCCTCCCGCCAACCCGCCCGTACCCCGTCGCCGAATTCCCGGTGACGGGGTACGACGCTGTTTGGCACCGCATTCCGCTCGTACGAGCAATTAACTGCTCGTACGAGCCGGGAAACGCCATCCGACCCGGACGGACTAGCCCTATCCGGCCCCCCTGAACCACCCGAAGTGACAGTGCAGTTGGACTGAACCGTCCGCCCGGCGGATGCGTCATCAACCTGTGAAGAAGTGGTGCGTCGAAATGCCTGCGGATTGACGTCCGTGGGGCAACACTGGACTGGACCGAATTATCACAACGGGGGGCGGCCATGGACGACACGTCAAGCCGCGTGACAGACACGACAGCCATCACACACACGACGACCCAGCGAAAGATCCCACCAATGTGCCAGCACCAGCCACCGTGCCCTTCAGCCGACTCCGCCGACCGGGAATCCGCCCGCCTCGTGGCGCACCACCCGGAGCAGGGGTGGAGCCTGCTGTGCAACGGCGTTCTGCTCTTCGAGGACACCGGTGAGCTCCTGCCCGACGGTCAGATCATCGCCCCGCACCGCAGCCAGGTGATGACCGCCGCCTGAGGCGAGGCCGGGCGGCACCGAGCCGTCCGGTGACATCCGGGGCCGGTCGCGGACCTGAACCGCGAGCCGGCCCCTACGTATGTCCGGCCCCGATCACTGACCGTAGTTACCCGCGCGTACTGAAGTGACGGGATGGCTCGGCCCGGATCCCGGGGTGATCTCCCTTCCCACGGACGCCCATTTTCCGGAAGTCTTCCGGAAGACTTCCGGAAGTTTCGCCGGAAGCGTCCACGGAGGTGGGGGTAGTGGCAGCAGACCAGGCCGGGGAGGCGCCCGAGAGGCGGGGCCGCGTCACGATCACGGAGATCGCACGGCAGGCCGGGGTCTCGGTGCCGACGGTGTCGCGGGTCGTCAACGGACGGTCCGACGTGTCGCCGAGGACCCGGGCCCGGGTGGAGGACCTGCTGCTGCGGCACGGCTACCGCAAGCGCCCCACCGCCTCCGGCAGCGGTGCGGCCCTGCTGGACCTCGTCTTCAACGACCTCGACAGCCCCTGGGCGGTGGAGATCATCCGGGGCGTGGAGGAGGTGGCGCACGCGGCCGGGGTCGGCACGGTGGTGTCGGCGATCCACGGGCGCTCGGGAGACGCCCGCGAATGGATGCGCAACCTCCGATCCCGCGCCTCGGACGGCGTCATCCTGGTCACCTCGGCCGTGGAGCCGGTGCTGCACGAGGAGTTGCGGGCCCTCGGCGTCCCACTGGTCGTCGTCGACCCGGCGGGCTCCCCCGCCCTCGACGTGCCCACCATCGGCGCGGCCAACTGGTCCGGCGGCATGGCGGCCACCGACCATCTGCTGTCTCTCGGCCACCGCCGGATCGGCCTGATCGCGGGCCCGTCCCGGCTGCTGTGCTCCCGCGCCCGTCTGGACGGCTACCGGGCGGCCCTGGAGGGCGCCGGCGTCGCCCTGGACGAAACCCTGGTCGTCCCCGGCGACTTCCACCCCGAGTCCGGCTTCCGGGGCTGCAACACCCTCCTCGACCTCCCCGAACCGCCGACCGCCGTCTTCGCGACCAGCGACCAGATGGCGCTCGGCGCGATCGAGGCGCTGCGCCGACGCGGCCTGCGTGTGCCGGAGGACATGAGCGTGGTCGGTTTCGACGACCTCCCCGAGGTCCGCTGGTCCGCTCCCCCGCTGACCACGGTCCGCCAGCCCCTGGCCGACATGGGCAAACTGGCGGTCCGTACGGCCCTGCGGCTGACCCGCGACGAACGGCCGGACTCACCACGCGTGGAGCTGGGCACGGAGCTGGTGGTGCGGTCCAGCACCGCACCACCAGCACTGCCCTGAGCTAGTGCAGAGCCTTCCTGATCGCGAAGTACGCGGGCTTGGGCGCGAGTTGCTCGTCCCAGGGCAGTGCGGCGCCCTCCCCCGGGAAGAAGGCCGGGATCCAGGAGTACTTGTCGGTGTAGTCCCAGATCGTGATGCCCACGCAGCGGCGGACCGCCAGACAGGCCGAGGTCAACCGGCCGTACCAGTCCGCCTGTTCCGCCAACGTGTCGTCGGTCGCCGGGAGGATCATCCGGATGTCGACCTCGGTGAGCGCGGTGTCCAGACCGAGCCGGGAGAACCGGCGCAGGTTGTCCTCCAGGGTGGCCGGATAGCCGTACTGGAGCGCGAGGTGGGCCTGCAGGCCGATGCCGTCCAGCGGGACTTTCTGTGCCTTGAGGTCCTTGGCCAGCTGGTAGTACGCGTCCGACTTCGGGCCGACCGCCTCGATGTTGTAGTCGTTCAGGTACAGCTTGGCGTGCGGGTCGGCCTGGTGCGCCCAGCGCAGCGCGTCGGCGATGTATCCGGGGCCGAGCGTCTTGTACCAGATGGTCTCCCGGTAGGTGCCGTCCTCGTTGAACGCCTCGTTGACGACGTCCCAGGAGTAGACCTTGCCCCGGTAGTGCCGTACCTCCGTCTGGATGTGGTTCTTCAGCACCGCCCGCAGGTCGGTCGCCGTCCAGTCGCGGCCGGTGAGCCAGCTCGGCAGCTGGCTGTGCCAGACCAGGGTGTGGGCCCGTACCCGCTGATGGTTCTCGCGGGCGAGGTTCACTATCTGGTCGCCGTTGCTCCAGTCGAAGAGGCCCTGTTGCGGCTCGGTGGCATACCACTTCATGCCGTTGCCGGGCGTGATCATGTCGAACTCCTTGCCGAGCAGGGCCGTGTAGGCGCTGTCGGTGAGTTCGGGGTTGTCGGTCGCGCTGCCGAAGTAGCGGCCTTGGCGCTCGGCCAGCTCCGCGAGCGTCGGCTGCCTGGGGCTCGCCTGGGCCGACGGCCCGGCGGCGAGGCCGGCCACGACCAGGCCGGCGGCGAGCGCGCCGGCGAGTCTGAGTCGGGTGGTCTTGCGCATGGTGCGACTCCTCACGGTGTGTGGTGTGGGGCCGTACGTCCGCCGGCGCTCGTCATCCCTTCGTGGCGCCGGCGGTGAGGCCGCCGACGAGCTGGCGCTCGGCGACCGAGTAGAGGGCGAGTGCGGGGACCATCGCCAGGACGAGGTAGGCGAAGACGCGGGCGTACTCGGCGGAGTACTGGCCCTGGAACTGCACGACGCCGAGGGGCAGCGTCCACCACTTGGAGTCGGTGAACACCAGCAGCGGCAGCATGAAGTTGTTCCAGCTGGCGACGACGGCGAGCACGGAGACCGTGCCGAGCGCGGGCCGTGCCATGGGCAGCAGCACCCGCCAGAAGAATCCGAAGGCGCTGCACCCGTCCAGCGTGGCCGCCTCCTCCAGCTCTCCCGGGATCTGCCGGAAGAAGCCCCGCAGGATGATGATGGTCATCGGCAGCCCGAAGGCGGCCTGAGGGAGGATCACGCCGAGCGGGTTGTCCAGCAGGTCCAGGTACCGCAGGATCAGGAACAGCGGCAGGACGGCCACCGCGAAGGGGAACATCAGCCCCATCGTGAAGAACATGAACAGCACCTCTCGCCCGCGGAAGGCGAACCGGGCGAAGGAGAAGGCGGCGAGGGCGGACACGGCGACCACGAGCACGGTCGTCGCCACCGCCACCAGGGTGCTGTTGCCGAGCAGCCGCCAGAAGTCGCCCGAGCCGAGGATGTCGGTGTAGTTCCCGGTCAGCCAGTGCTCGGGCAGCCCGAAGGGGTTGCGGGATAGTTCGTCGGTCGACTTGAAGCCGGACAGGGCGGCGTACAGCAGGGGTACCACCACCACCGCGCCGACCAGCACGAGCACGACGTGCAGCGGCAGTTTGCGCAGGGTCTTCACGCGCCGTCTCCCCTCATGGTCGTGGTGGCTCCCTCGAGGTCGCGGCGGAGCACGAACCGCTGGTAGGCGAGGGCGAAGACGAGACAGACGCCGAACATGACCACGCTGATCGCGCTGGCGTAGCCGACCTGGTAGCGCTTGAAGCCGTACTGGAACATGGTCACGGCCATCGTCTCGGAGTGATGGTCGGGTCCGCCCTGGGTGATCACCCAGACCAGGTCGAACAGTTGGATGGACCCGATGACGGAGAGGAAGACGCTGATGCGCAGGGTGGGTGCGAGCAGCGGCAGGGTGACGTTGCGGAAGCGCTGCCAGGGGCCGGCGCCGTCGATCAGCGCGGCCTCCGTCAACTCGGCCGGGATGGACTGGAGTCCGGCGAGGTAGAGCATCATGTGGAAGCCGAAGTACTTCCACGTCATGACGAGGAAGAGGGTCGCCATGACGTAGGAGGGGTCGGCGAACCACTCCCCGCCGATCCCGCCCAGGCCGACGGCGCCGAGCACATGGTCGGCGAGCCCGTCGTCCGGGGCGAAGACCATGCTGAACAGGACGCCGGTGATGGCCTCGGACAGCACGTACGGGGCGAAGAACAGCATCCGGTAGACGGCCCGGCCGCGCAGCCGCTGGTTCAGCGCCACCGCCATGGCCAGCGCGAACGGCAGCTGCAGGACGAGTGAGAGGCCGACCAGGAGCAGACAGCGCCACAGGTCGCCGAGGAAGACGTCGTCCTTGAAGAGCTGGGTGAAGTTGTCGGTGCCGATGTAGTCGGAGGGCATGCCGAAGCCGCCCCAACGGAAGAAGGCAGCGTACAGCGCGAACAGCATCGGCAGCAGCACCAGGCCGATGAAGAGCACCAGCGCGGGCACCTGGAAGCCGACCGCGGTGAGCCAGTTGACCAGCCGCCGGCGCGCCCGGCCGCGTCCCGGCCTCGCCACGGGGGAGGTCGGGGCGAGGCCGGTGCCGGTCCGCTCGTCCGGGAGGAAAGTGGAGGTCATCGCCGGCTACTACGCTTCCTTCGCGGCCTTGGTGATCGACTGGGTGACCTGCTCGGGCGACTTGGAGCCGGCGATGAGCGCGGAGACGCTGTCGTTGACCTCCTGGCCGACGGCGGGCGCGTACGCCTGGTCGAGGTAGAGCTGGAAGCCGGTGGCGCCCTCCAACTGCGCCTGCACCGCCTTGGTGTTGGGGTCCGACAGGCCCTTCTCCGCGCCGGGCACGATCGGCAGGGTGTTGGTCTTCTTGACCAGTTCGAGGTCGGTGGACTCGGAGGCGAAGAACTTCAGGAAGTCGACGGCCGCCTGCGGCGCGCCCTTGCGCAGCGCGTGCCCGCCGCCACCGCCGAACACCTCGGTGATCGCGCCCTTTCCGCCCTCGACGGCCGGGAAGGGGAAGAAGCCCAGGTTCGAGCCGAGACCCTTGCCGGAGTCGGCCTCGACGACCGGGGCCCACTGGCCCATCAGCTCCATGGCCGCCTTGCCGTTGCCCATGGTGGCGGCCTGTCCGGTCGGGGTGGAGTACGAGGCGCCCAGGAACCCCTTCTGGAACGGCTGGAGTTTGACGAGGTCCTGGAGGTGCTGCCCGGCCTGGACCAGCCCGGGGTCGCTGAAGTCCTTGTCGTCGCTGGCCTTCTGGAGGGCGGCGATACCGGCCGTGCGCATGGCGAGGTAGGCCCAGTAGTACATCTCGGGCCACTTCTCCTTGCCGGCGAGGGCGATGGGCGTGATGTTCTTCGCCTTGAGCTTCTTCACCGCCTCGAGGAATCCGCTCCAGGTGGTGGGGGGCGTGCTGATGCCCGCCTGCTGGAAGAGCGCCTTGTTGTACCAGAAGCCGATCATGCCGATGTCGAACGGGATGCCGTACACCTTCTTGTCGAAGAGGTACGGCTGCTTCGCCACCGGCAGCACGCCGTCGGCCCACGGCTTGGTGCGGTCGGTGAGGTCCTCGACGAGCCCCGCGTCGATCTGTTGCCTGAGCACGCCGCCGCCCCAGGTGTGGAAGATGTCCGGCAGCTTCCCGGAGGCGGTCAGCGCGGTCATCTTGGACTTGTAGGCGTCGTTCTCCAGCTGCACGATCTTCAGCTTGACCTTGGGGTTCTGGGCCTCGAACTTCTTGGCCAGTCCGGCCCAGACGGTCTTCGTCGGCTCGGTGGTGGAGATGTTCCACCACTCGATCGTGGTCGTGCCGTCCGCCGACGACCCGTCCGAGTCGCCGCCGCAGCCGCTCAGTGCGGTCATGCCCAGACCGGCCGCGGCGGAGGCCGCCAGGAAGCCGCGGCGGGACAGTGCCCGGTCGCCCATCATGCGCTCCTTGGGGTAGGGACGGCGTGTCCACGACCGTCCGCTGGACCGAAAGTTTCGGAGTTGATCCAGAAAGATGCGTTGTTGCCGCACCCTAGAGACAGCTCCCAAACGGTGGCAACCCCTTGTACACGGTGAATCTGCGGCCAACCTGCGTGGACGACCGGACCGTTGACGAGATCCCGGATTGATCGGACCCCTTACATGCGTCAGCCCCTCCGGAAGAACGTCGAAACATTCGAATGAGTCGACGAACCTTCCGGAGGGGCACTGCGCACTGTAGAAGCTCAGGTCTCGAAGCGATACCCCATGCGGGGCTTGGAGGAGCCGGGCCGTCAGCGCGGACGCATGGATCCAGGACGGGATCACCCAGCGCTCAGCACCAACCCGGTGTCACCTCCGCCCCCCAGGCGGACGCGACCGTACGCCCGTCATCAGGACGTCCAGTCCTCGCCGCGTCGTCGCCAGGACCACCCGGTCGCCCGCGACCAGCACCCGTCCCTGCGCCGGACGCCAGTCGAAGTCCGTCCGGTCGGGGTGAGGCGCGTCGGGGCCGCCCACGGCCGCCGATCCGGGCAGCGGACCTCGCGCGGCCCCGACGGCCAGCACCCGCCACTCGTTCTCCCGGAACGCCTCGTGCACCGAGCGCCCCTCCAGCTCGGGGTGCCCTGCCACGTCCACGCAGGTGAAGAGCAGCGACCCCCGCTCCACCGGCATCACCCCCAGCACATGGCGGCCCATCATCGCCGCGGCGAAGGAGGGCGCGGCCAACGCCGAGACGCTTCTGCTGCGGGTGAGGGCGTCCGGGTAGGAGGCGCGCAGGGTGCGCTGCACGGTCGCCGCGAACGCGTCGTCGTACAGCCGCGTCACCACCCGCACGGCGGGGTTGGTCTCCCGGACGGCCATGACGATGTCGAGGTTCCGGCCGTCGTCGCGGGTGAGGACGAGCAGCGAGCCGCTCTGCCGGACACGGGCCCGTTCGAGCACGGCCGGCTCCGTGGCGTCCTCCAGCAGCAGCGGTATCCCGAGCCGGCGGGCGAGGACGACGCCGCGTGCGCGCGGGTCGCGTTCGATGGCGACGACCTGATGCCCGGTGGCGTGCAGCCGGTCGAGTACGCGGGTGCCGACCATGCCCAGGCCGACCAGGACGATGTGGCCGTCCACGTCGTCGTCGGGCGGATGGCTCGCGGAGGCGGTACGGAAGGCGTCGGTGGCGTTCACCGTCGCGGCGACGACGAGCGGAAGGACGGCCAACCCCACGAAACCGGCGAGCAGTTGGAGCACCCTGCGGGCCACCGACTCCTCGGTGGCCGGGTCGCCCATGGTGAAGATGTCCAGCAACGGCAGGTAGATGTTCTTCCACCACGGGCGCTCGTCGGCGAAGAGCGCGGTCGCCGTCGACAGCCCGGCCACCACCGCCGCCAAGGCCCCATAAACGGCGGTGAGTTGATGGGAGAGGAAGACCTTCCACGGCAGATGGGCAAGGCGCGCCCGCACCCAGCTGCGCGGGCGGAAACGCCGGGTCCGCGCGGTCTGTTCGGCCGCGGGATGGCTGACCTCCTCCAGCATCAGCCGTCCGTGCGTGAACTGCCGGTGGTACGCAGTCCGGTCGTCGGGCAGCAATCGAATGCCGTCCTCGCCCGCGGTCTCCGCGCTGTCCCGGCTCGCGGGATCGTCCTGGTGGGCGCCGGACAGGACGGCGAGCGTGGCCAGGTCGGTGGTGTGCGGCTGCGTACCGGCGGGGCGTACGACCCCGCGGAAGACCTTCCCCTCGACCTGGAGGGTGTGCCCATGGCCCACCGCGGCGGCCGCCACCAGTTCCGGTACGGCGGTGTCGGCGTCGGACAGCACCGTGGTGGAGGTGTCCTGGCCGAGGTCGTCGCACAGCCCCGCCGCCCGGTCCAGCAGCCGCTCCAGATGCCGGCCGCGCTCACCGTCGAACATCCGCACCACCAGCCGCACCGAGGGGTTCACGGTCCGGGCCAGCAGGGCGCCCGTCATGTTGACCTGGTCGTCACGGTAGGTGAGGGCGAGCGCGGCGGCCCGCTCGACGCCCGCCGCGCGCAGCGTCCGCTCGTCGGGGCGGGCGGAGACATGCAGTTCGACCGGCGAGTCCGGATCCTGGTGCAGCGCGGCGATCCGCGCGCCGTGCTCGTCGCTCGTGGAGGGCAGCACGACGGTGACGATCTCGCCGCACACGGCGTCCAGTTCTACGGCCAGCCGGTGTGCGAGTCCGTCGTCGCCGCAGATCACCATGTGCTGCGATCTCTGACCGGCTGGCAGGGGGGCGGGGAGAGTTGACGTCACATCAGGCTGAACGGCAGGCACCATGAGGACTGTTCCAGCCGTGTACCTGACAGCATCCAAGATTACGTCAAGACCACGCCAAGACGCGGCGAGTACCGCCCCCGTCGAGCCTGCGGCGCTCGCACTGACCACCCCGGTCGTGGTCGTCACCCTCATCGCCCAGGGCACCGCGAGGAGGCCGCCGCCCGCGACCGGCTGACCGAGCACCCGGGAACCGTGCCCGCCGCGTCACCCGACCTGATCCACCGCTGGCGCCTCCGGCGCTCCCTGGACCGGCCCCGCCATGACAGAGGGTGTCCACCACTCGGGACGCGGCTCCGGCCCCCATACGGCCCAGAACTCGGCGAATCCGTGCAAGTCGGCCCGCCACATGTCCGTCAGCGCCCCCGCCAGCGAGTCTTAACGCAAGATTGACGCCCTCGACCGTCTCATCCGTGGGCCCACACGTAACTCTCCGCTTACGCTGGTGCCGCCGTCCGCGTGATGGCCAGAACCACACGACGGCCCGCACATCAGGAGCACGCCGATGGCCACGACCGAACACCCTCCCAGCCGTATGCGCGCCTGGATGCTGGAGGGGCTGGCCGACATGGGCAAGGGGATCCAGCAGGCCCCGCACGCCCAGCCGGAGCCCCCGCACAAGGGCCAGCGCTGGTACCGGGTCATGTGTCTGACCGGTGTGGACTACTTCTCGACCCTCGGCTACCAGCCCGGCATCGCGGCCCTGGCGGCCGGTCTCCTCTCACCGGTCGCGACCGTCGTGCTCGTGATCGTCACCCTGGCCGGCGCCCTGCCCGTCTACCGCCGGGTCGCCGAGGAGAGCCCGCACGGCGAGGGCTCGATCGCCATGCTGGAGCGGCTGCTGTCCTTCTGGAAGGGCAAGCTGTTCGTCCTCGCCCTGCTGGGCTTCGCCGCCACCGACTTCCTCATCACCATCACCCTGTCGGCCGCCGACGCCTCGACCCACCTCATCGAGAACCCGCACCTGACCAGCACCCTGCACGGCCAGCAGATGGTGATCACACTGGTCCTGGTCGCCCTGCTCGGCGCGGTCTTCCTCAAGGGCTTCCTGGAGGCCATCGGCGTCGCGGTCGCCCTGGTGGCCGCCTACCTCGGGCTCAACGCCGTGGTCGTGGCCGTCGGCTTCTGGCACGTCCTCACCGAGGGCCATGTGGTCACCGACTGGACCAGCGCCCTCACCGCTGAGCACGGGAACGTCTTCGCCATGATCGGCGTCTCCTTGCTGGTCTTCCCGAAGCTGGCGCTCGGTCTGTCCGGCTTCGAGACCGGCGTCGCGGTCATGCCGCACGTCCGGGGCGACGCCGGTGACACCGAGGAGAGCCCCAAGGGCCGTATCCGGGACACCAAGAAGCTGCTGACGACCGCCGCCCTGATCATGAGCGTCTTCCTGATCGCCACCAGCTTCATCACCACGGTGCTGATCCCGGAGAAGGAGTTCAAGACCGGCGGCCAGGCCAACGGCCGTGCCCTGGCCTACCTCGCGCACCAGTACCTGGGCGGCGCCTTCGGCACGGTCTACGACGTCTCGACCATCGCCATCCTGTGGTTCGCCGGCGCCTCCGCGATGGCCGGGCTGCTCAACCTGATGCCGCGCTACCTGCCCCGCTACGGCATGGCCCCGCACTGGGCCCGCGCCGTACGGCCCATGGTCATCGTGTTCACCCTGATCGCCTTCCTCGTCACCTGGATCTTCGACGCGAACGTCGACGCCCAGGGTGGCGCCTACGCCACCGGCGTCCTGGTGCTCATGTCGTCGGCCGCGATCGCGGTGACCATCGCCGCCCGGCGCGCGGGCCAGCGCGGCTGGACCATCGGCTTCGGCATCGTCTCGGCGGTCCTGCTCTACGTCACCGGTGCGAACGTCGTCGAACGCCCGGACGGCGTCAAGATCGGCGCCTGCTTCATCGCGGGCATCATCCTGGTCTCCCTGCTGTCCCGGCTGGCCCGCGCCTTCGAGCTGCGTGTCACGCATGTCGAGCTCGACGACATGGCACAACGATTCATCCGGGACGTGTCCAGCCGGAAGATACGGTTCATCGCCAACGAGCCCGGCCGACGCGACAAGGCCGAGTACCGCGACAAGATCGAGCAGATCCGCGCCGACAACGACATCCCCGGCGAGGACTTCGTCTTCGTGGAGGTCACGGTCACCGACCCGTCCGAGTTCGAGGCGGGCCTGACGGTGCACGGCGAGGTCCTGCACAACCGCTACCGCGTCCTCACACTGGAGTCCTCCTCCATCCCCAACGCCCTGGCCGCCCTCGCCCTCCACGTGCGCGACGCCACGGGCTGCATCCCGCACATCTACTTCGAGTGGACCGAGGGCACCCCCTTCGCCAACTTCCTGCGCTTCTTCCTCTTCGGCCAGGGCGAGGTCGCCCCGGTCACCCGGGAGGTCCTGCGGGAAGCGGAACCGGACCGCGCGCGGCGCCCCCGGGTCCACACCGGCTGAGCACGCGCATCCCCTCCGCGTAAGGCCCCCCAGGAAGCCGACGTACGGCGTCAGCGCCCCCTCAGCGGTGGCGCCCAGCCATTGAGGGCGCCCCACCGTCGCCCCATGCCCGGCAGCAGACGCCCGAGCCCGGTCGGGGACCGCCACTGGCGTGGCAGTGCCCGGCTCGCCGCGGGTGGCGCCCTCGCGTTCCGCGCGATGACCACGACCCTCAGCGCACCGCGCGCCCTCCCCGCGGGCCCTGGCCGGCCGACCGCACGCGGCCCCTGAGCGGGCGCCTGGTGCGCACGGACGCACTGATCGCCGTCCGGCAGTACAGCGGCGCCTCCACCCACCTGGTGCCGCGCGACGCCCACCGCGCCCGCTCGAACTCGACCCCCGCGTCCTGAAGGCCGCCCCCCTGATGTGGCACGAACTCGACAGGAGCGTGCGCCGCTCCATCGAACGCGGCACCCCGCGCCAGGGCAGGCAGGCGCGCCTCGGCCACCGAATCGACGATGAGACCGCGCTGGGCCTGTCCTGACGACAGCGACGGCGTCGTGCTCGTCCTGGCGGCCTCCTGCCAGGACGGCCATCAGGGTGGCCGCGGACCAGCACGCGGAGTGGACCGCCGTCGCCGGGTGGAATGCCGCCCGGTCACCGGATCGCTCACCTCGTCGGCGTCAAAGGCCTCGGCCCCACCACCGCGGACATACCCGGCGCCGTCCCGACCACCTTCGCCCACGGCACCGCTTTCGCACCGGCCCTTTCCACCGGCTCCCGGCCACGCCCCTATCGTTACGGCATGCAGAGCTACACGATCGGCCAGGCGGCGCGGCTGCTCGGCGTCAGCCCGGACACCGCGCGGCGCTGGGCGAACGCCGGCCGCGTGGTGACCCATCGCGACGAGGGCGGGCGGCGACTCATCGACGGCCGGGACCTAGCCGCCTTCTCCGTGGAACTCGCCAAGGCGGGCACCGGCGAGGAGGGGACCTCGTACACCTCGGTCCGCAACGCCTTCCCCGGCATCGTCACCGCGATCAAACTCGGCGACGTGGCCGCGCAGGTCGAGATCCAGGCCGGTCCGCACCGTCTGGTCTCCCTGCTGACTCGGGAGGCCGTGGAGGAGCTGGGCCTGGAGGTCGGCATGGAGGCCACGGCCCGCGTGAAGTCGACGAACGTCCACATCGACCGCGTCTGACCTCCCGGCCGGAACGCCCCGCGGCGACTACGGTGACCCGTGGGCGCAAACGCCCACAGGCCCCACCAATCCCCCATCTTCCGCGAGGCGTTCCCATGAGCCTGAGCATCCGCAACCAGATCCCCGGCACGGTCACCGCCGTCACCCCCGGCGAGGTCATGGCCACCGTCAAGGTCCGCCTCACCGGCGGCCAGGAGATCACCGCGGCGATCACACTGGAGTCCGTCGAGGAACTCGGCCTCACCGCGGGGACCGCCGTACGCGCCCTGGTGAAGTCGACGGAGGTGTCCCTGGCCACCGCGCCGGTCCCGGGCCTGTCCATCCGCAACCAACTGCCCGGCACGATCACCGACATCGCCACCGGCGGCGCCATGGCCTCCGTGAAGGTCGCGGTCGAGGGCGGCGAACTGACCTCCGCGATCACCAGGGACGCCGTGACCGACCTGGGCCTGACGACCGGCGCGTCCGTCGTCGCGCTGATCAAGTCGACCGAGGTGTCCCTGGCCACGGCCTGACACGAAGAGGGCCCCGCCGAAGCGGGGCCCTCATCCACGACCGGCTCAGTCCTCGTAGGCGTCCAGCGGCGGGCAGGAGCACACCAGGTTGCGGTCGCCGAAGGCCTGGTCGATCCGCCGCACCGGCGGCCAGTACTTGTCGGCGGCCGAGACACCGGCCGGGAAGACGGCCTCCTCGCGCGTGTACGCGTGCTCCCACTCGCCACCCAGGGCGCCGGCGGTGTGCGGCGCGTTGCGCAGCGGGCTGTCGTCCGCCGGCCACTCGCCCGCGCCGACCTTCTCGATCTCCGCGCGGATGGCGATCATCGCGTCGCAGAACCGGTCCAGCTCGGTCAGGTCCTCGGACTCGGTCGGCTCGATCATCAGCGTGCCGGCCACCGGGAAGGACATGGTCGGGGCGTGGAAGCCGTAGTCGATCAGCCGCTTGGCCACGTCGTCGACGCTCACCCCGGTCGCCTTGGTGAGCGGCCGCAGGTCGATGATGCACTCGTGCGCGACCAGGCCGCCGGGCCCGGTGTAGAGCACCGGGTAGTGCGGCTCGAGCCGCTTGGCGATGTAGTTGGCGGACAGCACGGCCACCTGCGTGGCCCGCTTGAGCCCCTCACCGCCCATGAGCCGGAGGTACGCCCAGGAGATCGGCAGAATGCCCGCGGAACCCCAGGGCGCGGCCGAGATGGGCCCCACGCCGGTCTCCGGGCCGGCCTCCGGCTGCAGCGGGTGGTTCGGCAGGTACGGCGCCAGGTGCGAGCGCACACCCACCGGGCCGACGCCCGGACCGCCGCCGCCGTGCGGGATGCAGAAGGTCTTGTGCAGGTTCAGGTGCGAGACGTCCCCGCCGAAGTGGCCCGGCTTGGCGAGGCCGACCAGCGCGTTGAGGTTGGCGCCGTCGACGTAGACCTGCCCGCCGGCCTCGTGCACCTGCGCGCAGATGTCGGCGACGTGCTCCTCGAACACCCCGTGCGTCGAGGGGTACGTGATCATCAGCACGGCCAGCTCGTCGCGGTACTGCTCGATCTTCGCCCGCAGGTCCTCCACGTCGATCTCGCCGTCCTCGGCGGTCTTCACGACGACGACCTTCATCCCGGCCATCACGGCGCTGGCGGCGTTCGTGCCGTGCGCGGAGGACGGGATCAGACACACGGTCCGCTGCTCGTCCCCGTTGGCCCGGTGGTATCCGCGTACGGCCAGCAGCCCGGCCAGTTCGCCCTGCGACCCGGCGTTCGGCTGCAGCGACACCTTGTCGTACCCGGTGACCTCGGCGAGACGTTCCTCCAGCTCGTGGATGAGCGTGAGGTAGCCCTGCGCCTGCTGGGCCGGCGCGAAGGGGTGCAGCTGACCGAACTCGGGCCAGGTGACCGGCTCCATCTCGGTGGTCGCGTTGAGCTTCATGGTGCAGGAGCCCAGCGGGATCATGCCCCGGTCGAGCGCGTAGTCCCGGTCGGCCAGCCGGCGCAGGTAGCGCAGCATGGCGGTCTCGGAGCGGTGCTGGTGGAACACGGGGTGGGTGAGGAAGTCGTCCCGGCGCAGCCGGTCCTCGGGCAGGGCCGCCCCGGCGACCGCGTCCAGCGTCTCGACGTCGCCATCGACCCCGAAGGCCGCCCACACGGCCGCCAGCTGGGCCCGCCCGGTCGTTTCGTCGCACGCGATCGACACCTGGTCGGCGTCGACGAGGCGCAGGTTGACGCCGTTGTCCCGGGCGTCCGCGACGACCTCGCCGGCCCGTCCGGGGACCCGCACGGTGAGCGTGTCGAAGTACGCCCCGTGCACCACCTCGACGCCTCCGGCCTTCAGACCCTCGGCGAGGATCGTGGCGTAGCGGTGCGTGCGCCAGGCGATGCTCCGCAGCCCCTCGGGACCGTGGTACACGGCGTACATCCCGGCCATGACCGCGAGCAGCACCTGCGCGGTGCAGATGTTGCTGGTGGCCTTCTCCCGCCGGATGTGCTGCTCACGCGTCTGCAGGGCCAGCCGGTACGCCTGGTGCCCGTCCGCGTCCACCGACACGCCCACGAGCCGCCCGGGCAGGCTGCGCGCGAACTTCTCGCGCACGGCCATGTAGCCCGCGTGCGGCCCGCCGAAGCCCATCGGCACACCGAAGCGCTGGGTCGTCCCCACCGCGATGTCGGCCCCGAGCTCGCCGGGCGACTTCAGCAGGGTGAGGGCGAGCAGATCGGCGGCGACGGTCACCAGGGCACCCAGTTCGTGCGCCTGGTCGATCACCGCCTTGATGTCGCGTACGGCACCGGAGGCGCCGGGGTACTGGACCAGCACGCCGTTGATCTCCCGCCCGGCGACCTCGGCCGGGATGCCGTCGCTCAGGTCGGCGACCACGACCTCCACGCCCGTCGGCTCGGCGCGGGTCTCGATCACGGCGATGGTCTGCGGCAGCACGTCCGCGTCGACCAGGAACAGGCCCTTCTTGTTCTTCCCCATACGGCGGGACAGGGACATGGCCTCGGCCGCCGCCGTCCCCTCGTCGAGCAGCGAGGCACCGGAGGTGGGCAGTCCGGTGAGGTCGGCGACCATGGTCTGGAAGTTGAGCAGGGCCTCGAGCCGCCCCTGGGAGATCTCGGGCTGGTACGGGGTGTACGCCGTGTACCAGGCGGGGTTCTCCATCACGTTCCGCAGGATCACGGGCGGGGTGAAGGTGCCGTAGTACCCGAGCCCGATCATGGAGCCGAGCACCTGGTTGCGGTCGGCCAGCGAACGCAGCTCGGCCAGCACCTCGGCCTCGGTCCGCGCTCCCGGCAGCTCCAGGGCATCGGCGTTCCTGATGACGTCCGGCACCGCGGCGGTGGTCAGCTCGTCCAGCGAGCCGTACCCGATGTGGGCGAGCATCTTCGCCCGGGCTTCCTGGTCGGGCCCGATGTGGCGCTGCTCGAAGGGGATCCCCTTCTCGAGCTCGGAGAGCGGAGTGCGATGGGCGGTCATTTGCGGAGGCCTCCTGGTCTGACACGACCTTCGAGGGGCACCACGGCACGGGTACCCGAACGGCCTCCCCCTCTGTCATCTCGACCTGAGAGCTTCACCGGGTCGCCCGAAAGCTCCCGGTTTTCACCGTCGGTGAGGGCGGAAGCCGTGACACCCGCCCTGCTTTCCAGAGTGACCTCGTCCGTGCGGTACGTGAGCCTGAGAGATTCCGGGGAGGATTTGCTCCTTCGGCGCCTCCGGTGTCACCCGGAGGACTCTCCCGCGCGGGGTCATCAGCCGTTGACAGAGTACCAGTGCGCTCTACAGCGCGGCTCGAGTGGCCGCGTCGCCCGATGTGCACTTTCGTAGTGCTTACGGATGAGTTGCGACCATGTGGAGGGCCCGTGCAGACCGACATCGATCCGCGCAACCTGATCGGCCGCAAGGCGTTCGACCGCAACGGCACGAAGATCGGCACCATCGACGAGGTCTATCTCGACGACGCCACCGGCGTGCCGGAGTGGGCGGCCATACGCACGGGTCTCTTCTCCCGCGACGCCTTCGTCCCCCTGGAGCCCAGCGAGCTGGTCGAGGGCACCCTCCACGTCCCCTTCGACCGGGCCCTGATCAAGGACGCCCCCGACTTCGGCGTGGGCCGCCACCTCTCCCCCGAGCAGGAACTCCAGCTCTACCACCACTACGGCCTCCACCTGGCCTCACCCCCCTCGCTCCCGGACCGCGACTTCGGCAGACTCGCGGGCCAGGAGGACGCGGACGCCTGACCCGCGCCCCGCCGACACCCACAACCGGCCCAGGTCACACACCACCTCACACTCCACCCCAGTTCACACTCCACCCCAGCTCACACGCCACCCCCGTCCACCGAAACCCCGGGTCTCTCCGCGACCAACGGCAAGGGTTCGGCCGCCTCCAGTTCAGGGTCGTCGACCCGGAACGTCCGCACCCTCCCGGGCCCGGACCACGGCGTCTCGAACCGCACGGTCACCCGCCCCAGCCCGCTCCCCTGCACCCACCCGTGCCCGAACTCGCCATGCCGGACGTCATGCCCCGCCGGCCACCGCCGCTCGACCACGGTCACCTGCTCCTCGACGGGCTCCTCCACCCCCTCGTCCCCGGAATGCTCCATCCCCGTCGCATCCCCGGCGGCCTGCGCGAACAAATCCTCCTGGGTGTAGTCGGCCAGCCCGCTCACCCCCACCCCCAGCAGCCGCACGCCTCCCGTCGTGTCCACGGCGTCCAGCAGCCGCGCCGCGGCCTCCCGCACCACCGCGGGATCGTCCGTGGGCCCCCGCAAGGTCTCGGACCGGGTCAGCGTGGAGAAGTCGTACCGCCGCACCTTCAGTACGATCGTCCGCCCCGACAGCCCCGCGGCACGCAGTCTTCGCACGCACCGGTCCGCCAGCCGCTGCACCTCCAGCCCCACCCGGATCCGGTCGTGGATGTCCACGTCGTAGGTGTCCTCGACCGACACCGACTTCGCCTCCCGCTCGGCGACCACGGGCCGGTCGTCGTGCGCCAGCGCCATGGCATACAGCGCGTGCCCGTGCGCCTTGCCGAGCAGCCGTACCAGCTCGTCCTCCCCGGCCTCCGCGATGTCGTCGACCGTGGTGATCCCGGCCCGCCGCAGATGATCGCCCGTCGCCGGCCCCACCCCGGGCAGCGTCCGCACGGACATCGGCCCGAGCAGCGCCCGCTCGGTCCCCGGCTCGATCAGCACCAGTCCGTCGGGCTTGGCCTCCTCGGAGGCGATCTTGGCGAGCATCTTGGACGCGGCGAGCCCGACGGACCCGGTGAGCCCCGTGCCGGTCCGTATGTCGGCGCGCAGCTTCTCCCCCACCAGCCTGGCCGACGCCTCGTCCCAGGCCGCCTCACCGGCCTCCAGGTCCACGAACGCCTCGTCCAGGCTCAACGGCTCGACCAGCGGCGACAGCTCGTGCAGCAGCCCCATGACCTGCTCGCTGATCGCCCGGTAGAAGCCGAACCGCGGCACCAGATACGCGGCGTTCGGCGCCAGCCGCCGCGCCTGGGCCATCGGCATCGCGGACCGCACCCCGAAGACCCGCGCCTCGTACGAGGCCGTGGCCACCACCCCACGCGGCCCCAGCCCGCCCACGACCACGGCCTTCCCGCGCAGACTCGGCTTGGACGCCTGCTCCGCCGAGGCGTAGAAGGCATCCATGTCGAGATGCAGGATCGTGGGCGCGTTTCTCACGTCTCCGATGCTGCCCTACGCCACTGACAATGCCCCCGTACGACGTCGGGCGGCCCGCGCCCGCGCCTCAGACGGCCCGGTTGCGCCGCCGCGCCAGCTCGTCCGCCGGGTTCTGACCGACGAGGGTCTCGCCGGTGTCGATCCGCTCGCCGTGCAGCTGGGACAGCGCGCTCTCGACGTCCCGCCAGACCACCCCGACGGCGATCCCGAAGATCCCCTGGCCGCCCTGGAGCAGGGCGTGGACCTCGTCCGGCGAGGTGCACTCGTAGACCGTGGCGCCGTCGCTCATCAGCGTCATGCGCTCCAGGTCCCGGAAGCCGCGCTCCCGCAGGTGCTGCACGGCCGTGCGGATGTTCTGCAGCGACACGCCGGTGTCCAGGAACCGCTTGACGATCTTCAGGACGACCACGTCCCGGAAGCTGTACAACCGCTGCGTCCCCGACCCGTACGCGGGCCGCACGCTCGGCTCCACGAGCCCGGTGCGCGCCCAGTAGTCGAGTTGCCGGTAGGTGATACCGGCGGCCGCGCAGGCCGTGGGACCGCGGTAGCCGATCTGCTCGGACGTCATGGACGTCGCCCCTCCGCTGCTGGGCACGGCCGTCGGTCGCTGGGGAGCGTGATCGGCCGCGCTGCTGTGAAGCGGGTACGGAAGGCTCGACCCGACCTCACGCCCGGGGGCACCCCCAGCCGTACCGTCGCCGCTGCTTCTCACGCCGACCTCCGTCCTTGACCTGCCTCCTCGAAGGTAGGCAGCCACCAGGGGTGCGTCAACGACCGCCACACTCGGCACGCCGAGTGATAATCACCCTAAGAGTGGTTTCCCGTACCCCACCGCGGGGAAAGGCTAGCCGAATGCGCTCGGGACGAGTCGCAGGACGCTCTCACGCGCCGGTGGCAAATGCCGGCATTTGTGTGGTCACCGGACACAACCGGCCCGTCACGGACCGCTGGTCCGCCGGGCCGGCCGCGCGTCACTGGCTGCTGGTGCCGAAGTCCTCCGGCGAGATCTGGTCGAGGAACTCGCGGAACTTCTCCACCTCGTCCTCCTGCTCGTCCGGGATCGCGATGCCGGCGTCGTCGAGCACTCCGTCGCTGCCGTAGATCGGCGTCCCGGTGCGCAGCGCGAGCGCTATGGCGTCGGAGGGGCGGGCGCTCACCTCGACCCCGCTGGCGAAGACCAGCTCCGCGTAGAAGACGCCCTCACGCAGATCCGTGATGCGCACTTCGGTGAGCTCCTGGCCGACGGCCTCCAGCACGTCCTTGAACAGGTCGTGGGTCAGCGGCCGGGCGGGAGCCATGCCCTGCTGGGCGAAGGCGATCGCCGTCGCCTCCCCAGGCCCGATCCAGATGGGGAGGTAACGGTCGCCTCCCACTTCCCGCAGGAGCACGATCGGTTGGTTGGAGGGCATTTCGACCCGGACACCTACGACATCGAGCTCGTTCACACAGCAACCCTAGGCCGTGCCCGGGACGTTTGGGTAGTCGGGCAGGGAACGGGGGGCCGATCCGGCCTTCGCCTCGCGCCCGCTCAGGGCAGGCGGACGCCGAGCGCGGTCTGCACCAGCGCCGCGTGCAGCCTCACCGCGAGCGCCGCCAGCTCCTTCGTACGGGCCTCCGCGTGCGCCCTGGTCTGGGGATTGCGGTGCCGCTTCAGCGGGGCCACCACCTGGTCCACGAGGCCCGCCTCACGGTCCGCGGCGGCCTTCATGGCCCGCAGGTGCCGTGGCTCGATCCCGAACCGCCCGAGCTCGACGACGAGGGAGGCCACGGTGACAGCCTCGGCGTCGTACACCCCGTCCGGCAGCGGAGTGAGCAGCCCGTACGACTCCCACTCCTTCAGCTCCTGCTCGTCGATGCCCGCCGCGGCGAGCAGCTCGGCCCGTCCGATCCGGGCGGCGGTGGGGCCCTCCAGCGGCTCCAGGACGGTCTCGCCGTCCCGCTGACGGTTCACGACGGGCAGCGGCAGAGCCTCGCCGCGCTCCATGGCGTCCAGATGCTCGCGGATCACCTTGAGCGGCAGATAGTGGTCCCGCTGCATCCTCAGGACATGACCGAGACGCTCGACGTCACCGGCGGTGAACTTCCGATAGCCCGAAGGGGTCCGCTGCGGCTCGACGAGCCCCTCCGACTCCAGGAAGCGGATCTTGGAGATGGTGACCTCGGGGAACTCGTCACGCAGCACGTTCAGCACCGTGCCGATGCTCATCAGCCCACTGTCCGCGGCGGCGGCCCCGTGCCCGGAACCGCCGCTCGGTGATTGCAGCATGGACCTTCTCCGGGGAGGGTCAGTAGCCCCGCTGGCTCGCGTAGAACACCAGCCGGTACTTGCCGATCTGCACCTCGTCGCCGTTGTTCAGGGCGACCTGGTCGATCCGCTCGCGGTTGACGTACGTGCCGTTGAGGCTGCCGACGTCGGCCACCGTGAAGGAGCCGTCCCCGCCCCGGCGGAACTCCACGTGACGGCGCGAGACGGTCACGTCGTCCAGGAAGATGTCGCTCTGCGGGTGGCGGCCGGCCGTGGTCAGATCGCTGTCCAGCAGGAAACGGCTGCCCGAGTTGGGGCCGCGGCGCACGACGAGGAGCGCGGAACCCATGGGCAGCGCGTCCACGGCCGCCTGGGCCTCGGGCGAGAGGGCGGGAAGCTGTGTCTGCCCGGTGACCTCGGCGTCGTAGGCCTCCAGGCCGGAGATGGAGATCGTGGACGTCGTCTCCGAGGGGCGCTCGGGGGTGGCCCCGGCCCGCAGCGGGGCGCCGCAGTTGGAGCAGAAGCGGCTGTTCTCCGCGTTGCGGTTACCGCACCTCGTACACACCAGGGCCGACATAGGGGAAAACCCTCCACCCGTAGTTGAGGTTGACGGTTGCCCGAAACCTATGCCGCCGGACTGCGCAGGGTCAACAGACGGCGCGCCCTGACCTCCGGAAATGTCACCGCCCGGACCACCGACCTGGTCCCGGAACAGCGGACGCTGACCCTCCGCGTCGGGCTGTGCGCGATGGCGGGCGGTGGCATTGTCGCTGCCCTCTCGCGCGCTCTTGCCGAACAACTTCGCAAACAACTTCACGGGCGATTCCCCTTGACCGAAACAGACCCGCCCGTGGGGCAGGACGAACCCTGACTCATTACGCCGGCCGACCCGGACATTCTCACAACGTCCGTATCCACCAGACAGTTTCCACCACGCACCACCCGTTCGGTGCGCCGACCCCCCGCAACCTCATGCCCCTGCCGGACGCCCCCCATGCACCGCCGGTTCACTGGGAGGACGACCGAGCGTAGTCAGGCTGCTTCGCCGCTCGCAAGGCGTCCACGACGATCTTGTTCGACCGCTCGACAGTGACCGTGGCCTGCTCCTTCTCAAGAGTCTGCACCACGCCTCCAGGGATGTTGAGCGCCGGCTCGAGGTCCGCCGGCTTGCCGATGACCTTGAAACGATAGGGCGCTTTGATCTTGTTCCCGTCCACCGTGACGCTCTTGCCCGAATCCGTGAAGTAGGTGCTGGCCACCACGCGCACTCCGTTCACCTGGATCGCCTCCGCCCCCGCCGCGCGCAGCTCCTGGATCGTGTCGAGCAGACTGTCCGACTCGACCGCTCCCTTCGCGTCCTCGATCGTCATGCTGATACCGGGCCCCTGTGCGGCGACCGTGCCAGCCAGAATGCCCAGTTGCTTCTCCTTCTCGATCGTCTGCTTCCGGGCCTCCTCGGCCTGGTCGGAGCTGTTCTCCAACTCGCCGCGCTGCTTCTCCAGCCCCTGCTTCTCGTCGTCAAGACGCTGCGTACGGTCGTCGAGTTCATCGAGGATGCGTACGAGGTCCTCCTGCCGAGCGCCACGCAGGGCACTGTCGCTGTCGCTGTTGGAGGCCACCTGGATGGCCAGTCCGAAGCCCAGGCCGAACAGCAGGACGGCGACGATCAGTTGGGCCCGGGTGACACGCGGCGGCCACAGACCGTCGACGAGCCGCTGGCGCCCGGTCAGCGCCGGCTCCTTCTCCTCGGGAGCTTCCTCGACGGCCTCGGGCTTCGCCTCAGCAGCCTCAGGTGCCTCCGTCGGCACCTCTTCGGGAAGTTCCTTGCGGAGCCTGTTCTCGGGCTTGTCGTCCTTCTCGCTCATCGGCCTCACGCCCGGAACACATGCCGGCGGATCGCCGCGGCGTTGGAGAAGATCCGGATGCCGAGGACCACGACGACGCCGGTGGACAGCTGGGCGCCCACGCCCAACTTGTCGCCCAGGAACACGATCAGCGCGGCCACGACCACGTTGGACAGGAACGACACGACGAAGACCTTGTCGTCGAAGATGCCGTCGAGCATGGCCCGCAGACCACCGAAGACGGCGTCGAGCGCCGCGACGACGGCGATCGGCAGATAAGGCTCGACGACCGCCGGAACCTCAGGCCGGACCAACAGTCCGGCCACGACTCCCACGACGAGGCCCAGTACGGCGATCACGATGTGCCCTTCTCAGTTTTCTCGGTGCTCGGCTGTGCTGTACGTACGATCACACTCGGTGCGGCGGGCAGCCGGAGGTCGCCCTCCACGGAGATGCTGGTCCGGATGCCGTAGTTCTCCTGCAGCGCATGCAGATACAGTCCGTCGACGCTGTCCTGGAACCGGGTGCTCAGCTGCTTGCCGTCCCCCACGGCTATCACCGTGTACGGCGGAACAAGTGGCCTGTTGTCGACCAGTATGGCGTCACCCGCGGCCCTGATCGCCGACAGCGCCGTCAAGCGCTGGCCGTTGATCGAGATGGCTTCGGCCCCCGACTCCCACAGCCCGTTGACGACACGCTGCATGTCACGGTCACGGACCCGGCCCGTGTCGGAGAAGTCCGAGGTCTCGCGCGGGTCGCCGTTGCCGCCGCTGGTGGCTTCCTTCGCGTCGTTCACGACCAGTTTCACGCCGGGACCGTGGACTGCGACGGCGCCCGACAGGACGCCCACGAGCTCCGACTGGTCGCCCGCCCCGCTCTTCTTCAGCGCCTCGCGCTGCCGCGCGCTCACGTCGTCGCGCAGCTTGTCGACGGAGGCTTCCAGCTTGTCCGCACTCGCCGTCTCACGGTCGATGCGGTCGATCAGCTCCTGGCGCTCCTTGGCCACGACCGGCGCCGCCACGCGCGCCTGTGCCGCGCCGACGGTGACGACGAGAGCCGCGAGGACCAGCCCGGCCGCCAGGCCGAGCTTCGCACTGAGTGTCCGGGGCAGCCCGCCGGCGCCCTCCGCCTTCTTGCGGGCGGCCGCCTCGGCGTAGCCGTCGTCGAGGCTGTGGTCCATGACGTTGGTGAGCAGGAACATGGACGCGTCCGGCCGCGAAGGGCGCGTGGGTGTGCTCCGAATGGGGGGCTGCTGCGGCATGCCGCACATCGTCGCACGTCGCGACCACTACCTCCGAATGGCCCCACCGGCGTGCCGGACAGGCCCCCTTGGGGACACTTGTCCGGCACGCGCGTGTGCTGCGGCTTTACCTCAGCGCCCGGCGCTGTCCACGACCGCCGACCACTCGTCCAGCAGGGCCTGCGCGGAGGCGTCGTCCGGGCCCTCCGCCCACAGATGGGTGACCGCCTCGGCCGGGTCGGGCAGCACCATCACCCAGCGTCCGTCGGTCTCCACCACCCGCACGCCGTCGGTGGTGTCCACGAAGCGATCTCCCGCCTCTTCGACCACGCGCCGCATCACAAGCCCCTTGACGGCCCAGGGCGTCGCCAGATCACGCTTCAGGACGTGCGCACGCGGAATCCGCGCGTCGATCTGGCTGAGCGTGAGCTGCGTCCGCGCCACCAGCCCGATCAGCCGGACGAAGGCGGCCGTACCGTCGAAGACGCTGCTGAACTCCGGGACGATGAACCCGCCCTTGCCGTCACCGCCGAAGATGGTCGTCTCGTCACGTCCGACGCGGGTGAGGTCGTCGGGCGAGGTCGTCGTCCACTCCACCTGCGTCCCGTGGTACGCCGCGACCTGCTCGGCGATCCGCGTGGTCGTCACCGGCAGCGCCACACGGCCGCTGCGCCGCTCGGCGGCCACCAGGTCGAGCATCACGAGCAGTGCCCGGTCGTCCTCGACGATCCGTCCCTTCTCGTCGACGAGCGAGAGCCGCTCACCGACGGGGTCGAAGCGCACACCGAAAGCCGCCCGCGAGGACGCCACGATCTCACCGAGCCGCACCAGCCCCGAGCGCCGCACATCGGCCGACTCGGTGGGCCGCGACTCGTCGAGGCCGGGGTTGATGGTCAGCGAGTCCACGCCGAGCTTCCCGAGCAGGCTGGGCAGGACCAGCCCCGCACTTCCGTTCGACGCGTCGACGACGACCTTCAGCCCGGACTCGGCGATCCCGGTGGTGTCGACATTGCGCAGCAACGAACCCGTGTACGAGTCGAAGACGCTCGCCGGGAAGTGCAGGTCCCCGATCTCACCGGGGAAGGCACGCCGGTACTCCTGCCGCGCGAAAACCCGGTCCAGCTTGCGCTGGCTGCCCTGCGAGAGGTCCGCGCCCTGTCCGTCGAAGAACATGATGTCCACGGAGTCCGGCACACCGGGCGTGGTCCGGATCATGATCCCGCCGGAACTGCCTCGCGCGGTCTGCTGGCGGGCCACGGGCAGCGGTACGTTCTCCAGGTCCCGCACCTCGATCGCGCTGGCCTGCAGAGCCGAGATCACCGCCCGCTTGAGGGCACGGGCGCCACGGGAGTGGTCGCGGGCCGTGGTGACGGTGGAGCCCTTCTTGAGGGTCGTCGCGTACGCGCCGGCGAGGCGGACGGCGAGCTCGGGCGTGATCTCCACGTTCAGGATGCCGGAGACACCCCGGGCGCCGAACAGATGCGCCTGGCCGCGGGACTCCCAGATCACCGAGGTGTTGACGAAGGCGCCGGCCTCGATGGTCTTGAACGGATAGACCCGCACATTGCCCTGAACGATCGATTCTTCACCGATCAGGCACTCGTCCCCGATGACCGCGCCGTCCTCGATCCGGGCGGCACGCATGATGTCGGTGTTCTTTCCGACGACACAGCCACGCAGATTGCTGTGCTGCCCCACATACACGTTGTCGTGCACGACGGCCTTGTGCAGGAAAGCGCCGCTCTTCACCACGACGTTCGAACCCACGACGGTGTGCTCACGGATTTCGGCGTCCGCCTCGACCTTGGCGTAGTCCCCGATGTAGAGGGGACCGCGCAGCACGGCGTCCGGATGCACTTCAGCACCCTCCGCCACCCAGACGCCCGGCGAGATCTCGAAACCGTCGATCTCGACGTCGACCTTGCCCTCCAGGACATCGGCCTGCGCCTTCACATAGCTCTCGTGCGTGCCGACGTCCTCCCAGTAGCCCTCGGCGACATAGCCGTAGACCGGCTTGCCTTCCTTCATCAACTGCGGGAAGACGTCACCGGACCAGTCGACGGGCACGTCGGCCTCGACATAGTCGAACACCTCGGGCTCCATGACGTAGATGCCCGTGTTCACGGTGTCGGAGAAGACCTGCCCCCAGGTCGGCTTCTCCAGGAAGCGCTCGACCTTGCCTTCCTCGTCGACGATGGTGATACCGAATTCCAGGGGATTCGGCACACGCGTCAGACACACGGTGACGAGCGCACCCTTTTCCTTGTGGAAATTGATGAGCTCCGTGAGGTCGAAGTCGGTCAGCGCATCGCCGGAGATGACGAGGAATGCATCGTCCTTCAACGCCTCTTCGGCGTTCTTGACGCTTCCGGCGGTACCGAGTGGCTTCTCCTCATTGGCATAGGAAAGCTCCATACCGAGCTCTTCGCCGTCACCGAAGTAGTTCTTGACCAAGGAGGCCAGGAACTGGACAGTTACGACGGTCTCGTTCAGCCCATGCCTTTTGAGCAGCCGCAGCACATGCTCCATGATCGGGCGGTTCGCCACGGGCAGGAGCGGCTTGGGCATGCTCGAGGTCATGGGGCGAAGGCGTGTGCCCTCGCCTCCGGCCATCACGACGGCCTTCATGTCGGAAGCGTCCTCCTCAAACAGACGACGGTCTAGCCGACTTCACCCGTCCAGATTCTCCCGCACTTTTCCACCGGGGGCCATCGAGCCACTACGGTGGCGGGAATCGGTGAGTTCAATCGGCCATGGCGTCCGCACGGACCAGGCGGCGGACTTGTACCACGTAGAGCACTCCTGCCCACCAGTAGAGCGTTGTACCCCATCCAGCGAACGCCCATCCGAAAATAGCAGCGAGTGACGAGATCCATCCACTTCCGTCACTGAGCAGCAGCAGCGGGAAGGCGTACATGAGGTTGAAGGTGGCGGCCTTGCCCAGGAAGTTCACCTGCGGCGGCGGATACCCGTGTCGCCTGAGGATACCCACCATCACCAGCAGGACGAGCTCTCGCGCAAGAAGTACAGCAGTCAACCAGATCGGCAGAATCTCGCGCCAGGTAAGACCCACCAACGTCGAGAGAATGTAAAGCCGGTCGGCTGCGGGGTCGAGGAGCCGGCCGAGGCTGCTGATCTGGTTCCAGCGCCGCGCCAGCTTGCCGTCCAGGTAGTCACTGATGCCGCTCAGGGCCAGCACCAGCAGCGCCCACCCGTCACTCTTGGGTCCTCCGAACTCAGGCCGCAGAATCAGCCACAGGAAGATCGGCACGCCGACGAGACGCGCCATGCTGAGGATGTTGGGGATGGTGAGGACCCGGTCCGTCTGGACACGGGTCTCCTGGACCTCCACCCGGGGGCCTCCTGTGGGAAACGAACCGACGATGCCCCCTGACCTTACCTCAACGCAAAAAAGCTCTGGCTCCTGGGCTTGTGTGCCCAAGAGCCAGAGCTCTAAAAGGAGTTCGGCGGCGTCCTACTCTCCCACAGGGTCCCCCCTGCAGTACCATCGGCGCTGTAAGGCTTAGCTTCCGGGTTCGGAATGTAACCGGGCGTTTCCCTCACGCTATAACCACCGAAACACTATGAAGTTCGACCGGAAAAACACAGTCGTTGCCTCAGAACTAACACAGTGGACGCGAGCAACTGAGGACAAGCCCTCGGCCTATTAGTACCGGTCACCTCCACACGTTACCGTGCTTCC